>PMOV01000116.1 GCA_003161195.1 Acidobacteriota bacterium | reverse complement strand
TTCGCCGCTGGCCCTTCGGGCAGCTCCGCGCGAATCGCCGGCGGCAGGTCTGCCACGTCGATGATCTTGCCGTCGCCCAGGGCCACGGCGCGTGCTACACAATTCTCCAGTTCGCGCACGTTGCCCGGCCAGTCGTACTGCAGCAGGCTCTTCATGGCCGCGGCGGTCACCTGTATTTGCGAGCTCTGCGCGTATCGGCCGAGGAAGTGGTGCGTGAGCATCGGGATATCGGAGCGCCGCTCGCGCAGCGACGGGAGCTGCACAGTCACCACGTTCAGGCGGAAATACAGGTCTTTGCGAAACGTGCCGGCGCGATAGGCCTCCTCAAGATTACGGTTCGTCGCGGCAATCACGCGGACGTCCACGTTGACTTTTTCGTTGCTGCCGACGGGGCGTACTTCTTTTTCTTGCAATACGCGCAGCAGTTTGGCCTGCATTTCGAGGGGCAGTTCGCCAATTTCATCCAGGAAAATGGTGCCGCCGTTAGCCGCCTGGAACAAGCCGGCCTTCGACTTGATGGCCCCCGTGAACGCGCCCTTTTCGTAACCGAAGAGTTCGCTTTCCATGAGCGTTGGCACCAGCGACCCGCAATCCACCGCGACGAACGGCTCTTGCGCCAGCGCGCCACGGAAATGAATCGCGCGTGCCACGAGTTCTTTGCCGGTGCCGCTTTCGCCGCAGATCAGCACCGGCGTGCGCGTGTCTTTTAGCCGGCCCACGACGCGCAACACGTCTTGAATGTTCGCCGAAGTGCCGATGATACCGTCGAGGTTCTCTTCCGCACTAACGCGCTCCCGCAGGAATTCATTTTCCGTAACCAACCGCACCTTTTCCGCCATGCGCTGCAGCAGCAGCCGCATCTTTTCCACACGAAAGGGCTTCTCGATGTAATCGTAAGCGCCGAGCTTCATGGCATCGACCGCCGATTCGATGGAGCCATGCCCGGTCATAATCGCCACTTCCGTATGCGGCAGAATTTTCTTGGTTTGCTGCAGTAATTCCACGCCGGACCGCGTGGGCAGCTTCAGGTCCGTCAGCAGCAAGTCCGGAGCTTCGCTGTCCAGCCGCGCCAGCGCCACTTCCGCGCTCTCCGCCTCGGCGCACACAAATCCCAGCGAGGTGCCGATGGTCATGCACAGGCGCCTGATGCTCTGCTCGTCGTCCACCACCAACAACCGCGTTTTCATCTCGTGGCTCATGGTTTCCCGAAGGTTCTCTCCACAACTTGCAGTAAATGCTGCACCCGAAAAGGCTTCTCGATGCACGGTGTACCGCTGCGTTGCAGCAGGGACTGCGTTTCGCTGTTCGCCGTGTCCCCGCTGATCAAGATGATGCGCGCCGCCAATTCCGGCCGGTGCTGCTGGATCCAGCGATGCACTTCGGCGCCGTTCACCGACCCAGGCATGCGCACATCGGAAATCACTCCCGCGTAGCGCCCGTCTTTCAGCAATGCCAGGCCGTCCGCTCCGCTCGCCGCGTGTTCCACGTGATAGCCTCTCCGCTGCAGCGCCGCGCGCAAAAACGCGATCACCGAGGGCTCGTCTTCAATCACCAGAATCGGCGCGAGCGATTGCTGCAGCACCGGCGTACTCATCGCCCAGCTTCCTTCGCCACCGCGTTCGTCGCGGCATCCGTAGCCACTGGCACGCGCACCAGAAACGTGCTACCCGGCGCCGCGCCATTATTCCAACATTGAATCTCGCCGCCGTGCGCGCGCACGATGCCGTAACAAATGCTCAGTCCCAGCCCCGTGCCTTTGCCCACCTGCTTGGTGGTGTAAAACGGATCAAAAATTCTCTGCGGATCCACGATGCCGGTACCGTTGTCGCTGATGGCCACTTCCACCGATTCGCCGCGCTGCTTGGTCGAAATGCGGATGTGCCCGCGCTGGCCGGATTCTTGCACCGCGTCGTACGCATTATTGAGAATATTCAGGAACACTTGCTGCAGTTGCTGCGCGTCCCCCAGCGTGAACGCCAACGACGGCTCGAAATCCTCTTCCACTTCCACGCCATGGCTCGCAAAATCGTAACTGCGGAGCTTGATGGTCTGCCGCAGAACATTGTTGATCTGTACCAGTTCGCGCTGCACCGGCCGTTGGCGCGCAAAGCTCAGCAGATCTTGCACGATGTCCTTCGTGCGTTGCGTTTCCTGCAAAATAATTTTCAAATCCTCGCGGGCAGAGTCCGGTACCGCCGGATTTTCCAAAAGCAAGTCGGTAAACCCCAGGATGGCCGCCAGGGGGTTGTTTACCTCATGCGCCACACCGGAAACCAGTCGCCCAATGGTGGCCATTTTCTCGCTGTGCGCCAGCTTGGACTGCAGCAGCGCTGCGTCGGTAATGTCCGTCATCACCACCACGACGCTGTTCACGGCATTCTGCTCATCGCGCATGGGGCTTAAGCTGATGGAAAAATGCCCCATGGACCCGTCACCGCGCCGCACTGGCAACTCGATATTCTCCACTTGGTGCCCGTGCGCCGTGGTCTCCAGCGCGCCTTCAAACTCTCCACGGTGCGTGGCGTCTACCCAATCCACCAGCCGGTGGCCGATCAGCTCTTCTTCCTGATACCCCGCCTCATAGCAGCGCCGATTGGCGTAACTGATCAATCCTGCGGTATCCAGCACCAGAATCATGCTCTGCGTCGTGTTCAGGATCTTCTGGTTAAAGTCACGCTCGCGCTGCAGTTGCGACTGAAACATCTTTTGCTCAGTGACATCCAGCATCAAACCGCGGATCTGCGCAATCCGCCCGCGGGCATCACGTACCCCGGAGATATTCTGCAATGTATGCAACAGCGAGCCATCCTTGCGGCGCAGCGTCTCTTCGTAGTTCCGCAGTACGCCCTGCTTGGTCAGCGCCCGCAGGAAGCGCTCGCGCGATTCCGGCGCGGGATATAAATGGGGGCTCACGTCTGCCCGCAGCAGTTCCTCCCGCGAGCTATACCCCAGCATGCGAACCATGGCATCGTTCACATCTAAAAATCGACCATCCGGAGTCGCAAAAAACAGTCCTTCCTGGATGCTGTCAAACAGCTCGCGATATCGCCGTTCCGCTTCCCGCCGATCGGTAATGTCTTTCAACACGTGAATCGTGCGCGCTTCCTCATCGTGGCTCGCCGGCGTCCGCGAGGTCGACACCAGAAATATCTTCTCCGTGGAAGCCGCCACATACTCTTCGCGCGCCTGCTGTGTATGCATGCAAAAGGGACAGGGAAGTGTGCTGCCGGTCTCGGCAATGGGCCGCAGGCTGACCATCGCCTCGCCCACCAGCGCCGCCGGTGGCACGCCCAGGTGCGAAGCCAAAGAACGGTTGGTGCGCACGATGTTCCACGAGCGGTCGTGCACCACGATGTAGTCGCTGATGGCGTCGATGTCTTCGACCCATTGGCGCTTCGAGCGTTCCAGTTGCGAGAAGCGGCGAAAATTCTCGAGCGATAGCGCCGCATGGCTTGCCAGCGCCGACAGCAATCGTTTTTCTCCGTCAGAGAGTGCGGTGTTGCGGCTGGCCAGCGTCAGCGCACCGAGCCGCTCGCCGTCGCTCGCTTTGATGGGGACAAAGAGCAACACTGCGGGCAGCTCGCCCTGCGGCGCGGCAAACCACGCCGCCTGCTCCGGTGGCAGTGGCCGCACGGCAATCTCGCCCCGTAATTCGCGCGCACAGGCAAAAAGCCACTCCCGACTTTCCCGTCCCTGGGCCGACTTGTTGCGCGCCCCGGTATATAGCTCCGTCTCGCGCCCGCGAAACACCGCTACGCCGCCCCATAGCGACCGCAGCATATGGGCGGAACGTTCCGCGAAATGTTTCAGAAAGTCCGGCAAGTGGCGGGATTGTGCTGCGTCCACAGCCAGCGCCATCAGTTCTTCGGCGTGATTTTGCCATGGCGGCGTGGGAGCCGTCTTGCGACGCGGACGCGCCGGACGTGCCGGCGATTTAGATGTGGCGCTACGCATTGAGAGGGAGTGGCCCGGCGTCCGCAGAAAACTGCGCCAACATCGAACGCAAAATGCTGCGCTCGACGTACCGGGGCCCCACGCGTCTCTACCCTAGCCGCTCGTCTCAATGTGAGTCAATCTTCTTGGGTCGCGGTGTTGCCTCATCGCATAAGAGCGACTACGTCTCAGCCTCGCACGTCTCAGGGTGAGAACCGCGCAGGCTCGCGGGCTTACATGAGACGCAGGGTCCGCCCCTCGCTTTGCGCGCAGAGTCGCGATTTCCTTACTAACTTGCCGTTTCTCCTTCACTTAGCTGGGATCGTACCGCTCGCCGCCAGTCGCACTGACCCCTTACGGCGATGGCAGCCCACGTGCCTTTCCCTCGGCGGGGTAATCCGCGCTTCCGCGCATGGGGTGGTGTCAATGAATCTCGCTCGACTACAGAAAATCTTCTTCACGTTGGCGGTGGGAAGCATGCTGGCCACAAGTTCCGCTGGCGCCCAGAGCGTGGCAACGCCGGATACCGGGCGCAAGCTCAAGACTAAGGTTGCGCCGGTCTACCCGGAACTCGCCCGCCGCATGAGTGTCAGCGGCAAAGTGAAACTCGAAATCGTCGTTACGCCGGACGGGCGCGTCAAGAGCACGCGCGTCGTCGGCGGCCATCCGATCCTTGTGCAAGCTTGCCAGGACGCTGTAAAGGACTGGAAATACATGCCCGGCCCGGATGAGACCACGCAAATCGTGGAGTTTGATTTTCAGCAGTAAGCAGGATTCGATCATCCGTTGAGCGTCGTGACGGTGACAGTTCGGTTTTGCGGAAGTGGAGGCTTTTTGCAATGAACATTCGGAATCGACTCTACCTTGGCTTCGGCTCGAGCCTGATTTTGCTCGCGCTGTTGCTGGTTGCCAACATCTTTGCCGGCGTGAAAGTAAACTCCGCGCGCCGCCAGGCGGCTACCGCCCTCGAGGGCGTGGGCACCATCGAGTCCGTGCGCGGCCAGATCATGACCAATCGCCTGGATCTCAACAACTTTCTCCTCAGCGGCGACCCTCGCGACGAAGACCGCGTCAACAAGGGCCTCGTGTCCATGTCCGATCTCGTCAAGCGGGGCCAGGCTCAAGCCTCGACCGATACTCTGCGCGTCACCCTTCTGCAGGTGGAGTCCACGGAAACCAGTTGGGCCGACAATTTTGCCAAACCCATGCTTGCCAAGCGTCATCAGGTCGATTCCGGCGACGCCACCGTTTCCGATCTGCAGATTTTCTATCTCCAGAAAGATCCCGGCTCCTGGCTCGCCAAATCTGCCGCGGTTCTCGACCAGTGTGCCAAGGAAATCAAGAAATCCGCAGATGACTCAAAGGCTGTCGCCGACGCGGCGGGTGCCATTAGCCTGTGGGTCACCATCGGCGGCACGCTCATCGTGCTGGCCGTGGGCTTCGTCTTCGCCTACATCACCGCGCGCAATATCACCCAGCCGCTGCAACACCTCATCACCGTGGCCCGCGAAATCGGCGACTCCGGCGATCTTGACCAGAACATCGACATTCACCGTAACGATGAAATCGGCGCCTTGGCCACCACCTTCAACAACATGGTCGCCTACCTTAAGGAAATGGCCAGCGTCTCCATGGCCGTGGCCGAAGGCGATCTCAGCGTCGAAGTTGTCCCGCGTTCTAAGCGCGATACCTTGGGCAACGCGTTCGTGCGCATGTCGCACGGCTTGCAGACCCTCGTGCGCACCACACGCGATTCCGCCAGCCAGGTTTCTGCCGGCTCCAATCAGGTCGCCGGCGCTGCCGACGAATCCGCCAAAGTTAGCGTGCAAGCCTCCTCGGCCATCGAGGAAGTCACCAGCACCATGCACGAGATGAGCATCAACGTGCAAAATGTGGTGAAGAACACGCAAGTCCAGGCTTCGAGCGTCGCGGAAACCTCCGCATCCATCGATCAGATGGTCACCTCCATCCAGCGCGTCGCGGACACCGCAAAAGTCTTGCTCGACATCGCCAACCGCTCCCGCGAAGAAGTCAGCACCGGTATTCAAACCATGGAAAAGGCCACCGACGGCCTGAACCGCACCAACCGTGCCATTCAGTCGTCCGCCGAAATCATCAACGTGCTCGGCCATCGCGCCGATGACATCGGCAAGATTATCGAAGTCATCGACGATCTCGCGGAGCAGACCAACCTCCTGGCGCTCAACGCCGCCATTGAAGCCGCCCGCGCCGGCGAACACGGCCTGGGCTTTGCCGTTGTTGCCGACGAAGTCCGCAAGCTCGCGGAAAAATCCACGCAATCCACCAAGGAAATCGCCGACCTTATCCAGAGCATCCAGCGCGAAGCGCGTCAGGCCGTGGAAAATATGGAACGCTCTACGCGCATCGTCGAGGAAGGTCTCAATCTCGGCAACGATCTCGGCACCGCGCTGCACAAAATCTCCAACGTGGTCACCGAGGTCTACAAGTTCTCTCAGGAAATCGGCGCCGCCACCAACGAGCAGTCCGTGGGCTCTTCGCAAATCGCCAAAGCCACCAGCCGCCTCACCGAAATCACGCAGGAGATCAATTCTGCCGTCGAAGAGCAGGCCAGCGGCGCACAAGCGGTCGTCCGCGCCATGGACAAGATGCGCGAACTCGTGCAGCAGTCCGCTTCCAGTTCCACGGAGCTTTCCGCCGCCGCCGAGCAGATGCTCAAGCTCTCGCGCCACCTGCTGGACAGCATGGACCGCTTCGTCCTCGATCGTGCCGCACCGTCTCGCGCCAAGTATGGCGACGCGCGGAAACGGCGCGATTTCGTGCAACCGGAAGAAGAACGCGAACTCGAGTACGCCGAACTTTCGCATTCGTAGGAATTGAGAGAACGGTGGAAAAAGACATCCAAGTCGTCGGCTTTCGCATCGGCTCGGAAACCTACGGTGTCCGTATTGGTTCCGTGCGCGAAATCGTGCGCGTTCCGGAGATTACCAGCGTGCCCAGCGCGCCGGACCTCATCGAGGGCGTAATCAACCTGCGCGGCAAGATTATCCCGGTGATGGATCTGCGTAAACGTTTTGGCCAGTCCGAAATTGTCACTGACAAAAAGAATCGCATCCTGGTCGTCGAGCTCAACAACAAACTCCTCGGCTTGATCGTGAATGCCGCTTCCGAAGTTCTGAAAATTCCTCCCGCCGACATTGAGCCGCCGGGCAATGTCTTCGCCGAAGGCGAGTCCAGCTACGTCGTCGGCGTTGGAAAGCTCAAAGGCCGTCTCATCATTCTTCTGGACATTACCCGGCTGCTGCACCGCCCGGAATACAAACGACTCGAGGAGGTCGCAGAGCCGGTCACCCTTGCCAGGTAAGGCGCATTCTGCCGTTCGGAATCGCCGCCGCACTTTCTGAGTCTCACACGAAAACGCCTATGGCCACGCTTACCGTACCGATCGAACTAACCGAACCGGAGCTAAAGCTGCTGCAGACGCTCGTCTATCAGGAGTGCGGCATGTTCTTCGATGAACGCCGCTCGCATTTCCTGAAGGATCGCCTCCAACGCCGTCTCAAGGTCTGCCAGCTCGATTCGTTTTACGCCTACTATCGCCTGCTCACCAGCCGCGAAGGCAAAACCGAACTCGCTCAGTTGCTCGAAAATCTTACCGTCAACGAAACTAGCTTCTTCCGCAATCGCCCGCAGCTTGACCTGTTACAAAAAACCGTGCTGGAGGAAATTCTCAAGCGCAAACAGGAACGCCGCGACTTCCATCTTCGCATCTGGAGCGCCGGTTGCTCTTCCGGCCAGGAGCCTTACTCCGTCGCCATGCTCGTCGCCGACGCCCTAGCGTACTACTACCTGCGCAATCCTCTACCCTTCGACATGCCGGTACCCAAGCCCATCATCCCTCCGCCATGGAAACTTGAGATGGTCGCCTCGGACATCAGCTACGCCATCCTCCGCGTCGGGCAGCAAGGTCTCTACACCGAGCAGCAGATGGAGCCGGTCGACTACACCACCCGTCTGCGTTACTTCGAAAAGGTCGGCGACAAATATACCGTCAAGCAGCAACTCCGCGACCTCGTGCAGTTCGACTTTCACAATCTTAAAACCGAATTCCTGCCACGCCGCACGGACATCATTCTCTGCCGCAACGTCATGATCTATTTCGACGAAGCCGAGCAAAAGCGCCTCATCGACAAATTCTGGAACTGCTTGAATCCCGGCGGCTACCTTTTCGTTGGCCACGCGGAAAGCCTCTTCGGCCTTACGCAGAAATTTCGCATGATCCACGAAAACAACGGCACCGCCTATCAACGCCTCGAGGCCGCCACGTGACCTATCTTCCCGAAGATCGCGGCGCCGAACTCCGTGCGTTCTTTTTTGAGACCGCCGCGGAGATTCTGCAATCCTTGAACGAAGCTGGTCTCGATCTCGAGGCCCGGCCCACTGACGAGGAAGTGCTGCGCCGTCTCCGCCGCGCTGTGCATACGCTCAAAGGCGATTCCGCCGCCTGTGGGTTCACCTCGCTCAGCCAGTTCGCGCACCAACTCGAGGATGTCCTCACCCCGCAAGTCGCTCACGCGCAGGGCGCGCGTCTCGCGGAAGTTGTTCTAGCCGCCGCCGACGCCTTCGAAGCTCTGCTCCGCGCCTTGCAAAATAAGTCCGAGCCGCCCGCGCTCGATAAACTTCTCGCCATCATTCGGGACATTGCTGGCACCGTGCCGGCGGCCAACACACCATCGATCACGCAAGCCGCCGCGTCCCACGCGTTCGCCTGGACCGAATACGAGCAGCTCATGATCGCCGAAGCCGAACATCGCGGCGAGCCGGTCTTCAACCTTGCGCTGCACGTGGATACCAACAGCCCCATGCGCGCCGCGGCCTTTCAACTCATTCGCAACGTCTTGCACTCCACCGGCACCGTCCTCGCACTGCGCCCCGAAGACAGCGTCGATTCCGCTACCATCACCATCGTCGAGGCCGCCCTCGCCTCCCGCCTTCCCGAAGACAAGGTCGTCGCACGCTGCAACATCCCCTCCGTCGTCTGCGAAGTTCGCATCGAGCGCGCTCGCGCCGCCAACTCTCTCGAGCAGGAACTCCTCGCCGATCTTCTCGAAGCGCAACAAAAGGCTGCTCAAGCCGAAGCGACGCCCGATTCCCACACCGCCGCCACCGACCTCGAGCAGGCTGGCGAACCCAGCCCCGCCGTAGCCGCCGTCACCGACGCTAGCTTGCGCGTTGACGCCGGCCGCATCGACTCCGTCATGAACCTCGTCGGTGAACTCATCATCGGGAAATCCATGCTCAACCGCGCGCTCGCCGATCTCGAGCAACGCCACGCCCGCGACCCCGTACGCGCCAAACTGGCCGACGCTCTCGCGTTTCAAGCCCGCGTCCTCGACGAATTGCACAAGTGCGTCCTGAAAATTCGCATGGTGCCCGTCGAACAGCTCTTCCGCCGTTTCCCACGCGTCGTGCGAGACGTCGCCAAGCAATGCGGCAAAGACGTAGCTCTCGAAATCGCCGGCCAGAACACCGACCTCGACAAAAGCATCCTCGACGCTCTCGCCGAGCCACTCATGCACCTCGTGCGCAACGCCGTCGACCACGGCATCGAGGATGCCGACGAGCGCATCGCCGCCGGCAAACCCGCGCGCGGCACGCTCTATCTCAAGGCCTATCACCAGGGCACGCAGGTCGTCATTGAAGTCCGCGATGACGGCAAAGGCATCGACCTCCCGCGCGTCCGCGCCCGCGCCATTCAAAACGGCCTGCTGAAACCTGAAGAAGCCGAGCGCCTCACCGAACAGGAAGCCATCAGCCTGATCTTCTCCAACGGTTTCAGCACCGCCGCCGAAGTCACGTCCGTCTCTGGCCGTGGCGTCGGCATGGATGTCGTCCGCAACGTCCTTGATCGCTTGAAAGGTACCGTAAACGTCACCACCCAGCCCGGCCGCGGCACCACCATCCAACTCCGCGCCCCCCTCACCCTCGCCAGCATCCAGACGCTCCTCTTCCGCGTCGCCGGCCGTCTCTTCGCCATTCCCTTGTCGTCCGTCGTCGAAATCACCCGCGTCACCGCCTCGGACATCAGCCGCGTCGATCAGCGCGAAGTCCTGCGCCTCCGTGAACAGATCCTCTCGCTCGTCCGCCTCGACCATCTCACGCAGATTCACGCCGTCGAACCCCAGCCCGCAAAAAGGAAAAACACCTCTTTCGTCATCGTCATTGGCTCCGCCGATCGTCGCTTCGGCCTGGTCGTCGACAGCATGGTTGGCGAAGAAGAACTCGTCATCAAAGCTCTCCCATCCGAAATCATTTCCAGCGACCTGGTCAGCGGCGCATCCATTCTTGGCGACGGCACCGTCGTGCTCATCCTCAACGTGCCCGCGGTTCTGTCGCGTTTGAGTCGCACCACCCCCTTAGGAGCGATCGCTTGAGCCCAAACGAACGAACTCGCGTCCTCGTGGTTGACGATTCTGCGTTGATGCGCAAGCTCATCCCGGCCATCCTGAGCCGCGACCCGGCCATCGAGGTCGTCGGCACCGCCATGGACGGCTCCTTCGCGCTGAAAAAAATCGAAGAGCTGCGTCCCGACGTTGTCACCCTCGATCTCGAGATGCCGCGCATGGACGGCATGGAGACCCTGCGCCTCATCATGCGCGCCGCGCCTATGCCCGTCATCCTGCTCAGCACGCCGCCCAAGGAAGGCGCGGACTTCACCCTCAAAGCCCTCGCCATGGGCGCCGTCGATTTCATCGCCAAGCCCCTCAACGCCGCCTCCGGCAATCTCGATTCCATCGCCGAAGCCCTCGCGGAAAAAATTAAAATCGCCAAACGCGCCGCGGTGCGCAAGCTGCCTCTCAATCCCGCCCGCGAAGAAGATCCGGCCCGCACGCGCAAAGTTCCGCGCGCCGCTCTGCCCGCCAAGCGCGTCGTCGCCATCGGCATTTCCACTGGCGGTCCCAACGCCTTGCAATACCTCCTGCCGCAGCTACCCGCGGAATTGTCCGCCGCCATCGTCATCGTCCAGCACATGCCAGAAGGTTTTACCGAAATGTTCGCGCGCCGCCTCGACGATTCTTCGCAGCTAGTAGTGCAGGAAGCCAAATCCGGCGATCTCCTGCTCGCCGGCCGGGTACTCCTCTGTCCCGGCAATCGCCACATCATGGTGCGCCACATGCCTCGCGGCGACATGGTGGTTCTCTCGGACGCCCCTCACGTGAACGGCCATCGTCCTTCTGCGGACATCCTCTTTCAATCCGTCGCGCAGGAATTCGGCGGCTCCGCAATCGGATTGCTCATGACCGGCATGGGTGAGGACGGCGCCGAAGGCCTCGGTGCTATCAAAGCCGCCGGCGGCGTCACTATCGCGCAAAGCGAGGACACTTGCGTCGTGGCTGGCATGCCCCGCGCTGCCATCGTCAAAGGCTACGCTGGCAAAATTATTCCGCTCGATGGAATCGCTTCATTCCTGGTAAGCCAGTGCGGTACCGACCGCCTGGCCCCCGAAAAGCCTGAAAAGGCCGAAGTGGACGATAAAGACAAATTTGACAAAAGGACCGTTTCTCCGCTGCGCAGCTAGCGCGCTTCGGGGAACAGGGAGAAACTTATGGCACAATTCGCGCCTCTGCTTCGCAAAGACCATCAGCCTGTCCGCTACCTCGTGGTGGACGATTCCGTTTTCGCCCGGAAAAATCTCATGAAGATGATCGAGATGTTCGGCGGGGAAATTGCCGGCGAAGCCGGCGACGGATTGACCGCTATCGCCGAATTCAACCGCACCAAGCCCGACGTCGTGCTCATGGACATCACCATGCCGCAGATGGAAGGCATTGAGGCCGTCGAACGCATCGTGCGCCAGCACCCACACGCCCGCATCGTCATGGTCTCCAGCGTCGGCTATCAGGAGAATATCCTGGCCGCTCTGCAAAAGGGCGCCAAACACTTCGTGCAAAAGCCCGTCAAGCCCGAAGTGCTCTACGAAATTCTGCGCTACGTCTTGAGCGACGATCCTTCCGCAGCCGGCGCACCCGTCGGCGTGCCCGTCGCCCTTGCAGGAGAGCCACGCTCATGAGAATGGAACTCATCCAGCCGTTTATCGACGCTGCGGACGCCGTCCTCTCCGACTCCCTGCAGTCGCCCGTGCGGATCGCCGATCTGGCGATGGAAGAAGACACCTATCGCCGCAAAGGTGTAGCCGCCCTCATCGCCATCAAGGGTGACATCGAAGGCCGCATCATTCTCGATCTTTCGCCCGAAGTCGCCGTCAGAATCGCCACGCAACTCTCCGGCATGGAGGTACAAGCCACCGAGCAAGTCGTCCGCGAAACCGCCTGCGAACTAGCCAATATGGTGATCGGCAATTCCGTCACCCTGCTCAACGACCAGGGCTTCCGCTTCAAAGTTTTTCCGCCGGAAATCCACACTAGCGAGGAAGGCCTGGCCAGCAGCGTGGACACCGAAGCCCTGGTATTGCGCCTCGAGACGCCCTGCGGCGAAGTTTACCTGAACATCGCCATGCACTACCTGCGCCGTCGCGCCCGCGAACGCGACACCGCCCCGGTAGTCAGCTAATCGATTTTGGTGTTTGCCGTTGTAGCGGCCGCNNCTAATCCCCAAAATCAATCGGCGGCTTGATATATGCCGCCCCATGCCGAAACAATCCCGCCGTCGCAATCCGCTGCGAAAACACAATCCGTATCGGCACAAAAATCGCGCTGCTCCCGGGCGTAAACGGCACCGCCACCTCCACCCGCGAACCCTCCGGATACTCATTCCGGCTGCGAAAGCTGATCCCGCCCTTCGACAAATCCTCGCACACCGCCACTTCTTCCTGAAAGCCGCGCCTCCGGATGCACGCCAGCACCCGCGCCTTCACCCGTGTACGATTCCGCCGCGGCACCACGCGTTCTTTCTGCGGTTCCGTCGGTCGCACCGGTTCCAAATCCCGCCGCAACGCCTCCGATACCGCCTCAATCCAGATTGCCGGCGAGTCGCACTGCTTGCAATGCCGCGCCACGCACTTCCGTATCTCAAACGATTTCAGATCCGCCTCGTTCAAATACACCACTTCGCGCCGCTGGCAAAAGCCGCATTCCATCAGCAACCGCGCCAGCGCCTCCTCAGACTTGTGCGGGGCAGGGAAATCGATGTCCCAGAAATCGATGCGCGGCTCCAGCAGGTTCAGCGCGTAGATAAAGCCCTCGCTGTCGCAATCAATCTCCGCCACTACCCGCGCCCGCGCCACCTTATACCCGTCGCCATCCTGTTGCCGCCGCAGCGTCAATTCGTGCCCCGGCAAGAGCTTCTCCGTCAGGCGCACCACGCCGCCGTTGCGGCTCACCAGCAGCGTCTGCGCCGTCTGTTTCACGGCCGTGCCGCCGCTTGCGATCCACGAAGCCTCTACGGGCATACGTACATTCACCCGGTCGCTTTGCCGATATCCATCCGTCGTCATAAGTTAATTGGTACGAAATTGTCCTGCTCGTCCAGACTATCACGCACCCACCGCCACGCCCCGACCCGCGCGCTACGCTTTGTCGTTCCATGCAATATTCAACTAGCAGGTCGTGGCAACCGGGGTAGTGCATAGCGGGTTGCGCAAACCAACCGACCTGTCATTCCGAGGGCGGGGTTTGCCTGAGGAATCCGCTTCCTCGTTGCCACTGTGCAGAAACCGGTACACTCGCGAGGCCCGAACTCAGCATCAACCCCTTGTTTCTGCATCCAGTAGGGCCGGATCGCGCCACTTGCCCATTTTGGTGTTCAAACTGTAGGAATTGGCCGCTCCGCTCTTGTAGGCTGAGCGATTATTGCCGTTTTGGCGCACCGCTGATTTTCCCGCCTGTTCTTTCCGGGGGCCGTGCGCCAAACTGAACCTTCAACCGCGTCCCCCCGGCGAACGCACCCGCCGGAACAGCCCGCTCCACCATGAGCAACATTATCTCTATGGACGACCGAATCTCGAAGCTTCACCTGCGCTCCGCCGCCCTGCGTGATCGCCGCTACGCCATCCGCCACCCCTTCGCTGCTGACGCCGAACTGCTCGATCTCGCCTCGGGCGCCCGCTACGAAGGCGTCACTTCCGACGTCTCCATGGGCGGATGCTTTATCTGCACTAGCCGCCCCATGCCCGCCAAAAGCAAGGCGCGCCTAACACTCAAGTACAAGGGCCTGGCAGCCGAGTGCCTCATCGTAGTGCGCATCGTAAAACCCCGCATCGGCATGGGCATCGAATTCGTAGACGCTGACGAAGCCTTCACCGCTATGCTAGAACGCTGGATCGACAAACAACGCCCCAACCGCTA
>PMOV01000184.1 GCA_003161195.1 Acidobacteriota bacterium | reverse complement strand
CTCGGCAACCTCGCCGGCGAACCGCTGTGCTGGTGGTTCTGGGGACGCGCGGGATTTAAGAGCGCCGACTTGTCGCGCATCTTCCCCGAAGGCCACGGCGAGCTGCGCAGCGCGCGCTTCCCTGAGCTGGAGTTGGTGGCTGCCGGCGGCCCGAAACGAGTCGCCGCCACCATGGCCAAGAGCACGCGTCTGGTCGCCGTGCCGGTACTCGCCGCACACGCCGCCACGCATGGCCAGCAGGGCGATCAGGTAGTGGACCTCGATACTGTTCCCGCCACCGAGATGATCGCCACGCCGGACATGTGGTGCCCTAATCCTGCAGACACCAACTGTCTGCGTGTCCGCGGCGACTCCATGAGCCCGCTCATCAACAACGAAGACATCGTCGCTGTCGATTGCGCGCAGACGGATCCGAAGGACCTCAGCGGCAAGATCGTCGTCACCTGGCATGAGCAACGCGGCCTGGTCGTGTCGCGCTTCCTCCTGGTGAACGGCACGCAACTCCTCGAGTCAGAAAATCGCGCTTACGAACCAGTCCCGTTAGGAAAGAATCGCAGCTGGCGCATCATCGGCCGCGTCTTGTGGTGGATCCGGCAGGCGCCGTGAGGAGAGTTGTGACGACCTCATGCGGACTATCCCCGTGGGGGGGCGTTGGGTAAGTGTTCATTCCATAGGTGGTTAAAGTCCTTTATTTTGATAGAGTTTTGGAAGTGTTCATTCTAATGGGTTTGTAGACGGGTGTGTTTATAGGATGTTTATCTCCTCCGCGTCAATTTTTGCCTCGTTCGGCAAACTCAAGCTGATAGGCGGAAGGGCGGCCGATCAGGAGATCGGCGCTCCCAGGTGAACCCAGGCGGTATGCGGATCTGGGCTCCGTGAGACTGAGTTGGCCGCACCGCACACAGGCACCCTGCCAAGTGTAAACAGGGCTGCCTCTGCTGCCTGAAGCGCGCTAAGTGCTTTGTTTTCGTTAAAAATATTTTTGGAGCTCGGGAACGGACGAGGCAAATTCGGGCTATTGGGCGCTAGTCTGCGAGCTAAACTATTGCTTATTGTGTACGTTGAGGTTGGGGGCGTTGCGCGAATTGGGCGTACTTCTCTACCGACATAGTAGAGCAGGAATTTGGCGTGCGGCGCGTGAGGTCGGCGAGGCTTGACATGGCTCCATAGTTCTGCAAATATCGAAATATGTCCATGACCTCAGCTAAGAGAAACGCAGAGCAGGTGGTTAGGTTTGCCGATATGTTTTCAGCGATGGGGACGGAGGCGCGTCTGCGCATCGTGCAATTACTGCTTACGGCGCATCCCGAAGGACTGGTGGTGAATGAGATTCAGCAGGAACTGGACATTCCCGGTTCCACCCTTTCCCACCATCTCGACAAACTTAAGGCTGAAAATTTGGTAAAGGCGCAACGGGAGAGCACTTTCCTGCGGTACACGGCGAACACGGAAGCTTTGCAGGAATTATTGCGTTTTCTGTACGCCGAATGCTGCACTCGGAACAAGGCGTTGAAGCCGGCAGAAGTTACCGGATGCTGTGAATAGGGGCTGCGGTGAGCGAAACGAACATTAAGGAAACGTTGAAAGAAAAGTATGGCGAAGCTGCGCTGCGTGCCACGGCGGGAGGCAGTTCCTGTTGCGGCGCATCGGCATCCTCCTCTGGAGGCGTAGATCCAATTACCTCCAATCTGTATGACGAGCAACAAACGAATGGAATCCCGGAGCGAGCGGTACGGGCATCGCTGGGATGCGGAAATCCCACGGCTTTGGCGCAGCTGAATGCGGGCGAAGTAGTGCTCGATCTTGGTTCCGGCGGCGGCATTGATGTATTGCTCTCGGCCAAGCGGGTGGGAGCGACCGGGAAGGCGTACGGGCTGGATATGACGGATGAGATGCTTGCGCTGGCGAATGAGAACAAACGGAAAGCCGGGGCGGAAAATGTGGAATTCCTGCGAGGCGAAATCGAGCACATCCCTTTGCCGGACGATTCCGTGGACGTGATTATCTCGAATTGCGTGATCAACCTTTCCGCAGATAAGGACGCCGTCTTGCGCGAAGCGTTCCGGGTGCTGAAGCCGGGCGGACGCTTTGCGGTGTCCGACGTGGTGACGCGGGGGGAAATCCCTGCGGAAATTCGCAAAAGCGTTTTGCTGTGGGTGGGGTGCATTGCGGGAGCGCTGGAGGAATCCGAATACCGCAGCAAGCTGGCAGCGGCGGGATTCGCGAGCGTGGATATCGAGCCTACGCGGGTGTACCGGGTTGCAGACGCGCGGGAATTCCTTTCGGGCCAGGGAGTGGATGTCGATGCCATCGCGCCGCAGGTGGATGGGAAATTCCTGAGCGCGTTCATACGCGCCACGAAGCCGGAGACGCACAAAGATAAAGCGTGTTGCGGCCCGACTTGCTGCAACTACTTGGGTGAAAAAAAAGAGGATTGAGCGTGCGTCCGAGCGTAACGAGTAGCCTACTTTGGTGGCAAAGTCCGAGCAACAGCGGATTCCTCGGGCAAAGCCGGCCCGAGGAATGACGGATAGAGTAATTTTTTAACAAGCTGGCAGTAGGAGCGATGCCGTGGGGCGGCACTACAACGTCTTATTTTTGTGTACGGGAAATTCGGCGCGTTCCATCATGGCGGAGGCCATCCTGAACGGACGAGATAATCCTTCGTTCACGGCTTACAGCGCGGGAAGCATGCCTACTGGAGTTGTGCGTCCGGAAGCGCTGAGACAGTTGGAACTGGCGAAGCTGCCGACGGAGGGTTTGCGGAGTAAAAGCTGGGAAGAATTTGCCAAGGCCGATGCGCCGGAGATGAATTTTGTGTTCACGGTGTGCGATAACGCGGCGAAGGAAGTGTGTCCGATCTGGCCCGGGCGCCCGATGACCGCGCATTGGGGCGTTGCGGACCCGGCGGCGGTAAGCGGGGGGCCGGAGGTGGTAGAGCGCGCGTTCCGGGAGGCGTTTGTTACCTTAGGCCGGAGGATTAATTTGTTCGAGAGTTTGCCGTTGGCGAGCTTGGATGCCTTGGCGATGAAGAAGGAAGTTGAACGCATTGGGCAGCAATGACTGCCACCCTTGCACGCCGAGTAGTTGCGGAATTTCTTGGGACCGGTATGTTGGTCGCCGCGGTGGTCGGCTCCGGGATCATGGGGGAAAGACTAGCAGGGCCCAATATTGCGATGGCGCTGCTGGCAAATACGATAGCGACAGGCGCCGCGCTGGTGGCGCTGATTCTGGCGTTCGGGCCGATCTCCGGCGCACACTTCAATCCGGTGGTTACACTCATGGATGCCTGGGAAGGGGGCATTTCTTGGGCCGAGACTCCGTACTATGTGGGCGGNNGCCACATTCGGCCTGGTGTCGGTAATTTGGGGATGTTCGCGGCAGCGTGCGAATGCCGTGGCATTCGCGGTAGGCGCGTACATTATGGCGGCGTACTGGTTTACCGCGTCTACGTCGTTTGCCAACCCCGCGGTGACCATGGCGCGCTGCCTCAGCGACACGTTCGCGGGAATCCGGGCCGTTGACGTGCCGTCGTTTATCGTGGCCCAATTTCTTGGGGGCGTGGCGGCGACGCTGGTGTTTCGTTGGCTGGTGCCTGGGCTGCGAATGCGCGCCAAGGAGGTTCTGGTGGCGCATGGCGTGGAACAGAATCAGTAGTGGATTTGCGGTGTCGACTGGCGAGCCATTTTTTGCACACGGGCGTGCGCGCTGAAGTTGCCCAAATGCTTCGTTGTGTTAAAATCTGAAACCACAGGCCGAGGTAGCTCAGTGGTAGAGCAGCCGATTCGTAATCGGCAGGTCGCGAGTTCAACTCTCGCTCTCGGCTCCAAGTTCTTATTGAAATTGCCGGGTTGGCCAGTTCAGTTGGTCCGTTCCGCCGCCGTCGGTTGCCAGGTGACTTGATGAACCAGTTGTTTCAAACCCCAAGGCGTTTCGTCGCCACTATCATCTCTATCTGGATGGCGGTCTTAGCTTGCTTCATGGGATGTACGTTGCCTACGCTTCTGACTCTAGCGCAGACCGGGTCAATAGCGAACATGGAATCCTGCCATCATCATTCCAAAGCTCCGGGGAAACCGAGTGATGGGAAGTCTGGCGGCCCGATGTCGTGCTGCCCTTTTGAGATAACGGTTGCGTCCAAGCCAGACGCCGCGTCGCTCGTAATTGCCCCCGCCAATTTAGTTCTCGCGTCCTACTTCGTACTGCCGCAAGAATTGTCTCGCCAGCCGCTGGAATTGACGTACTCCGTATATCACGGCGGAAGAGACACCCTGCTCCAAACACGCCTGCTTCGTATCTAGAAATGCGTCTGAGCCTCTCTGGGTTCTCCGTCGACGGCAACGCCGTCGTGACAATAGCTCGACTGATTTTTCAAAAGGAGAAAAATCCATGAAAACGATTCGTGCAGTTGTGTTGATCGCGGTGGCCGCACTCACTCTAGCAGGAGCGGCAAAGTCGCTGAACGCGCCCAATGTATCGTGCTGCGGTTCGCCGCACTGTTGTGCCGACTGTTCCGGGTGCAACAAGTAGGTTAAGCAGTGGACGAGGGCACGGGCTTCGGCTCGTGCCTTCCTTTGGGATTCAGAATAATGAAATATGCAGGCCGCTACAACGGCCAAGGCAAAGCCGGCGAACGCAGGGTCGCTGTCGTCGGCGGGAGAGACGCGCGAACCGGCAGGCGCTTGATGTGCGCGGGGAAACGCGTGCTTGCGGGTGGACCTTGAATTGTGTAGTGTCTGAACGAGGAGGGCCCCATGACAGACCTGCGCCCTCGGAAACGCCATCCCCGGCTAAAGACTAAGCGGAACTTTGCGGATATACGGCGTGAGTGTGAACAGAAGTTGGCTTGCGGCGAGCATGTGGACTTCGACAAGGTGATGATCGAGATTGCGGTGTTGCGAAAAGCGGAAGAGAGATAAGGGCGACGTCCGACTCAGCGCCGTGACGCGGCGTGTTCCTTGCCCAGTTGTTCCTCGCAAACGACGATTTGGTCGTCGATCTTTTTGATGGCATGAACCAAGCTGATATTCATGGGATGAGCTTCGAAGTTTTTGAACAGCAAGTTTCGCTTGACTACGAGTGCGTTGCGCTCTTCGCGCCAATTTTTATTTAGCATCTTTATCTCAATCTAACTGGCCGGCACTTTCGATGCGCCACGACGACGGTAACATCGCCGCCAGGCGCTGAGACACCGTTCTTCACCCGCTCAGGCATTCGCGGCCGCTGAGGATGGGCCGAAAGAAGCCACCGCTTCGGCTTCGTCCTCCATAATATCAAAGACGGTGTACAGCTTGGTGACTTGCATCACATCGATGACCTTATCATTTACGTTGAGCAACTTCAGGTGGCCGCCTTGCTTGCGTACGGTGACGAAAGCGCCGACCAGCGAGCCCAAGCCCATACTGTCGATATAATCGACATCGGCGAGATTAATCAAAATTTGCTTTTGCCCCTTGCTTAAGAGGTCGCAGACCAAGTCGCGCACACCGGCACTTTCTTCGCCAAGTACGATGCGTCCTTTAATGTCCACGATGGTGACGCCACCGGATTGGCGTGTGCTGGTCGTTATGCTCATGGGACCTCCTGGATTCCGAAGCCTGCAGCTGTTATCAGAGCACTTTATGGCGTTTCTGGCAATCCTTTCGGAGTGATGCGTGAAGGAGTGCCCTTACGCATTGGCGGATGCGGCAGAGTGTGCCTGCGTGCGGTGAGATTCGAGAAATTCGAGGAAGGCGGGGAGGCCGGCGCCGGTTTTGGCGGAGAGTTCGAGGACCGGCATGCCGGGCCGAACGGCTTGGATGTTGCGGTGGGCGGCGACGGAGTCGAAGTCGACGGCTTCTGCCAGATCGATTTTGGTGATGACGGCGACGTCGGCGCTGTTGAAAATGGTAGGGTATTTGAGGGGCTTGTCTTCGCCTTCGGTGACGCTGAGGAGGACGAGGCGCAAGTTTTCGCCGAGGTCGTAGGAGGAGGGGCAGACGAGATTGCCGACATTTTCTATGAAGAGGAAATCCAGCGTCGGGAGATGCCAGTCGGCTGCGGCAAGGGCGTTCTGGATCATGGCGGCTTCCAGGTGGCAGATGGTACCGGTGGTGATTTGTTTCACCGGGGCTTGGCTACGGGCGAGGCGGACGGCGTCGTTTTCTGTGGCTAGATCGCCCACTAAAGCGGCGACGCTGGCACGCTGATGAAGCAGCGTCAGAGTTTTTTCGAGGAAGGCGGTTTTGCCGGAGCCGGGGCTGGAGACGAGGCTGACGACGAAGACGCCTGCTGCGCGGAATTGCCCGCGGAGCGCGCGGGCGTTCACGTCGTTTTGTTTGAGGACGTTCTTGCGGACTTCGACAAGACGAGGTTCGGCGGTCATTGGTTGGTCTCCGGGGCGCTGCTACGCGAGGTATCGCTATGCTGGGCGTTGGGTTCCGGCGTTTCGATTTCCATGGCGATGACTTCGAGTTCTTTGCCTTGCACGATTTCGGGCGTGGGTGTGTCACATTGTGGGCAAGCCATCCATTGGATGGAGGGGACTGGGACGCGGGCTCTGCAGGCGGGGCAGAAAACTTCAACGGGAACTTCTTCGATGATTAATTGCGAGCCTTCGAGCGGGGTGGAGGCGCAGGCCATTTCGTAGGAGGAGAGCAGAGCTTCCTTGACCACACCGGAGAGGAGGCCGAGGCGGAGATGGATGGCGTGGATTTTGGCGTGGTCGCGGCGGGCGGATTCTTCTTCGGCCATTTCCACGATGCTCATGGCGATGGAGAGTTCGTGCATGGTTTAGGCGGTCCTCGTCGGTTGGATGCGGGGTTCTGTGGGCGCGCCGGAGGTGGCGGCGGAGACTAAGGCTGCTGATTCGTGCTCATCGAGGTTGATCTCGCCGGTGCGATTTGTGTCGTGACGCGATATTTTTTCGCTGGCGAAGGCGGCTAGAGCGGCTTGGCCGAGACTGATGCCGCCGTCGTTGGCGGGGACGGCGTGATTGGTCCAGATGGCGAGGCCGGAGGGTTGCAGTTGCGATTGAAGATCGGCTAGCAACAATTCGTTTTGGAAGACGCCGCCGGAGAGGGCGATAGTGTCGGTGGCGTGAGCGGCGCAGAGTTGCTGGGCGGCTTTGGCTACGCCGGAGGCGAGGCCGAGCTGGAAGGCACGGGCCACTTCGTTGATGGGGCGGCCGGATTGGCGGTCGGCAATGAGGTGCGAGAGTAGTGGGCGAAAATCGAGTTGGCCGGAGACGAATGGAAAGGGATAGGCTTCGGCAGAGGGCGCGCTGCGGGCTTGGCGTTCGAGCCACATGGCGGCTTGGCCTTCGAACGACATGGAGCGGGTGAACCCGAGGAGTGCGGCCGCGGCGTCGAAGAGTCGGCCGACGCTGGTGGTGGTGAAGGTACGCACGTCTTTGCGGAGCAGTTCTGCGGCGCCACGATAACGCGGCGGAAACGAGAAGGGCGCGGCGCTCATGTCAGGCAATGGATCGAGTTGCGCGAGGAATCCGGCAGCGGCCTGGACGGGATGGGCGGCGGCGGCATCGCCTCCGGGGAGGATGGCGGGGCGAAGATGGGCGACGCGCTCGAGACCCGAGCGCACGGAGCCATAAAAAAATTCGCCGCCCCAAATGGTGGCGTCGTCGCCGTAGCCGGTGCCATCGAAGCTGATGCCGAGGACGTGGTTGTCCCAGGCGGCGCGTTCGGCGAGGACGGAGGCGATGTGCGCGCGATGGTGCTGGACGGCCTGCGTTTCGGCGGCATGAAGCTTGGCGGTGTGGAGAGCGGAGAGGTACTGCGGATGAGCGTCGTGAACGACGAGAAGAGCGTCGCCGTGGATGGCGTACATGGCGAGGAGATCGTCGATGGTTTCAGTGAAGGCGCGGAAGGCTTCGTAGTGATCGAGGTCGCCAATATGCTGGCTGACGAAGGCTTGGCCGTCGACGACTAAGGTGATCGCGTTTTTTAGGTCGGCGCCAAGGGCGAGGATGGGGCGGCTGGTGGGAATTGCGGCGACTGCGGCAGGCGCGTAACCGCGGGCGCGCCGGAGAACGGCCGAGCCAAAGGTGCCGACGCGGGCGACGGAATCGTCGACGCGGCGGGCGATGGGGCGTTCGCCGATTAGGAAAGCGTCGGCAATGCCGGAGAGACAGGTTAGCGCGTGGTCGTCTAGGTAGGCGATGGGTTCGCTGGAACGATTGGCGCTGGTCATGACGAGGATTTCCGGAGCGCCGGCGGCGAAGAGGAGATGGTGGAGCGGGGCGTATGGGAGCATGACGCCGAGTTCGTCATTGGCGGGAGCGACGCCGGGAAGTTCGCGTTTTGCGGGAGCAAGGACGATGGGGCGTGGCGTGGAGGTTAGGAGCGCTTCCGATGGGGGTGACAATTCCACGAGTTGGCCGGCGACGCCAATGGTGGGGACCATCAGTGCGAACGGCTTTTCTTTGCGGAACTTTCTGGAGCGCAGGGCATCGACGGAAACGGCGTTGGCGGCGTCGCAGGCCAAGTGATAGCCGCCGAGACCTTTGACGGCGAGAATCTTGCCCGCGCGAAGACTTGCGGCGGCGGCGGAAATTACTTCCTCACCGCCGCGCAGGATATTTTCACGTGAACGAAAAATATAGTATGGGCCGCACGCGGGGCATGCGACGGGCTGAGCGTGGAAGCGGCGGTCGGCGGGATCGGAGTATTGCGTCGCGCAGTAATGGTCGAGCGGCCAGGCGGCCATGGTGGTAGCGGCACGGTCGTAGGGGAGGCGGCGGATTACAGTGTAGCGTGGGCCGCAGTTGGTGCAATTGATATAGGGGTAGTGGTGGCGCGGGTTGTGGGCATCGAAGAGTTCGCGCAGGCAGTCTGCGCAGACCGGCAAGTCGGGGGAGATACGCACGGTGGGCTGCTCGCGGCCGGCGCTGACACGGATGGTGAAGTCCGTGAAGCCCGAGGGCGCGGCGGGCTGAACGTCGACCGAGGAGATTGCTGCGGCGGGAGGCGTCTCAGTTTGCAATTGCGCCAGGAAGGATTGCAACGGCTGTTCGTGGCCCTCGAGATGGATTTCGACGCCTTCATCGGCATTGAGCACCCAGCCCGTTAGACCGTTGGCGCGGGCTAGGCGATAGACGAACGGGCGGAAACCTACGCCTTGCACTACGCCACGCACGTGAATGGAGTATGCGCTGGTCATTGATTCTTACTTTTCGCCCACGATGCAGCCGCGGCCTTGCCACCCGACTTGAATGACTTTGCCGTCCTGCACGAGAATCGGGACCGTCCACGGCGGCGGGGCGAGCGCTTGCAGACGGACGCGCGCTTCGGCGTCCAGTTCAATATCGAATTCGGTGAATTCCCTGCCCTTCCATTCGAGCGATTCGCGCAGCTCCTGCGTGTAGGGGCAGGCGGCGGTGCCGTACAATTCGAGCTCAGGCATGGGGCGCCTCGGCAATCGCTTCGCGCAGGACGTGGTAGACGCTGGCTTGCACTTCCTGGATGCGCGGGATGTAGTCCGAGCGGACGATGAGCGGGAAATCGGCGAGATTGCGGCGGAGCACTTCGCCGCCGTCATAGCCGAGGAGCGCCACGGTGAGGAGCTTGCGCTTGCGGGCTTCTTCGAGCGCCAGAACGATATTGCGCGAGCCGCCGCTGGTGGAAATGCCAACGGCGATGTCGTTGGGCTGGGCGTGGGCGATGAGTTGGCGGAGGAAAGTCAGTTCCTGGCCGACATCGTTGGCGATAGCCGAAAGATTGGCTGGCTCCATGGCGAGCGAGATCGCGGGAACCGGCGCGAAACCCGGCGGGGGCATAACGCAATCGAGCGCGAAATCGTTGGCGTCAGTGGCGGAACCTCCATTACCGAAAAGAATGAGTTTGCCGCCGCGCTGCACGCATTGGCGAATGGCCGCGGCGGCGGCAGCGATTTTTGCGGATTCTTCGGCGGCGACCTGCTCGCGCAAACGGGTGTCGTCGCGCACCTTCATCTCGATGGAGGCAGCGACCTCCGCCAGAACATCTTCGGTTGCTTGCTTTTCTCTTCCGAGGAAGGGATAGAGAAAGCCGGCGGGACCGACGTCGTGGCCAAGTTCGCGATACTCGAAGAAGACGTGCACGGTTTCCCAGAGGGTGTGGTAGAGGACTTCGATGATTTCCTGGTGGATGAATTGATCGGTGGTCGGTGGATTCGCATGATACGAGCCTTCGAGGCCCGGTAGTGCGAAGGTCATGGCGTTCCGCTGGCGGGCGGATTCCAAAGCGGCCCGGACTGCAAGATCGCCTTCCGGTGGGCCGAAGCCCATGACGATGTCGTCGGTTTTTATTAACGCCTCGAGCCAGGGCTGAAACTGGAGAGAAAGATCGAGCGCGGGTAAAGCACGCTTGCCGACGATTACCGGATGCACGAACTCGACGGAGACGTGCTGAGCGTCCGTTGCGTAGGGGCCGCGGCCGAAGGCCAGGAGACGGCCACCACGCAGAAAGCGCTCAGACATTTCGCGGCAGGCCGCAGCGAGGCGATGGGATTCCCGGGCGAAGAACGATTCAAAGATGGAATTGCGCGCGAGTAGTCGCTCTTCGATCTGCGCCGCCAAGTCGCATCCTGTGGCCATAGGTCCCAGCAACCCTTAGCAAATGCGCGGCAGTGGATCGCCGACGAGCATATCCACCAAGCGGCTGCCGCCGTAGAGCGTGGTGACGAGGACGGAGCCAGCCGGCTCGTCGCGCACCTCGCCGATGATGACGGCTTCGGCCCCGCCGGGGGCGCGGCGTAACGCTTCGAGCGCGGCGTCGGCCTGATCGGCAGAAACGACGGCGAGAAATTGTCCTTCGTTGGCGATGTGGAGCGGGTCGAGGCCAAGCAACTCACAGGCGCCGCGTACGGCGTCACGCACGGGAATTTTTTCTTCACTGAGGACGATGCCGCGACCGCAATCGCGCGCCAGTTCATTGAGCGACGTGGCCACGCCGCCGCGGGTGGGGTCGCGCATCCAGCGAATGCCGCCGCCCGCAGCTCGCACGATGGATTGCACGAGTGGAAAAACGGAACGTGTGTCGGAGCGAATTTCCGCTTCGATATCCAGTTCGCCGCGAGCGAGCAGGATGGTGATGCCGTGGTCGCCGATGGCGCCGGACAAGAGAATCTTGTCTCCCGGCTGCACGGACTCTGGCGAGATGGCAACTCCGGGAAGCAGCCGGCCAACGCCGGTGGTGGTGATGTACATACGGTCGGCTTTGCCGTGCTCGACCACTTTGGTATCGCCGCCCGCGATCCGCACACCGGCGGCTTCGGCGGCTTGGCCCATGGCGCGCACTTCGGCTTCGAGGATGTCCGTGGGCAGACCGGCCTCGAGAACGAAGGTGACCACGATGGCTTCGGCGCGGGCGCCGGAGACGGCGAGATCGTTCACTGTGCCGTTGATGGCCAGTTCGCCGATGGAGCCGCCGGGAAAACGCAGCGGGCTGACCACAAAGCTGTCCGTGGTCATGGCGATGCGTGTGCCGTTGATCTGAATGTGCGCGGCGTCGCTTAGCGGACCTTGCGCACCGGCGAAAAGCAGCGGAGCGAAGAGGCCTTCGACCAGGCGGCGGCTGGCCTTGCCGCCCGCGCCGTGGGCCATCTCAATTTGCGGCTCGCGAAATTTAATCTTGGGGGCGGTAGTGGCCATGGGATTGTCGCGAGCTGAATCACAACGATGCGGCAGCGTCGATAGTGATGGGCCGGTGCTGCGAATAGTTATAGTGTGCTGCGCAACTGCCTTCCGAGGAGACCATCAAGGCGCCGACCGGTTGCTCCGGCGTGCACTCGCGGCCGAAGAGTTTGCACTGCGACGGTTTTAGCACACCCTTCAGTACTTCGCCACATTGCGCGGCTTTCGGATCGGTGACGCGCACGCCGGGAACAGTGAAGCGCTGCTCAGAGTCCCATTCGCCGTACGCGGAGCGAATTTTCAGCGCGGATTGCGAAATGAATCCCAAACCGCGCCATTCAAAGTACGGGCGCAGCTCGAAGACTTCGGCCATGGCGCGCAATGCGGCCGGGTTGCCTTCCCACGGGACCACGCGCTTGTACTGATTTTCGACGATAGCCTGGCCGCCGCGGAGCTGGCGCAGCAGCATCACGATGGATTGCAGGATGTCCAGCGGCTCGAAGCCGGAGACGACCACCGGTTTGCCTTGATCCTTGGCGATCCACTCGTACGGGCGGCAGCCGATGACGGTGGAAACGTGGCCCGGGCCGACAAAACCGTCGAGCCGCATGTCCGGCGAATCGAGGATGGCGCGAATGGCGGGAATGATGGTGACGTGGTTGCAGAACACGGAAAAATTGGGGAGGCCTTCGGCTCGGGCGCGGATGATAGTGAGCGCCGTGGAGGGCGCCGTGGTTTCAAACCCAATCGCGAAGAACACCACGTGCTTTTGCGGGTTCAGGCGCGCCAGCTTCAAGGCGTCGGCGGGCGAATAGACGATGCGCACGTCCATGCCACGCGCTTTATATTCGAGCGGGCTGCCGTGCGTGCCAGGTACGCGCATCATGTCGCCAAAGGCGGCGAAAATAAATTCGGGGTTGGCGGTGAGCGAGAGCCCATCGTCAATGCGGCCCATGGGCAGAACGCACACGGGGCATCCCGGACCATGGATCAGCTCCACATTCTCCGGGAGCAAATCTTTCAGGCCGAAGCGGTAAATGGCGTGCGTGTGGCCGCCGCAGACTTCCATGATGCGGTAATGGTGTTTCGGATCGGCGAGGCGGCGGATTTCTTCGCCGGCTTTGGAGATTAATTCCGGGGCGCGAAATTCGTCGACGTATTTCATGAGACCAGGCCTCGACTCTTGCTGGCGGGGTATTCGCTGGGCGGGTATTCGTTCTCGAGGCCATAACCCTCGACCTCTTCGAGCGCGGCTGCGCTTTCGCCGAGAATCATCAGCGTGCGCATCTGGTCGGCCGCTTCGGCCTCGCTGATTTTGCTCATGGCGAAACCCACATGAATTAAAACCCAGTCGCCGGGGCGGATGGATTCTTCCGCCAACAAGCCGAGGTCCACTTTGCGGCGTACGCCCACCACGTCCACCATAGCTTGCTGCGCGTTGTGCGCGTCGATCTCAATAATTTTGCCCGGAATTGCCAAGCACACGGGAGCCTCCAAGGTACTATACAGCTTAAGCGCTAGCCGGCGAATCGTTTTGCCGCGCCACCAGTTCAAAAGTCAATTTCAAGTCGTCTTTCAGGCGCAGCGCGCCGCCGGCAAAGGAAACGAGCTTGATGCCGAAGTCCGACTGCCGAATGGTGAAATCGCCGGAAATGCGCAGCATGGCCCTCAGCAGCGTTACGCGAGCGTCGAACGACTGATTTTGTGTGTTGCCGCGCAGCCTAAGATCGCCGGTGACCTTGGCTTGCAATAATTCGGCGCTCACCTTTTGTACGGTGATCTGCTTGCTCACAAACGTGGCCTTAGGATGGTGCGTGACGTCCAATACGTCGTCGTTCATGGCCTGTTGCAGTTTGGCGCGCTCGTCGCGTTTCATTTCGTCGAGCACTTCAAAGGTGGTGGTATCGATGGTCAGGGAAAGCGCGGCCTGTTCGTAGGTATCGGCGACGAATTGCACCTCGCCGGCGAAGTCGCGAATTCCAATCATGGGATTGTGGCCAAAGGCGGACAGCATTCCCGTGGCGAACGCCTGCACGGTGAAACGGCTGGCATTCTTGTCGAACACGTAGCGCACGGTGGCGATTCCTCTTTGCGTGGCGGTCAGCACGGTGCCTTTCGCTGTTTGTGCGAGCGCGCCGATCATTGCGAGCGCGGTTACGAGTTACATGGACCGCAGGCGAAAATACTTTTCGATATCCGGCAAAGCCGCCGACGCCAGATTGCCGACTCCCAGGTTGGCCAATTGCTTTCGGATCGCGGGATTGGACAGAATCAGTCCAGCGCCGAAAATGACCAGCGCTACGCCGCCCAGCATGTAGAGCGTTTCCTTATCTGTTCCGTTGCCGTTTTGCGAGTGACTCGTCAGTTCTAGCGACATGGATGTCTCCTTCGAAAATTCGCTTTACGAGCATTCCGTCCCGGGCCATTCGCCCCGGAGAATTCGCGCCACTAAATCTTCGACCAGCGACACGGCGACGGGGATGGCGGAGGTGACGGGTTCGCTCAAGCCCATCTGGCCTTCTTCCGGGCCCAGCGTTGCCGGCACGCACCCGACCAACAACACACGCTGGAGATGTGCTCCCATGCCGACGGCCATCCGCAACACGCTGGCCGGGTTCATCGAGTGCGGCTCGACCAACGCGCCCGGAGCGTCCGGCGCGTTCAGCGACGCCAAATCCGGTTCGATGACCGAGACGGTACCCGGGTTTACATCGCCGGGATATGCATCGACCAGGATGGTGGTCTCGTAGCCTTCCATGAGCGCGTACGCCAAGTCGAAGCCGCGGATGCCAAAGTCTTTCACGCACACGCCTGCGGGGAAAATGGACTTTTCGAGGCGCTGCGCGACTTCCACACCAAAGGCGTCGTCACCCAGAAAAATGTTGCCGATCCCGGCGATCAATATTTTCCTCGCGGCGGGCGCCGCCGCGGTCTCTTCGGTCACGCCGGGTGGCAGGAGCTCAATCTCTTCCGGCGCAAAAAAGAAGCGGTGACCCGGCTGGCGGAGCATGCCGACGTCGCGGCCGGGATCGTCGTCCACCACCACGCACACGTGCACTTTGCCCTCGTAATCCTGTTCGAGGGATTCGATGGTGGCGATTTTTCCGGCCAGCGCTAAATCAAAAACATCGCCGCCGGCGTGGGGGCGGAGGCGTACATGCTCCCCGCGCCGCACCTGCGCGCCTTGAATGGCGATTTCTTCCAACACGTTCTTGTCTTCAAGGAGTTGCCATTCCCATTCGTTCATGGCATTTCTCCGTTGGCCGGGCGCAGACCGCGCAGCGCGCCGTGCAGTTTCATGAATTGCTCTTCCGGCAGGTTGTCCGTGCGTTCCAGGATTTGGCGGGCGCGATCATCGGATTCGCGCATCTCGCGCTTCTCCTCTTCCGTGAGGGTCATGATTCGGAGGGAAAGGATTTCGTCGATTTCCGCGCCATCGAAAAGGTCGCCGGGGCTTTCCGGCGCGATTTCCGGATGATCGTAGAGGATGATGGGCGAGGCCAGTATGGTATCGCGGCGGCCATGGTCGCCGGCAAGGACCGGCCACGTGCCGATATTCTGGCAGGCGCTCGCGGCGGCACGATATTCGTCCGGCGGATCGGCGAGTGAAACGAATTCTCCTCCGCGCGCCGCAAGGATGGTGTGCGCGGAGACGAGCGCGCGGGAAAGCGCTTCGTCGCGCGTCAGCGGCTCGTGTTTCTCCACGCGCGTGGAGTTCGAAAGCCGCGCGGTCAGTCGGTATAACCCGTCAGCAACGCGCTTCGCAGAAAATTCGATTACTCCGGCGAGGCACTCTTGCTCGCGAAGGACGACTCCGACCATGGCGCCCTGGTCGTCGTGAATCGCTGTCCTTTCACGCTTGGCCGAAAGCCGGAAGGGCCATTGCATGGGCTCGCGAGCCAGCGCCGCGAGGCCAAATTCCGTGACCTCAATCTCTTCCTCCACGGCCTCCTGCCACGGCTGATGAACCTTGCCGCCGGCTTCGAGGCGCTGCACCGGCTCCGCCTGTAATTCCTCCAGGTTGCGGCCTTCGGCAACCGCAATGGCGAGGCGTCCGATGGTACGGTTCACCATCCGCAGGAATCGCACGCGGACCAGGCACGTCGTCGCGTCGTCACCCAAAACCAGGCATTGCGTTTGCATCATGCAGGCATCCGTCCCGCCCTGCGCTTCGCTGTAGGCACGCGGATACACAACACCAAAATTAAACCGCTGCCGGTTCTTGATCGCCGACGGCCGATAGGGATACAGCATGTACCCCTCGTACAAAACTGCCTTCGCAATACGATCCACGAGGGCGGTCATGTGCGCACCGTCTCCTGCACCGCGGCCAGCGCCCGCTCCACCGCCTCTTCCCACGTGGGGATGCCTTCGCGCACTTTGAATTGATACAGCCGCTCAAACGTGTCCTTTTGCAGCGCCAGCCAGGCGGAATTGGGGTAATACTCGTCCATCAATCCCTTCCACGCTTGTACCGGCAAACGAAACTTGGCTTCCTTGTCCCAGGAAATCGGCGCGACTTGCAACGCTCCATCCGCGCCTTGATAAAAAACCGTTCCGCTGAACTGGAAACACAGCGGCAGCTCGCCGCAGCTCAGCCCGTGAAAATATTTCGTCGCAGCGATATTGAAATCGAAGGTGCAGGGCACGTGCAGGTCCGTCAACGTGCTGCCTGTAAAACGCGGCACCACCGCGCTCGCGTGCGTCCATAACATGGTGCGCAGCGTCTGCCCCCAACGATCCGGCGAGCCGAACAGGTCGAGTAGTTGCTCCTGCTCTGGCGGTTCATACTGCCGGCGAGCGGTTTCGATCTGAATTTGCGCCTTCAGCGCCACGGTGTGAATCAGTTCTTCGGGCGAGTTATTGCTGACGCGCAGCTTGAATGCCATCAGCGGCGCAGCCGCAAACCGCACCGTCTCGGCGCTCTCCACGGACAGGCGCAAGTCAGGCATGCGCAACCTCGCCATGCGGGCGCGCACGCTTTTTCAACCCGCCAAAAAATTCCGCCAACTCTCGCCACACTTCGGTGCCGCCAGAAAGCCCACGCCAATGCGTGCGGATCAAGCCCACGAGCTTGTAGCACTCGTCGATGGGCACCAGGTAATACTCGGCCGGGCGCGTCCCTCGCGCCGCTCCGACGCGATTCGCCAGGAGCGCCACAACGTCCGCGTCCATCGACTTCAGCACGGGATTAGCCTCGGTGATGTCGTCCCAAGTGTCCAGCGGCAGCAGCGATTCGATCGCGCCGGCGGGGCTCGGATACAACGCGATCACCCTGCCATGCGGGCTGCTCTTAAAAAAGAAGGCCATCTCAATGGGCACCGCCAGACTTTCCCACTGGCTGTCCGGCATTTCAAAATACTGCAGAAATCGCACCGTGCGCGGAACACGCTTATATTTCGTCCCCGCCTGGCCATCAAACAAAATCGCGCAAGCGCCGCACGCGCAGATCAGTTTGTGTGTGGCCGGCTCCACCAGATGCTCGTGTTCGAAAAAGAGTTCGCGGCTGCACATTTCGCAGCGCTCCGCCGCCGACCGTTTGCGCGCCAACTGGCGCAGCATCCCCAGCACGTTTCCCGGTTGCGGCCCAAGGTCCGACATTATTTAGTCGCCGCTCCGCTGCGCCCGCGGCATGGCGAGCGCGCCCATGGCCTGCCCGCTCTGCAACTCCGCGAGCGAAACAAATCCCGGTCCGTTCAGCACTACCGGGCTGTGATCCTGCACCACGATCGCCGACGCATCCGGCGCCGCATCCTGCAAGGCGCCTTCAATCCGCAACTTCACCGACGCCGACCCCGACCCGCACCCGCCCGCCTTGGTCTGGAAGCCGACCGTCACCACGCCAGCTTCGTCGATGGAAACGAGTTCCGCGCTCGCGCTGTTGGACTTGAGGAATGGCCGCGCACTTTCGAGCGCCTGCGTCACCCGCGTTAACAAATCCTCTGGATGCAAGCCGTACAGCAGCAGCACGCTGCGCACCACCTCATCCCGCCCAAATTTGGTGATGATGGAGCTGCCGGCGTCGCCCGCATCATGCACGATCTCCATCATGCGCTCGATGCTCGCCCCATGCAGTTCCATCAACGCCTGCACCAGGTCCCGCGCGGCGCTGCGCAGCGCGGGGTCTGATACCGACTCCAGCTTGAGAAGCAAAGTTTCGATAGACTTCGCTCGCTGCTGGAATTCATCCTGTTTCGTCATGAGCCTGCCCCCGTGGACCGTCCCGAAACGCCTCTATACGCTATCGCTCATGACCAAACATCGGCGAATGCCGCGTCTCCAGCACCTTGCCGTTGCCCAGATACATGTGCACACCGCAAGGCAGGCACGGATCGAAGCTACGCACGGCCCGCATAATGTCGATGCCCTTGAACTTGTCCGGCCCGTTTTCCTCGAATATCGGCGTGTTCTGCACGGCGTCTTCGTAGGGCCCAGGCGTTCCGTAAATATCCCGCGGGTTGGCATTCCAGGGCGTCGGCGGATACGGATGATAGTTGGCAATTTTGCCGTCGCGAATCACCACATGGTGCGAAAGCACTCCGCGCACCGCTTCGTGAAAGCCGCAACCAATCGCGTCCTGCGGTACGGTGAACTCGTTCCACGTCCGCGTACGGCCGGCATGCAGTTCCCCGAGCGCCTGTTCGATGAAATACAGCGCCGCGGACGCGGCATACACCTGGAAATAAGTGCGCGCCCGGTCGCGTTCAATGGCGTTGCTCCATTTCGGGATGTGCCACTCGAACTCTACTTCCGGCAGCGACGTGGTCTTCGGCAGATACATCTTCACGCTGTGCCCGGTGGACTTGATATAACCGATGTCCACCAGTCCCGCTAGCGCCGTGGACCACAGCCGCGCGATCGGTCCGCCCCCGGTATCGAGTGCCAGGTGGTCGCCGGTACGCTTATCCAGCCAGCGCGGCGACATGACCCACGTATATTTCCCGGCAAAATCCCGCTTTTGCGGTCGCGGAATCGTCGTCTGATTCCACGGATGGTTCTGATCCACGGGATTCCCCAGCGGATCTTTGGTTACAAACTTTTCGCCATGCTCCCAGCTGTCGTAGTACGAGCTGCCCAGCAGAATGCGGATATTCAGATTGATATCCACCAGGTCGGTGGTCACCAGTTTGCCGTCGACCACCACGCCCGGGGTCACGAACATCCCGCGACCCCAATTCGTCATGTTCTTGTACGTGTAATCGCACTTGCTGGGGTCGTTGAAGGAGCCCCAGCACGCCAGCAAAACCCTCCGGCGACCTACTTCCTCGTACCCCGGCAGTGCCTCGTAGAAGAAATTAAAGAGGTCGTCGTGCAGCGGCACCACCTTCTTCATGAACTCCACGTACTTCATCAACCGCACCAGGTAGTCAGTGAAGAGCTGAATCGTCGGCACGGTCCCCACACCGCCTGGATACAGGGTGGAAGGATGTACGTGCCGCCCTTCCATCAAACAGAACATTTCGCGCGTCATGC
>PMOV01000281.1 GCA_003161195.1 Acidobacteriota bacterium | reverse complement strand
CATCGCCGAGGTCATGACCCATTTCACCGAAGCCCTCGGCCTAACGCATTATTTTCTATACATGCAGGACTACGGCGGCCCGGTTGGTTTCCGCATGATCCTCGCACACCCGGAGCGCGCACAGGCCCTCATCGTGCAAAACGCCGTTTCCCACAACGACGGCCTCGGCCCGCTGTGGGGCACGCGCCGCGCCTTCTGGGCCGACCGCACCGCGCACGAAGACGCGTTGCGCAAAAATCTCATTTCCCTCGCCGCCACCAAGCAGCGCCATCTCGGCGACGATCCTCATACCGAGCTCTACGATCCGGACCTCTGGACTGACGAGTACGCATTTCTGAACTCGCCCGGCCAGCCGCAGATTCAAGTCGACCTCTTCTATGACTACCGGACCAACGTCGAATCCTATCCCAAGTGGCAGGCCTGGATGCAGAAGGCCCAGCCCAAGCTCATGGTTCTCTGGGGCAAACACGACCCCTCCTTCGACGTCGGCGAACCTGAACGCTACCGCAAAGATGTGCCCAACGCCGAGATCCACATGCTGGAAGCCGGACACTTCGCGATGGACACCAAACCCGACGAAGTGGCCGCGTTCGTCCGCGCCTTCCTCGATTCTTCACGCTAGTGGCCGTACGTCAGCCGCCCTTCAACACTTGTTCTTGGCCGTCGCATTGAAAAACGATCGCGCCCATAAAACCGAATTTCGCGGTCCTGCCGGAACCACCAATCGGTGTACGATAGGAAAACGAAGCGGGCCTGTAGCTCAGCGGTTAGAGCAGCGGACTCATAATCCGTTGGTCCCAGGTTCAAATCCTGGCGGGCCCACCAGCATTCTTCCATGTACTGAGATTTCAATTTAACTGGTACGACTGTTTTTCATATCGTTGCGCGCTCTGAGAACAAGTTGAGAACAACACGCGAATTCTTCTAGCCGTTTAGGTTCAACAGGGGCGGGCGCCTACCTCCCCGGCAAATAGAGTACGCCCAGTCGTTGTAAATGAATCGCGGTTGCCTGGTTCGCCGTGATTGTGCTCATGTTCGTTTCTCCCTCGTTAGACTTGCGCCGTTGGGGTGGTTCCTGAGTCATCATGATGTTTACTTTGTTATGTCGCCAAGCGTGCCAGCAGTCCAGGCAGATTTTTAGGCCTCGTGTCCCAAGACGTTTAACAATTTCACTGGACCCAAAGGGAGGTACGCCGTGACTAAGGTTCTCGTCGGAATCGTTCTGGGCTAGTCACATAGCGTATGGCCTTGCTTCAAATTCTAAATCGCCGCGATCGATGCATCAGTATCTTCGCAAGTGTTGTAGAGCGCGAGCGAAGGGTGGGGGGCGGCATCGCAGCATTGTAGCGCATTACCGGCTTGCGGGGCTGCGGGCAGGCTTATCGTCAAAAAAGTCTGTAGTTTTTTAGGTGTACTATTTGTTTGGTCGGGCATCTAAAGCTCTCGGGGAGAAACCTAGGAACTCCATGATTGTGTTCGAGTGTGCCGCGTGCTCGTCGCCGAGCGCTGGGACCGGCGCGCCAGCACGCCTACGAATTGTAGCGGTGTTGTGCGTTTTGCTGTTTCATAGCCCGCTTTCTGCAGTCACGCTGGCACAGGGTGATCCCGCGGTTCGGCCTAAAGTGCAGCCCGCTTCTGCCGCGCAATCCGCACCTCAGGTGTCCACCGCATCGTCGGCGTCTCCCGTGCAGCCCCTGCCGCTTACGCTAAAAGACGCGGTGCAGTTGGCGCTGAAGCAGAATCCGCAGGTGGTGACGCGGCGCCTGCTTTCCATGGAGAGCGAAAGGAACCGCCAGATCGCGCGTTCCGCGCTGCTGCCGCAGGCGAATCTAGCGGCGACGGCGTCGCTTGATCAGTACAACGTCGCCATTGTCGAGCGCACCAGCGGACGCGTTGCGGCTGGCCCCTATCAATATATTGCGGCGGGACCGGGGTATTCCCAGACCATCTTCGATCTGCCTTTGTTTCGCAGCTATCAGATATCCCGCGAAGGCGTTCGGGAGGCGCGCGCGCAAGAGAGCGTTACGCGCGAAGATGTGGCCGCTTCGGTGGTAACGCAATACATTCTGGTGCTGCGCGCCATCGCCACCTACGAGGCCGCCAAGACCCGCGTAGCGCTCGCGCAGCGGCTGTACGAGCAGGCCGCGAGCCTCGAGAAGACGGGCGTCGGGTTGAAAATTGACACCACACGTGCGCAGGTGGAATTACAGAACGAACGGCAAAATCTGACCGACGCGCAGACCCTAACACACACCACGAATTACGTTTTGGCCGAGTTGCTGGACCTTCCGCGCGAGCAGGAACCGGTGCTTGCGGACCAGTTGGAATTCTTCACTCTGCCGGAGGTGGAACAAACCGCGGCCCTCAACCTGGCTTTTGCGAATCGGCCGGAGATGCAAGCACAAGCTTCCGAGGAGCACATTGTGCTTCTGCAGCGCAAATCCGCTCAGGATGAGCGTGCGCCAAAGCTTGATTTTTCGGGAGACTGGCAATACCAGGGAGCCCGTTTTAATAACGGGATTCCCACGTACACCTATGAACTCGGACTCAACCTTCCGCTCTTCACCAGCGGGCGCATTCATGCGGAGATTGCCAGAGCCGGGCTTGAGCAGCAGCGCATCGAACAGAACCGGCACATGCTCGAGGCGCGCATTGTCCGGGAGGTAAAGTCCGCGCTGGACGAACTGGACGCCGCACGGAGCAACGTGGATGTTGCGAACCTGGGGCTGCAACTGGCGAACGACGAAGTGGCCCAGGCGGAACGGCGATTCGCGGCGGGCGTCACCACTAACGTCGAGGTGGTGACCGCGCAGGATGCTCTGGCGCGCGCGAACTCCAACCAGATTGACGCGCTCTATCGACTTAATCAATCCAGAGTGAATCTGGCGCAAGCCATGGGCGAAGTGCAGAATACGTACGCGAAATAACGGAGCCACAGAAAAAAACTTGCCGATGAGCTCGAATCCGACGCCGCCGACCTCCGCCACGGACACCTGGCCGGCTGCAGCAGCGTCCCTGCCGGCCGCACCGCCGCCCTTGCCGCCGGCGGAACCAGTGCCATCGTTTCTGGCCACCGGGGGGAAAGCGATTCGCGAACTTCCGCGTTTGGCGAAGGCCGCCATACTCGTATTCCTGCTGCTGGTGTCGGTGGTTTCGTACGTCTGGGCAGGGCGCGTCTCGACGGACGACGCGCAAGTGGATGCGCACATCACGGCGGTGGCTTCACAGGTTTCCGGTTACGTGGTGGTGTTGCCTATCGACGACAACATGAACGTCAAGGAAGGCGATGTGCTGGTGCAGATTGATCGGCGCGAGTACCAGGCGGAAGTTGATCAGGCGAAGGCTACGCTGCAGCTTGCGGAGGCGGAAGCGAAATCCGCGGAACTGCAAATCGGGCTGACACGCGCAACCACCACCCACAGCACCGGCGGAGCGGCGGCGCAGAGTGAATCGGATGCCGCGGATTACACCATGTCCGAAGCGCAACTGGAGCGCACCGCCACAGCAAACCTGTTGCAGGCGCAGGCCGAAGTGGCGGCTAAGCGCGCGACCAACGAACGCGCGCAAGCCGATCTGGCACGCTACAAGCCGCTGCTGCAGACGGGCGACGTCTCGAAGTTCCAGTTCGACGCGGTGGATGCAGCCGCGCGCGTGGCGCAGAACGAATTAGCCGCCGCGGAACAACAGCTCGCGGCCGCGCAGCAGAACGTGGAGATCGCGCGGGCCACGGTGAACTCGTCGAAGGCCAGGCTGGCACGTTCGCAATCGTTGTTCCAGGAAACGAAAGCCCGCGAACAGCAAGTGCCGATTACAGCAGCCACATACAAATCAGCGCTGGCCTCGGTGGAACACGCGAAGGCGGTGCTGGAGCAGGCGGAGCTGAACCTGGGTTACACGACCATCAAAGCGCCGATTGCAGGGCAGGTAACGCAGAAGACGGTAAACCTGGGGCAATATGTTTTGCCGGGAAACCTGCTGTGCACGCTGGTGCCGCTCGAGCAGGTGTACATCACCGCGAATTTCAAGGAGACGCAAATGGCCCACGTTCGTGTGGGCCAGCATGCGAAAATTCACGTGGACACGTATGACCGCGACGTCGATGGGACCGTGGAATCCATCGCGGGCGCCGCGGGATCGCGGCAGGCGCTGCTCCCACCGCAGAATGCCACGGGTAACTTCATCAAAGTGGTGCAGCGAATTCCGGTGAAGATTCTGGTGCAGCATAGCGGCGATCCGCACCAGGTGCTGCGGCCGGGAATGAACGTGGAAGCGACGATTTACACACGCTGAAGTGCAGAGTGTCTGGAGCGTCATGAGCTATCTAGCGGGCGGCATTGCCGGCGGCCTCGAACCGTGGGAAGAGGAGTACGGGCGAGGAATCACACAGGCGCTGGCGGAGATGTCGCTAAGCAGCCGGCGCATCGTGATGCACGCCGTCGGCCTGATCACCGCCATCGAAGTCTCGAATCGCGTCTCGATCAATGTGCTGCTACCGGATCTCCAAGGCAACGTGGCCGGCAGTTCGGACGATGTGAGCTGGGTGCTGATTCTCTACAACCTGGGCTTTGTGTGCTCCATTGCGCTGAGCTATTGGATGACGCGGGTCATTGGGGCACGTCGCCACCTGCTGCTTAGCGCGTTGCTGTATAGCTGTGGAGCGTTCGGATGCTTCTGCGGCGCGCACAGCTTGAGTCTCCTGCTCATCTCGCGCGTGGTGATGGGCTTTGGCGGCGGAGCATTTCTGGTGCGCGGGGTGATCCTGGCGGGAATACTGTTTCCCGGCAAAGGGCGGGCCGTCGCACTCTTCTGGCTGTTCCTGGAAGTGAACATCTTCCAGGTGATCTATCCCACAGCGATGGGATGGATTTCCGATACGCTGCACTGGAACTATGCGTTCCTGCTGGATTTCCCCTTTCTCGCCATCGGCGTCTTTCTGATCCGGAGGTATCTGCCGCGAGGACTTTTATTCCTGCGCAGCGAGAGGGCATATGTGGATAGCTGGGGCGCAGGCTTACTGATTGCAGCACTATCGTGCCTGCAGGTGGCGCTAAGCCGCGGCGAGCGGGACGAGTGGTTTCAGTCTGCGTTCATCGATTGTTTCCTGCTGGTGGCGCTGGTGTGCTTCGCGGGATTTCTCTGGTGGGACTGGAGACCAGAGAATCGTGAGCCAGTGCTGCACCTGCGCTTGGTATGGAGGCAAAGGCCACTGCGCGCGTCGCTGGGGATCGTCATGATCGTGGGCGCGATGCTGGGCGCGGGATTGTTCGTGCTGCCGCAATATCTACGGACGGTGCAGGATTACAGCGCCACGCAAACCGGCGGATTTGTGTCCGCATATACGCTGGGACTGGGAATGGGCGCGATTGTGAGCTTGCGTTTCCTGGTGGCGCGGCTGGGCGGCGCCAAGCTGGTGGCGATTGGCGCGCTGATCATGTGCGGCGCGTGCGTCAACTTCATTTACACTTGGACGCCGACGACCCCAACCTGGGTGCTGGCGATTTCCGCGTTCCTGCAAGGATTGGCGCTGGGACCGCTGTTGTCTGGCGCTTCCAATCTGGCTACGGGACAGGCGGCCATCGTGGACTTGAATGACGTGTCGACGAGCTTTTACTTTGTGCGGCAATTGGGGAATACGCTGGGGGTGACCGCAGCCACAGTGATCTTCGATCACCGGCAGACGCTGCACTCGGCAAGGCTGGTAGACGTGGCCAACCGGCTGAACCTGACGGTGCAGGCGACGCTGGCGCAATATGCGGGACTGATCGCGCGCGGTGGGGGAGCGGGCAGTAACCCTTCATTGGGAGCGGTGCAGCTCTTGCAGGCGGGCGTGATTACGCAGAGTAAATTACTGGCGTACATCGATATCTACTTGGGGTTGGCGGTTCTGAGCGTGGTGATCCTCCTGCTGCTGGGGTTGGCGCGAATCAAGCACGTGTCCGCTAGCATGCGGCCGCATTTTCATTGGTGGTGAGGCGGGACTACCCCCCATGGGTTTTGCGTAAGTGTTGATTCTGCTGGGGATGAAGTCCTTTGTTTTGATATGGATTTGGAAGTGTTCATTCTGCTGGGGTTAGGGGCGTGGGTTGTTGATAGGTTGGTTACCTCCTTTGATCGTTCCTTCTTCCGCAATTTGCTTACTCGAAAGATTCGGGCTTTCGGACGGCAAAAGCGGCCGATACGGAGATCGGCGTTTCCAGGGACTAAACTCATCGGGTTGCGCCAGTAGTGACAGATTCAAGTGCGGGCTACACGGCGCGCGGGCGGGGATGGCAACGCTACTAGAGGCTAAGTACTTTGTTTGCGTAAAAGATATTTTTTAGACCTCGGGAATGGAGGGCGTAAATGAGTGCTTTGGAAACAGGGCTGAGAGCTAAGAGATTGCAAATGAGTGACTTGGATTCTTAGGCGTAACCGCAATTAGGCGCACTTCTCTACGCAAGCAGAATACGTGGAACACGTCAGATCGTCAAGAACTTTCTGCGAATATTTTATTGGGAATTCTAGGTTATTGAAAAGATTGGTTGGGGCGCGCGGACAACCGCGAACGATCGCAAATCCGCGCAAAGCGGCCCGTCCGCAACCGCTGGACGACACAGCTCCTCGAATCTGTGGGGCGGGTATCGGCGCGAAATTGATTAGCGGCGTAATATGCCCAATCGGGTATATACCCTAAGCATATAGAGCGGCTAAGGGTGTTTTTGGCGGCCGCTTGGCACTTGGGACAAACCAGCCCAACAGTACTATTCGCAATTTCGCCCGAACCATAGACGCTGTAGAGAATGCCGAACGTGTCCCCGAGCCCAGAATAGGTGCGTGCGGAGTGGAGTGTCGGAACTCCACGCTTCCGAAGCTAGGCCGATTCGGGAGATGCTGGCGCGAGTTTCCGTGTGATGACGTATAAGCCCGGCAGCGGAAGAGCTGTGCCAAATCGCGGTAGATAAATTTGAACAAGCATGAAAGACGACGAGTATCGATGACCGGCTGGCGAAAGATCCTGAGCATTCCGGGGAACGAAGGCGAGTTCCTGAGATGGCCGGCATTGTCTTTTATCGGTTTGCAGGCGGCGGTGGGCCTGCCGTTGCTGCCCTATGCCCTGTGGCACTGGCATTCGGACAACTTGCTGCGGCTCGGGTGTTTTATGGCCGTGGCGCTGGGCGCCTCGCTGCTGAAGGTGCAACTGCCGGGAATTCAGGCTACGATGTCCGCCAATTTTTTATTTATTTTGGTGGGGATCCTGGACCTGTCGTATTCGGAAACGCTGCTGGTGGGGTGTCTTGGCGGATTGCTGCAATCGATGTGGCAGTCGCGGTCGCGGCCGCGAGTGGTGCAAGTACTTTTCAATTTTGCAAATTTGTCGATAGCGATTTCCGCGGCGTATGCGGTGTTTCACAGCCACTATGCGTTTACGCTGGGAATGCGGTGGCCGCTTTTGCTGGCGGCGTCCTCTTCCACGTATTTCGCGGTGAACACGATGTCGGTGTCCGCGGTGATCGCGATTACGGCGCGGCGGAATCCGGTGCAGGTGTGGAAAGAATGCTACCTGTGGTCGTTTCCCTACTATTTGCTGGGCGCCGTAATCGCCGGTGGGGTCAGCGTCGTGAATCATGCCCTCGGATGGCAGGTGGCGATTCTGGCTGTGCCCGTCGTTTACTGGATTTACCGTTCCTATCGGACCTATCTGGACCGGCTGGAGAACGAGAAGAAGCATTCCGAGCAGATCGCCGATCTGCATATGCGGACGATTGAGGCGCTGTCCCTGGCGATTGAGGCCAAAGATCATACGACGCATGACCACCTGAAGCGCGTGCAGACCTATGCGATCGAAATCGGGAAAGACCTGGGAGTGACGGAAGCGGAGTTGAACGCCATGCGTGCCGCCGCACTGCTGCATGACATCGGGAAACTTGCGGTGCCAGAGCACATTTTGTCGAAACCGGGACGCTTGACGCCAGAAGAGTTCGACAAGATGAAGATTCATCCGATCGTGGGAGCGGAAATTCTGAACCGCGTGCAGTTTCCGTATCCGGTGGTGCCAATTGTGCGGTCGCACCATGAGAAGTGGAATGGCAAGGGCTATCCGGATGGGCTGAAGGGGACGGAAATTCCGATGGGCGCGCGCATTCTTTCCGTAGTAGACGCTTTCGACGCGCTCACTTCGGAGCGGCCGTACCGGCGGGCGATGTCACCGGCGGAAGCGATGAACTTGTTGCGCTCGGAGAGCGGGGAGAGTTACGACCCGCGGGTGGTGGAGTGTATCGAGCGGCGTTACGACGAACTGGAAGCGGCGGTGAAGCTGGTGGAAGTGCGGGAGAGGATCCTGCCGTCCATTTCGCTGCTGCGAAGCGAATCCGCGCCGTCCGCGGGTTTTTCCAACGTGCCGGGGAAGGCCGAGGTACGCGCGACATCGTTCCTGGCATCCATCGTGTCCGCGCGACAAGAGGCGCAGCTGCTATTTGAGCTGGCGCAAACGCTGGGAAATTCGCTGAGCTTGCGCGAGACGCTCTCGGTGGTGGCGGTGCGATTGAAAGAGATGATCCCGCACCAATCGATCGTGTTTTTTGTGGTGCAAGAGGACAAGCTGGCACCGAAGTACGTACACGGGCTGGACTACAACCTGTTCACGTCGCTGGAAATTCCGTTGGGACAGGGAATTTCTGGATGGGTGGCGGTAAACAAGAAACCGATCATGAACGGCGATCCGGCAGCGGAATCGAAATATCTTGGAGATCCCATGGTGGTTTCCACGTTGCAATCGGCATTGTCCGTGCCGCTCCAAGGACGCGATAGCGTGGCGGGGGTGCTGACGCTGTATATGTCGGAGAAACAGGGCTTTACCAACGACCACTTGCGTTTGCTGCTGGCGGCCAGCTCGAAACTGGGGCTATCGGTGGAAAACGCCATGCAGTTTGAACACGCGGAAGATACGGCCAGCACGGACTTTCTGACCGGATTGCCGAACGCGCGAGCAATCTGCGCGCACATGGAAAGAGAATTGGCGCGCTGCAAGCGCACAAGCGGACAACTGGCGGTTTTGCTGTGCGACCTCAACGGATTCAAGAATGTGAACGATAAATTTGGGCACATCATCGGCAATAAACTGCTGAGAGAAGTGGGCAAAAAGTTTAGAGGAGCCAGCCGGGAATGCGATCAGGTGGGGCGTCTGGGCGGGGACGAGTTTGTGCTGGTGCTGCCGGATTGCTCGGCCGACGGCGTCGAGGAATTGAAGAAGAGGCTGGAACAGGCCGTGGACGCGGCGTCGCTGCAGGTGTGCGGAGACAGCGAGGTATCGGTGAGCATTGGTTCGGCGTTTTATCCGAACGATGGTGCGTCGGTGGACGAATTGCTGTCGCAGGCGGACCAGGCGATGTATTTGTTCAAAGCTGCGCACTATAAGGAAACGGAAGAGCTGTCACGACTGCAGCTTGCGGAAAAGTAGAAAGACATGCGGCGGCGAATGCGGTCAACGGTTCTAACTGGCGCAATGGCGCCATCGCAGAGCGAAGAGCGGCTGCCGCAGAAGATGTTCGCGACTTAGACAACGCTGTCTCTTAAAAACCCGTCGACCCCGGAAATAACTTCCGGATTATAGAACAACGGAGATGAGTGCGCCGCTGTACGAGACAATTTTGTTCGGTTGTTCGCTGGGAGCGATGCCTGCCCCATGTTGGTCCTGCACCACTACAATGCGAAAGGTTCGTTGTAACAACATCCCCGGGAACTTTCCTTTTCGGTCGCTGATGGTTAACGTTTGTTTGGCGTCGTCCCAATGCAGCGGGATCACGGCGTACGCACCATTCTCGTAGTTGTAGGTGTCGTTCTCGTCTTCGTACAGCGCGAAGTCCCCGTCGGCACCACGATAGATGCGCAGTTCGAGTGGATCGGCGGGCTTCTCGTTGGAAAATTCTTCATCAGGGCCCATCGGCAGAATCGAACCGGCGCGGACAAACAGTGGGACACGGTCGAGGGGCGCCTGAGCATCCACGGCCCGGCCGCCCTCGAGCGCCTCGCCGGTCCAAAAATCGTACCATTTTGTTTTTGGAAGATAGAGATGGCGCATCGTCGCGCCTGGCTCCGTGACCGGGTTCACGAGAATGGCCGGGCCGTACAGGAACTGGTCGCCCACGTTCCGCACACGAGGGTCATTGCGAAAGTCCATTACCAGCGGGCGCATCGGGGTATACGACTCGCTGGTGATTTTCCAGGCCACGGAATAAATGTAGGGCAGCAGCCGGTAGCGCAAGCGGTCATAACGGGTGAGGATGTTCTGGGCTTCCGGTCCATACGACCACAATTCGTTCTGATTGGTGGTGCGCGTGCCGTGGACGCGAAAGATCGGACAAAACGCCCCGAACTCAAACCAGCGCACAAATAGCTCGCGATACGCCGGGTCATCGGGATTGCCGGAGACAAATCCGCCTATGTCCGTGGTCCAGTAAGGAATACCCGAAAGAGAAAAATTTAAACCCGCGGGAATCTGGCGTTTGTAACTTTCCCAGTCGGAGTTGAGATCGCCGGACCAGGCGGTGACGGCGTTGCGCTGAATGCCCGCGAACGCGGAACGCGACAAAATGAAAACGCGCTTATCGTTGCTGGCGCCACGCTGGCCTTCGTATACCGCCGAAGTGTCGAGCAGCGGATATAGATTTGCGAAGCGTGCGCCGCTGCCGATGGCCAGTTGATGATGCAGCAAGGAATTTTCTTCCTGGCCCTCGGTTTCGGGCTCCGTTGTATCCATCCACCAGGCATCAATACCAATCTTGAAAAGCGCTTTGTCCATCAGGTGCCAGTAGTATTGGCGCGCTTCTGGATTGCTGGCGTCGTACACCGCCATGCCGGCCGCGTGATACGGCGGATGAGCGACTTTGGTGCGATCGATGAACCAGCCTTGCTTGTCCATGTAGTTATATTCGGCGGAGCCTGGCTCAAAGAATGGCCACACGGAAATCATCAGATGCACATTTTCCTTGTGCAGTGTGTCCACCATCCCCTTGGGGTCCGGATAGTTCTTGTTGAAGACGTGCTCGCCCTTGCGATTCCACCAGAACCAGTCCTGCACGATGTTGTCGAGCGGGATGTGTAGTTGGCGGTATTTTGCGGCTACGCCCAAAATCTCGTCCTGCGAGGAATAGCGATTCTTGCACTGCCAGAACCCGTAGGCCCACTTTCCGAAGAGTGGCGCCGTCCCCGTTAACTCGCGATATTCGCCGATGATGCGGTCGGGCTCCGGGCCGTAGAGAAAGTAGTAATCGATAGTGTCGGCGACTTCGGAACTGATGAACAGATAGTGGAGGAAGCGATTGTTGAAACGACTGCGGGAAGAATTGTTCCAAAAAATTCCATACCCGGCGCTCGACTGCAGCAGCGGCACCGCGATGTTCGTGTTGTCTTGCGAAATATCCACCGATTCGCCGCGGTAATTCCAGACGCCCGCCTGATGCTGGCCCAAGCCATAAAAGGCTTCCGGCGAGCCATAAACGTTGATATCACTTTCCGACCGGTAGGTTTTCTCGCCGTTCACTTCCACCGGCGTCATGCGTCGGCCGCCGTCCAGCATCAGGCGCTTGCCGCTGGTGTCGGAAAACTGGATGGCGCCGTCCACCCGGTGTACGGTGGCAGTGATGCGCGAAGTCGCCAGCGTCACATCTTGGCCACCCATCTCCGTCAGCGTCCAGGTCACGGGCGGCCAGTCCGCTTTTGTGACCACGTACTGTGGAGCCTCAGGAAAAATTCCGGTCGGCGAATACACGACGTGAATAATCGAATCGGAACAGATCTGAATTTTCAGCACACCCGTTTCCATCGTGAATACCGCGCTGTCCACCTGCTGCTGAAAGCTCTTTACGGGGTTTGGCGTGCTCCACTGGGCGCGCGCTGGACAGGCAGCCGCTAGAAATACGGCGAGGAAGAGGAGCGGGATGTGCAATCTTCGCATTGGATAGTGCCCGCGCAGCCGGCACGACAAACATTTTGTAAACGAAGCGATGTTCGTCCGATTGGAAAACGCTGCCACTCTGGCACTCGCCTGCCGCCTTGTCAAATTCTCTTGCGTCTTACACTTTCGTCGAATCTTACACCGCGTGGCGAAGCACTAGACCACGGTCGAAATCTGCTTCAGCGCCGGATATAGTTTGCGATATTCCGCGTACTGTCTGTTCATAAGCGCACCGCATTCCGCGCGAGGCTGCACCGCAAACGCTACGCGCACGGCCATATCGCACGCCGCCTCGACGTCACTCCACATTCCGATGCCCACGCCGGCAAGCAACGCCGCGCCGTAAGCGCCGCCTTCGTCGGCTGCAATCATTTCCACGGTGCGGCCATAAACATCCGCCTGAATCTGTCGCCATAATTCCGAGCGCGCCCCGCCCCCGCCCAGCCGGATGGACGCGATGGGAACTCCCAGGTTCGCGAAAATCGTCAGCGAATCACGCATGCTGAAGGCCACCCCCTCAAGAATGGCACGAATGATGTGGCCGCGTGTATGTTGCGCGGTTATGCCAACTAGAGCCGCGCGTGCAAGCGGATCCAGATATGGCGTGCGTTCACCCATGAGATAGGGAGCCCATAGCAGGCCATCGGCTCCGGGTGGCGTGGCGGCAGCTTCGCGCGTCAAATTGTCGTACGCGTCCGGCGAGTCTTCTTTGCCCGTGCCGAACTGGTCGCGAAACCAGCGTAACGAAAGCCCCGCGCCCTGCGTGACGCCCATGACATGCCACCGTCCAGGGAGCGCATGGCAAAAGGTATGAATCCTGCCCAGCGGTTCGATCACCGGATCGGCGGTGGCCGCAAAAACCACGCCTGAAGTTCCAATAGTTACGCTGACGGCGCCGGGCCGAACGATGCCCATGCCCACTGCGCCTGCGGCTTGGTCTCCCGCGCCAGCCACGACCGGAATGCCGGCCCGTAAACCGGTGGCACGAGCGCCCTCTTCTGAAACCGCCCCGGTAATTTCCTGCGACTCAAAAACCTGCGGCAAAAGTGACTCGTTGATGCGCGAAACCTCCAGCATCTCCGCGGACCATTTCCTTCCCCGCACGTCCAGCAGCAGCGTGCCGGAAGCATCTGCAACGTCCGTTGCTTTTGACCCCGTAAGCCGAAACCGCAAATAGTCCTTCGGAAGCAAAACGCCGCGAACGCGCTTCCAAACTTCCGGCTCATTTTCCCGGACCCACCAGATTTTCGGCAGAGTAAAACCGGTCAATGCCGGATTCGCCGTGAACTCGATGAGTTTCCGCGCACCGACGTTCTCGGTGATTTCTTTGCATTGCTTTTGCGTTCGCTGATCGCACCAGATAATGGACGGTCGCAGCACGTCGCCCGCCGCATCGAGCAGCACGAGGCCGTGCATCTGTCCCGTCAGCCCTATGGCATCAATCTCGCGGGCCGATGTTCGGCCCTGTTGCAGACACTGCGGAACGGCCTCGCAAGCCGCCCGCCACCAATCCAGCGGTTCCTGTTCCGCCCACCCGATCTGCGGGGAACGCATCGGCGCGTGCTCTGCGGACGCCGAACTCAACACGCGGCCGCGCTCGTCGACCAGCAGCACGCGCGTTCCACCCGTCCCCAGATCGATGCCCAGCAGTCTCATAGTTGAGCGATCAAGCGTCCGCCAGTTCGAGGGTAATGTAACGTGAACAGGCCAGGCAATGCGAGCGACGTGCGTCGATCATGGTTTGGCGGGCGGCTGAAACGCTTCCGGCGGATCCAGGTAACATCGCTTCCAGAACTCCTCGCCGGCGACCTTCCCCTCCGCCATCTCTTCCACATCCGCCATTGTGGCGCCAATAATTCCGCCATCCGCCGAATCGAAAATTACCACCAGTCCATCCGTCCTTGGTGCGCCTTCTTCCGGAGCGAACTTGCGGAATAACGATGCGGCAAACGCCAGCCTGGCCTTGGCGTCCGTCTCTTTCGCAATTTGCGAGACGGGCTGGACCGTGTATATCTTGACTTTCTTCCCCTTCAGATTCTCCCAATCCCCTGGGAACACGCTGGTTTCTTCGCGCTCCACGTGAAACGCTTCAGCCGTCTTGCTGCCCTCGGCATCTTCCTGCGCCTTGATGCGGGCGATGATGAAATCCGTCAGCTCCACGCTGCTTTTCTTTACGTACCCGCGCGACACGCCAGAAATGGCGATATGCAGCCACGCGCCATCGGCATCCAGAAATTCAAACTCGTCCCCAGCGGCGGCCAGGAACAGCGCACGCGATCCCTCCGTCGGACGTGCCGTTATGGGAGTGCCGGATTTCTTCACCCCCACCAGGTTCGCGGGGTGCGCCTGGTTGGCCTTAATCTCCTGAAGAGTTTGCAGCTGCCCATTCAGCTCCTGCATGCGGTGTTCTTGTTCTTCTCGCTCCGCGCGCATTTGCTTCAATTCATCGCTGGACGGCGCAGCCGCTGCCGGGTTACCTCCCGCCAGTTGCGATATTCCCGGAACGCCAGAGAGATCCAACTTGGCCTTGGGCGGCGCCATCGCCGATGTAGGCCCAGATTTGCTGGAAGCAAGGGGACTCGCTGGCGGCGCCGTACCCAGTTTTTCGTCCAATCGGTCCAGAAGGTCGAATTCGAGCCTGCCGTTCGACGAGAGAACCTCATACCCGGACTTGGATGGGTCTTTATCCGCGTACCACGCGGTTATTTTGGCAACTACCTGCACCACCGTGCCACCTCGCGCCCCGCTGCCCGGAAGCAGTTCAATCTGCAACTGGTAAAATGCGCGTTCGTAATGGGTTATGGGTTTCGGTGTCGTGGCGACGAAGCCATCAACTATGGGAAGTTTTTGGCCTGCGTAGGCTCCCAAATCCTTCAGTGCCTTTTCCACCTCCGCTTGGGACTTGGCGTAGGTTCTGGCGTAGGGAACAGCTTGCGCACCCGCCGTAGCCGCGCCAATTAACACGGCCAAGGCGACCATCAAGACCGAGAAAAATTGTCCGAGTTGCCGTTTGCGAGAGGTATGCTTCAAGGAAGGGGTTCCAGTTGGTCCTCGGGGAGCCATCCGCGCTGTCCATCTGCGTCTTCCACGCCGAGCCAGTGCGGGGTAACGATCAGCACCACCACTTCCGTATATGCCGCTATAGGCCGAATGGTTGCCGACTCCCGGAACGGAGCAGACTTGAGCTCCGCACCTGGGGCCTTCACGCGGCGGTCGACCTCATGGCGCAGCTTTTGCACCCGTTCCTGCAGATCCTCGGTGCCGGCTTTGGCGGTGGCCAGTCGCGTGGTTTCATCCTCCCGCTGATGCAGATAGGTCTGATGCACTAATTCCGCGCTGTCGCGCCGGCGGCGCAAATCGGCAGCTTCCTGCTCCTGCGCTTGAATTTCGAGCAAGCGATCCCGAATCACCTTGAATTCCGCGGCTTCCACCGTGCCATCCGAGATATGCAGCGTGCGATGCGCGTCTTCCACGTAAATGGCATCAATGCGCAGGCGCGAGCGGTCCGGCGTCAAGGTGGTCAGAACAAAGCGCACTACGATGGTTCCCTGATCGGCGCTTTCCAGAAAATGACGGGGGGCGATAGCCTTGGTGCGGACTTTGTAGAAGATTTGTCCGCCGCCCGACCATTCGGGGAAAAGCTTCGAAGATTGTTCCACGGTCGCCCCCAAGAGAACCGGCTCTTTGTCGAAAATATACGTCCCGTGGATGGTTTGGTCTTGCAGATCGGTGTTGAGGGCTTCCAGAACGTCCTGCGCGGAGCCTTCCAACTCCTTTACAAAGCCGGGGCTATCAAACTTGTCTTTCGCGCTCGATGATTGGGAAATGCTGGGCACGACACCCAGAAGCAGCACGTAAAAAAATATTCTTGAGGCCCGATAGTGGGGCTGACGGGTGGTCATGGCTTATGGCGGCCGCCGAAATATCGGGGCCGACGCTTCGTATGTAGCTCCTTTTGCGACCAACTGTCAAATCCGAACTCCGAAAAGCTCATTGCTATGAACAGTTCGTCCCGCATCGAAAAATATATTTGCATGAATAAAAGAAATCTCTTGCATTCGTGATTCTCCAGAGTTAGCATCGCCGCGGTTCAGGGACTCGAGGATTGGCTTCGCTATTTCCCCGGAAATGCAAGCCGCTATCTTCTATGGGCGTAGTGTCACTTGGGAGTCAGATCTTCGCGGACGGGCGCTATCTAGCCAATCCGCAGTGCGCTAGAGTTTCACCCGCCTGCCGTATAGCTGTCCCTCTTCCAATCTTTCTCGGTCAGTCCATCCTTGCCCGTTGTCATTCCCGTTTGCAGGAGGCGGTATGTTCACTGGCGGCTCTGTAACCGCGACACAGAGGCTTGTGCGCATCGTTCCATCGATTCTGGGCCTCATTATGTTCGTTGCTATCGGCTTAGCCGACATTCACCCTGCCGCCGCCGCCCCTATCCTTTCCGGCGCACGGGTCAACGCCATTCCGGCATTCGCCAGAAAGTACGGCATGCCGTGCTCGTCGTGCCATCTGGCATGGCCGATGCTTAGTCCCTTTGGCCAAGCGTTCAAGGACAACGGCTACCAGATGGGCAACGACCGTGATGCCCCCATCTTTCAGAATCCCGCCTATTGGCCAGTCACGTTTCGCATGACGACCTTCTTCCATCGCGAAAATGAAAATCGCGCCCAGGTTGACGGTCCGGCTGGCGTCAGCAGCAACGAGGGCAACTACACTGCCCATGGATTCGATTGGAGCGGTCTGGACTTCCATACCGGCGGCACGCTGGCGAAGAACGTTTCGTTCTATGTACTGCCGTCCTCGGATAACACCGGCGCATTTCACTTTGAAACGGTGTTCGCTCGCCTCGACAACCTCGCCGGAAGCTCCTGGCTAAACCTCAAGCTCGGCAAGTTTGAACTCGATAACCTCTTGTCCGAGAAGCGCATTCTCACGCTGACCAACGTATCCGGGGTGTACACGAACTATCACTTCCAGCCAGCCACCGAAAGCCTCGGGCCTCTAGGCGCTTTCCCGGGATTCGCTTTCGGCATCGGCGACAACCAGGTTGGTATGGAGTTGATGGGACACTCCAAGGATGACCGCACCCGCTACTCCGCCTCAATTTTGAGCTCCAATGACGGTTCGCCGGGGCTGCCCACTAGTCGCACTTACGACGGGTTTTTCACCGTCAGTCAAGCGTTCCAGGTCGGCAGCTTGGGCCTGCAGCGTATCGGCTTTTTCGACTATATCGGCCAGGCTCCAACGTACTTCCAATTCACCAACGGCAGTCCCAACGATGCAACTGCTGGACTTCCTGGCACGGGAATCGGCAACAAGAGCTTCTACCGAGCGGGCCTCATCGGTCAGTTTTATATCAAGAAATATGACCTGACGGCCATGTACTTCCACAGTTCGGACAACAAATACCTGGCTACCGGAACTGCAGCCGATGGCATCGCCGTTCTCCCCGCCGGCGCCAGAAGCGCGATCTGGAATGGCGCATTATTTGAAAGCCACTTCACCTATAACCCCCAACTCATCCTGATTCAGCGCGTCGAGCTGGTGCGTATGTCGCAGCAAGCTCTTCCCGTAGTGGCCGGCAGCGGTCCCTTTGTTCTGGGATCTTCTACCACCGTCCCAACCTCCGACTTCGGCAATCAAGACGTTTACACTTTCGGCTTCCGCTACTACCCATTTATCTCCAGCCGCGCGGGTTTCGCATACCACACGGAATACGCCTTCAGCCACCAAATCGGCACATCTCCCGTCACCGGTCGCAACTTGGACTTCAGCAGCCTGCTCGTCGGCTTTGACTTCGCCTTCTAAGGATGATGACCATGCGAAAAATGAACATCTCAAAATTGTTTATGTTTGTCGCCATCCTCCTTGCCGCGCCGCTGCTCGTTTCCGCGCAGCAGGGCGAATCGCACATCGGCAACCTCTCCGGCAACGCCGGCGCCGGCAAACAACTGTACTACCGCTACTGCTGGGGCTGTCACGGCTTCCGTGGCGACGGCAACGGCGAGAACGCGCAGTACTTGAACATCCTGCCGCGCAATTTCGTCGCGGCTACCTTCAAGTGCCGCTCCACGCCGACCGGCACGCTACCCACTGACCAGGATCTCTACAACTCCCTGGTCCGCGGCTTCAACAATTCCAACATGCCCTCCTGGATTACGCTCACCGACCAGAATCGCGCCGACCTCGTCGCCTTCATCAAGACCTTCTCGCCGCGCTGGAAAACCGACAAGGCCGGCGACGTCATCCCCGTGCCGGCGGAAGCTCCGCTCACCGTGCAAAGCATCAAGCACGGTCAGGAGCTCTTCCAGAAACTGGAATGCTGGAAGTGCCATGGCCCAGAAGGTCGCGGCGATGGTCCCTCCGCTTCCACGCTAACCGACAGCAACGATCAGCCCATCCGCCCCTACAATTTCGCCGCCGGCTCACGCTTCAAGTGCGGCTCGACGAACCATGATCTCTACAAAATCTTCATGACTGGCTTGGACGGAACTCCGATGCCTTCCTTCGCCGACGTCATCAAGCCGGAAGACGCTTGGGATCTCGTGCACTACCTCCGCACCTTGCAAGTCACTCACAAGAGCCCGGAACTGGCTCTGTGGCTGACCACCAAAGAGGGCCAGGAGATTGTCAGCGCGCAGAAAATCTACGGGACCCCCACTGGTTCTGGTATCAAACAGTAGGATTATCCTTCAGGAGGAGTAACGCATGACCGTTAAGCACGTGTTTCTGGCTGCATTTGCCACGTTCGTGGCAGTGTCCGTGACCACGGCTGGTCCCGGCTCGGGCACCATTTCCGGCAAAATCACTTACGAAGGCACTCCCGCCAAACCTAAATCCATCGATATGTCCAAGGAACCCAGTTGTGCGAAGCAGCATCCCACGCCGATCACCACTGAAACGGTAGTCACCGGCCCGGGTAACTCACTCGCCAACGTTGTGGTATACATTTCCGCAGGCGCGCCGGATGAGCCCCCGCCATCCACTTCCGCTAATTTCGATCAAAAAGGCTGCCAGTATCTGCCACACGTTTTGGCGTTCCAGGTGGGCCAGGAATTGAAAATTTCCAACGACGACCAGACCTCGCACAACATTCACCCGTTGGCCAAGATCAACCGCGAGTGGAATAAGTCTCAGCCGCCCGGTACGCCTCCCATCATCGACAAGTACGATAAAGCTGAGATGATTCCCGTGAAGTGCAACATCCATCCCTGGATGCACGGCACCTTCGCCGTGCTCAAGAACTCCCACTACTCCGTTTCCAGCGACGATGGCAGTTTCAAGCTGCCGAATCTGCCTCCTGGAAAATATACCGTAACCGCGTACCAGGAATCCTACGGCGAAATGACCCAGGACGTAGTCATTGCCGGCGGCGAAACCAAGACCATCAGCTTCGTGTTCAAAGCCAAGCCTTACTAGTCGTTTCCGATCGGTTCCTCAGCGCATCCGCTGGTGTTCGTGATGTCCATCACCACGCCGGCGGTGGCGTCGTACAGAAGTGCCGTGAAGAGGTGTCGCCGTTGGCATCGAAATTTGTTTTGAGCTGGAGGGCTGGCGCCCATGGGTAAGTTTTTCGCCGTCGTGCTGGTGATCATTGCACTGGTTTCCGCTTATCCCATCGTTACGCATAAGTACGCGCCGCCGGTGGACATCTCCACACACGGCCACGCCATCGACGAGCAACTTGCCGACACCATGGCCGAAGCCGGCCTGGCCTTCCTTGGCGCTCAGCTGCTTCTGGCCTTTTTCATCTGGAAATTCTCTGGCCGCAAAGAGGGTGAAAAGGTCAGCGCCATTCCCTCCGGCGCCAAAATCATGGTGGCGGCTGCTTTCATCTTCGTGGGTACGGAAGTCTTGGCTCTCGGGGTGTTTGGCCAGAAAGCCTGGGCCAGCGTCTACTTCACCGCGCCGGCTGCGGACGCTCTGCAGGTGCAGGCGCAAGCCGGCCAGTTCGCGTTTTATTTCCGCTACCCGGGACCCGACGGAAAATTTGGCCCGCTGCACCCGGACAAGATTGACGAGGGCAACGCTAATTTCTTCGGGCTCGATCCCGCCAATGACGTCGAGTCTCGCGACGATGTCGTGGCCGCCGAAATGGCCATCCCCGTCAACAAAGAGATTCACATGCTCATGCACGCGAAGGATGTCGGCCACTCTTTCTTCATTCGCGAGCTGCGCATTCAGCAGGACTTCGTGCCCGGCCTCGACCTTTCGCTTCACTTCACCGCCACCAAAATCGGCAAGTACGAGATTGTTTGCACCCAGCTTTGCGGCCTCGGGCACTACAACATGAAGGCCTACCTGAACGTGCTTTCACAGGAAGATTTCGATAAATGGATGAAAGAAAAAATCGCCGAGCAGTAACCGCGTTCGGCTGGGGTTTTAGCCAGTTTCTTTAGGAGAGGCGCATACATGGAAGAGACGTCTGTTCAACCGACACACGTTCATGCTCCGCCCCAGGGATTTCTCTGGAAGCACGTGTTCAGCCTCGACCACAAAGTCATCGGTAAGCAGTATTACGCTCTCGCTCTGGTGGCTGTCTTCACCGGCATGTTTCTCTCCTGGTTGATGCGTTTCCATCTCGTTTGGCCAAACACGCCCATCCCCGGCTTGCAATTCCTCTCCAAGGTCGGCGCCCCCGGCGGCCTTATCACCCCGGAATATTATCTTTCCCTGCTCACCATGCACGGCACGCTGATGGTCTTCTTCGTTCTCACCAACGCGCCCTTCGCCGCTTTCGGCAACTATTTCCTACCCATCCAGATCGGCGCCGAAGATATGGCCTTTCCGCGTTTCAACATGATGTCCTTCTGGACCACCTTCCTGGCCTTCCTCGTCCTCATGCTCGCCTTCTTCATTCCCGATGGCCCGCCCATCTCCGGCTGGACCGCCTACGCCCCGCTTAGCGCCGTCGGCGGCGACGCGGGTCCCGGCCTCGCCTGGGGACAAAACCTCTGGGCCATCTCCATCGCCATCTTCTGCGCCGGCTCGCTCCTCGGCGCCCTGAATTTCATTGCCACCACCATCGACCTCCGCGCCAAGGGTATGACCTTCATGCGCATGCCCATCTGCACCTGGGCCTGGTTCATCACTTCCTGCATCGCGCTGCTGGCCTTCGCCGTTCTCCTCCCGGCGTGTATCCTGCTGATTCTTGACCGCACCGCCGGCACCAGCTTCTTCATCCCCAGCGGCCTCGTCGTCAGCGACCATCTGCAGCCGCACTCCGGCGGCTCCCCGCTCCTCTGGCAACATCTCTTCTGGTTCTTCGGCCATCCAGAGGTCTACATCGCCATCCTGCCCGCCGCCGGCATCGTCTCGCACATTCTCATCAACAGCATGCGCAAGCCGCTCCTCAGCGCCAAGGTCATCATCTATTCCATGATGTCCATCGGCTTCCTCAGCTACATGGTCTGGGGCCATCACATGTTCCTCAGTGGCATGAACCCCGCCTCCGGTCTGGCTTTTTCCTTCCCCACGCTCACCATCACCATTCCGGCCACCATCATCACACTCATCTGGATTGGCAGCCTCTATGGTGCGAATCTCCGCATGGATTCTGCCTCGCTCTTCGCTCTGGGCTTCATTTCCATGTTCGTCACCGGCGGCGTCAGCGGCTTCTTCCTCGCCCAGCCCTCGCTGGACATCTACCTCCACGGCACCTACTTCGTCGTCGGCCACTTCCACATGGTCATGGGTGTCGCCGCGCTCTTCGGCGTTTTTGCCGCCACCTATTTCTGGTTCGGCAAAATGACCGGCCACATGATGAACGAAACCCTTGGCAAGGTGCACTTCTGGCTCACCTTCATCGGCACCTACTGCATCTTCATGCCGTTCCACTATCTTGGCCTCGTCGGCAACATCCGCCGCTACTCGTCCTTCGTTAACGACTTCATGGGCCCGCTCATGCCTCTGCACAAGTTCATCACCATCGCGGCTCTCTGCACCGGCGCCGCGCAATTTATCTTCCTCTTCAATCTCGTCTACAGCCGCTTCAAGGGCCCCAAAGCTCCGGACAACCCGTGGCAAGGCACCACCCTCGAATGGACCGTTCCTTCGCCTCCGCCTTGGAACAATTTTGGCGACACCCATCCCATCGTCTATCACGACCCGTATCAGTACGGCGTCAAGGGTTCCAAGGGCGACTTCATCATGCAGGATTCGCCCGAGCAAGCCACAGGGGGAGTCGCTGGCTGAGCTCTGAAATGGCGGCGCAAGGCAGTTCGCAACACCTTGCTCTCCAACCAGAGACGCAACAACGAATAAAACTATGTCCACCACTCATCCATCGGTAGTCGGCGAACCGCCTGCCCTAATCTCCACCCCAGTCGCCGCCTTGGCGCGTGCCAACGCCCGCGCCAGCTCCGCCGCCGAAGCCTCGCACAGCGGCGTCTGGGTCGCCATTTTCGCCATCACCATGTCCTTCGTCGCCTTCACCAGCGCGCTCTTCGTGCGCGAAGGCGCCTCCGGCGACTGGACGCACCTCACCCTGCCCACCATTCTTTATTGGAATACCCTCACGCTATTCGCCGCCAGTGCCACCTTCGAACTCTCTCGCCACGCCATCTTCGTCGGCCGCGAATTCCGCTCCGCCTCCGCACGCTCCGGCTCCGGCTGGCTCCTCCTCACCCTCGCTCTCGGCCTGCTCTTCGTCGCCGGCCAGTTCGCCGCGTGGCGTCAGCTTTCCAGTCAGGGCCTGTACCTGGCCACCAGTCCCAATAGCTCGTTCTTTTACGTCCTCACTGTCGCGCACGCCTTGCACGTTCTTGGCGGCATGCTCGCTCTGGGGTGGCTCGTGCGCCAACGCCTCGGCGGTCAGCCCCTGCGCCGCCGCTCTTTCGAATCCACGTCCATCTACTGGCACTTCATGGCCGTTTTGTGGTTGTACTTGTTAATCGTTCTGCGCACCAAACTGTAGTCCACAGGGGAGAAGGGAGAATCATCGGTGAGCGATTCGCAAGCAACAGCGGCGGCGGCACACGGCCACGGCGCTTACATGGAGGAATCTCCCTACGCCATCCCCTCCCGCAAGCTGACCATGTGGCTCTTCATCATTTCGGACGCCGTCACCTTCGGCGCCGTGCTCATGGCCTACGGCTACCTCCGCGTGGCCAGCTCCGATTGGCCCACGCCCTTCAAATTCACTCCCAGCATCCTCAACGTCATGATCATGACCTTCGTCCTCATCACCAGCAGCCTCACCATGCTCGGCGCCGTCGATTCCGCCAAGCTCGGCGACAAAGCCAAAACCTCCCGCTTCCTCTGGTCCACCGTTCTCCTCGGCGCCATCTTCGCCGGCCTGCACATTCGCGAGTGGCTAGGCATGATCGGCGAGGGCGTGCGCCTCTTCCAGAATCCCTGGGGCTCTTCGCTTTTCGGCGCCACCTTCTTCTGCATCACCGGCCTGCACCTCCTCCACGTCTTCTGCGGCATCATCGCCATCATCGTCGTGGCCCGCAAATTCGCGAACGGCAGTCTCACCGCCGGCCACGTGGAAACCACCGGCCTCTATTGGCATTTCGTCGATCTCGTTTGGATGTTCGTCGTGCCTTTGATTTACTTGACCAATATCCAGCATTAAAACGCATCGCCAGCAGGTGTCTGTCTGGCAAAAACCGACTACTCGAAGGGAGCTCTCATGGCCTTAGCCCCAAAATCGCCGAACGTCATCGCCAAATACTTGCCCATCTATTTCCTTCTGCTGGCCATCGCGGGTATCGAGTTTTTTGTCGCCTTCCGCATCACTTCCACCACCGCGTTGCTCACCTTGCTCCTCGGTTTCGCCGTTTGCAGCGCCGCTCTGGCTCTCCTCTTCTTCATGCACCTCGTCGAAGAGCGCCGTGCCCTGTTTTTCTCGCTCATCCCCGCCACCATCTTCGTCCTCCTCATGATGAATATGATCTGGTCGGACAGCTATCGCCTGCTCCGCATGAAGCCATTTCCGCATTGATCCAGGGGAATGCTGGGCGCTTGACGCACCACGTGCTTCCGTTGACGCCCGCCGCCCACGGGCGGATACTCTTTCAGCGAGGTTCCACCTATGCGCAAGAAACTCGGTAATCTGGCAACATTCGCGGGCCGCCTGGGCGCCTTGAGCATCGCCCTGCTGGTGCCCGCCGTGCTTCGCGCGCAAAATTGCGCTCTCTGCTACACGCAAGCTGCCGGCTCCGGCCAGCGCTTCATCCAGGCGCTTCGCAGCGGCATCCTCGTCCTCATGCTTCCGCCCATGGCTATCAGCCTCGGCATCGCCTGGATGGCCTACCGCAAGCGCAACCAATTCAACGAAGACTAGTTTTTGAGTTTGTAGCACTTACCGGGCGCAGGAAGCGCCGGCCTCAGCCACTTTACGGTAAATCCAGATCCACCGCATAAATATCTGTCTGCCCGCGCTCCAAAATCACATATAAGCCACCATCCCGGTCCATCCCGCTGAACACGCAATGGCTGGCGCTCCCTTTCAAGATCTCCCCAAATCCCGCCACCTTCTCCACCCGCCCGCTTCCCAGGTCGCTGCGAAACACCGCTTCCTCCGCATTCAACCCGTCCTGAAAATAAATTCCCGTGCTATCCCCTGCCCAATAAGGCGCTGAGAGCAGCCCTCCGGTCGCGGCTTCGCTCCACTTCTCCGTCCGCACGTCATAGCGCATCAATCGCCGCCCCGTCTCATCGATCGCCGCCACAAACTTGCCATTGGGCGAGGAGCGCGGCAGCCCAAAGTCCAGCGCATCTGGCAGTTCCTTGAACGTTCCCGTCGTCGGCTCCAGAAAAAATAGTCCATACTCCGGGTGCGTCCGCGGATTTCGCATACTCACTATCAGTCGATAACCGTCCGGCAACCAATCCGCGCTCTTTGCCTCCCAATCCTTCGGCGCCACCGGCCGCAAGGCCCCGCCATCCGCGGACATCAGATAAATCTGCTCCGCCTGCCCCGGCCGCGAGCCCATGAATAAAATCTGCTCGCCCTTTGGAGACCATTGCGGGTCCGCCGCGCGCAGCGGTGCGCTCGTTAGCCTTAACCGCGAAGCTCCGTCCGTATGGCTGCTCCACAGCGACCCATCCGGCCGGTTCACGTACGCCACCGTCTCTCCGTCCGGCGAGACGCTGGCCTCCTCGGCATACGTACCGATTCCCATGGTCGTGCTGCGCTGGCTCTGCGGTTCGATCTTCTGCAGCTCCCGCTGCGAACGGAAACTGAACGCAAATACCCGCGTCCCCGTCTGCGCCGGCACCGCCACGTGCAACGAATCCGGTCCGCTCGTCAGCGGGAACGGCCCGTGCTGCGAACGCCGGTACCAGTTCCAGGTGTCGCGCATCCCCCACAAATTGCACTCATATTCCTCGCATCCGGAAAAAAGAAAATATTTTCCGTCCGCCGTCCAGTTTCCCGCCGATTGTCGCGGCGGCTGCGCGTTCGGCATCACCACCGGATGCAAGCCGCTGCCATTCGCGGACATTTCCCAGATCGATTGCCCGATAAATTGTCCGTCGCTGTGCCCGGCGAAAAGATCCTGCGATTCCCCCGTCTCCACCGTAAGGCGGATGATCGTCCCGTCCGCCGACCATGCCGGAAAACGCGCCCGCCCGCTCACATGCGCCAGTTCATGTAGCATCGTGCCGTCCCGGTGCACGGAGAAAAGCTTCGACCCGTCCACAAATACGATCTCCGTTCCGTCCGGAGACCATGCCGGATCCGATCCTTCCGCCTCGCCCAGTCTCCGCGGTTCGCCACCCTGTACTGGCCACAACCATAGCGTCATTTCATCATCCCGCCGCGAGAATTGCCCGATCAGGAATTGCGAATGGTCTGGCGAAATTGCAAAGAGCCGTGTGTTCTCGAAAGGCGCAGGCATTTTCTCCGCGTTTCCCCCTTCCACCGAGGTCTGCATCAGGCTCCAATGTCCGCCCTCCCGCTCCAGAAAAAAAATCCGCGTCCCGTCGGAAACGATTCCGCCCCACTCGTCGATCTGTCCGCCGTAGGTGATCCGCTTCATCCGCTGCACACTCGGCCGCGGTACCGGATAAACGATATAAAACAGCAGCCAGGAGCCGAATAGAATCGCCACCGTCAGCAGTAGCACGTCAAACCATTTTTGCGTCACTTCCGCGCGGTGCTGATCCCACGGCTGCGTCCACGCGGCGTCCTCCCCCATCTCCGGATTCAGCCGCAGCCGCACCTCGATCGCGCTTTCACCATTCGCCGGAGAGGCCCTCTGTGCCGCGGCAGGCTCACTCACCACGTGAATGGGCGCCAGGAACCGGTACCCCTGCTTCGGTACCGTTTCAATAAATCGCGGGTTGTCCGCATCGTCCTGCAGTGCCGCACGCAGCTTTTTCAGAGCCGCGTTCAGGCTCCCATCGAAGTTCACGTGCGTTCCGTCGGGCCACAGCAGCTGCCGCAGCTCTTCCCGCGTCACAATCTCGCCCGGCCGCTTTAGTAATAAGGATAGAATTCGGAATGGTTGGTCCTGCAGCCTTACCCGGGTGCCCTGCCTGGTCAAAATCCCAGCCGCCAGATTCACCTCGAACAAACCGAATCGATGCGTTGGGGAATGGTGAGAGTGTGTCGTCGTACCAGGCATCGGCGCTCAAGAGCCGCCAAATTAGAGCTCTACGCGGCGGAGGGAAGCGTACCACAATCCCTTAGCCCCTGCATCATCTTGTTCACATGAACTATTAAAGTCCATAGTTACAATATGTTAAGGATTCATAGTATCGTCAGACGAAGTTCTTTTGACCTCCCCGGCTTTTTCAGAGTATTCCTCCTGAACCGTAACCGGTGCGTACCCGCTTCTTCATTTGCTCGGCCCGGGTTCGGTA
>PMOV01000129.1 GCA_003161195.1 Acidobacteriota bacterium | reverse complement strand
TGGTGATTTCCTCGGGCGTCACCCTGCACAATTACAAAGGCTTTACCTCCACTCTCCGCTTGCGCTACTTCGGCCCGCGCGATTTGACCTCCGACGGAATAAATCGCTCGGCATCCACGTTATTGCTCAATATGGGCCTCAATTATCGATTGAATGAGCGATGGAGCGTTTCGGCTGATTTATTGAACTTGCTGAACCGCCGCGCTGACGACATCACCTACGCCTACATCTCGCGCATTACGCCAACCGCCGACCCCACATTCACAAATGTTTACCACCCCACCGAGCCGTTCCAAGCGCGCTTCGGTTTGCATTACACGTTTTAGACGAACAGATTCCCTATTTAGCACCATTCGCTCGCACCTCGCACGTCGGCCAGGTCTTTTTTCCCGAAGCCCTCGCGACCGAACTCATGCAGCACGAACCGTACAGCGCGCACCAGATTCACCGCGTCACGCAGGAAAAAGATCAAATTTTCACCGCGCAGCACGGCGACCTTTCCATCGCCCACCTAACCCCGCTAACTCGCGGAAAATTCGCCGAAGACTTGCAAGTTATACGCCCTGCCGCAACGTCTGTTGCTTCAACTCGTACGGCTCATACACCGGCTCCCAAATGTTCGCCGCGACTTCCCGCTCCAGCGCCGCTTCATCCGCCACCTGCGCCTGCCCGTCCGCCAGCGCCTGTTTCCCTACCGCCAACCCAATCTCTCGCCCAATCCTTCGCGCCTCGGAAATCGGCGGCAGCAAGCTCCCGCTCGCATCCTTCTGCGTCGGCAGATGCCGCACCAACTCTTGCGCCGCTACTTTCACCATCGTATCGGTCACGCGCTTGGCCTTCGACGCCACAATCCCGAGCGCCAGCCCCGGGAAAATATAAGAATTGTTCGTCTGCGCGATGTGTACTGCCTTCCCTCCAACATTCACCGGCGGAAACGCCGTGCCCGTCCCAATCAGCGCGCGTCCATTCGTCCAGTCCATCAAGTCCTGCGGCGTAGCCTCGCTGCGCGAAGTCGGATTCGAGAGCGGGAAAATCACTGGCCGCGGCGTGTGCGCGGCCATCTCGCGCACCGCATCCTGCGTAAACGCTCCGCCCTGTCCGGAAACGCCAATCAGCACCGTAGGCTGCGCGTGCCGCATCACCTCCAACAAGGAAAACTCGCCGCCCGCCACGCCCCAACCCTGCACTTCCGAATTTTTCCGCGCATACACGCGCTGCTCCGGTCGCAAATCCGGGTAACCCTCCGTCACCAGCCCATAGCGGTCCACGCCATAAAACCGGCTGCGTGCCTCCACCTCCGAAAGCCCGCGGTCCTGCATAAATCGCGCCAGCAGGTTGGTAATCCCGATTCCCGCGCTGCCAAAGCCCAGCACCACAATCTTCTGCTGTTCCAGCGGCACGCCCGTCACATTAATCGCGGAGATCAGCGTGGCCGTCGCCACCGCCGCCGTTCCCTGAATGTCATCGTTGAACGTACAAAGTTGGTCGCGATACTTCTCCAAAAAGCGCGCCGCGTTATTCCCCGCAAAGTCTTCCCACTGCAAGAGCACGTGCGGCCAGCGTTTCTTCACGCTCTCCACAAACGTATCGACAAACGCGTCGTACTCCGCCCCGCGCACCCGTTCGTGCCGCCATCCGATATAAATTGGGCTCTTCAGTCGTTCTTCGTTATTGGTTCCTACATCCAGCAAAATCGGCAGGCAATGTTCCGGATGAATCCCGCCGAGCGCGGTGTACAGCGCCATCTTCCCAATGGGAATGCCCATGCCGCCCGCGCCCTGATCGCCCAATCCCAGAATTCGTTCCCCATCGCTGAAGACAATACATTTCACACCGTCATACCGCGGATGGCTCAAAATCTGCCCGATGCGCTCCTTGTTGGGATAACTCAGAAACAAGCCACGCGGTTTCCGCCAAATCTCGCTAAAGCGCTGGCAACCTTCGCCCACCGTCGGCGTATACACCAGCGGCAACAGCTCCTCCACGTTGCGTTCCACCAGCGCATAAAACAGCGTCTCGTTGGTGTCTTGCAAATCGCGCAACAACGCGTACTTGGTGAACGGTGTGGGTTCGCGATCCAGCGCCCGCATCCGTCGGCCAATCTGCTCCTCAAGCGTCCCCACGTGCGGCGGCAACAATCCATGCAGCGAAAAAATATCCCGCTCGTGGTCGGTAAACGCCGTGCCCTTGTTCAGCCGCGGATTGTTAATCAGGTCGTAGCCCGCAAGGGAAACTTGCAAGGTGTTCATGTTCGACTCCTTGCCCTGCGCCTGAGCCGATTCCGTGCGCTTGGCTTCATTCCTTCAGATGGGGCTATCGCAACGGAGGGATACACATATTCCACTCGTCGGTACTTGGAAGCGTGTTCGGAGCCACGCTCGTATTACCACGCCTCGGACGCTGGCGCTAGGAATGCCGTTCCAGCCACGAACCTACCAGCGCCGCGGCATGCTCGCACAGCTTGCGGTCTTCCTCGCCAAACGCTGCGGCAGCGTGACTGTCGATATCCAATTCGCCGACAACTTTTCCGTCCACAAACACGGGCACCACAATCTCCGACTTCGTCTCCAGCGAACACGCGAGATACCGCGGATCGGCATTCACGTCGTCTACCACTACTGTCGCGCCGCTGGCCGCCGCCGCGCCACAGATACCCTGGTCGAGCGGAATCCGCGTATGCGGCGTCATCGCGCCTTGAAAGGGTCCGAGCGCTAGCATCGGCGGGTTCGCGCCATGCTCCAGCATGTAGAAACCAACCCAGTTGTAATTCCTCAGTTGCTCGTGCAGCAGCTTCACTATGCCGGCCATCAAAAACTGCGCCGAACCCGCCCCTGCCGCCACCTTGTCGAGCGCTGTACGCAACTCTGTTTTGGGAATACGCGCCGCGGTTGTCGTATCGCTGGTCATTCCACCATTCAACCACAAGCGCCCGCCAACTTGCACGGCTCTGGCTAACGGCGCCCCTTGCCGAAAAAGCTTCAGTGGCTGGAATCGGCGGAGCGGGTAATGGGCGCGTCCTTGGCACCGTGCATCGCTTTGGGCGGCCCCAAAACATCCGAGGCAGCCGTCCCGGTGATCAGGCGGGCGCCGCGGCTGAACGTCAGGTACTCGAAGCCCCATTGAATGAACACCATCACGCGGCTTTGAAACTCCACAATGTAAATCAGGTGGATGAAAAGCCAGATCAGCCAGGCCAACAAGCCGGATACCTGGATGCCGAAAATATTGGCCACTGCGGCGGCTCGCCCGATCACCGCCATGTCGCCCTTGTTGAAGTAATGGAAGGGCTTATTCAATCCTCGCTTCCCTGCCAGCCGCGCCAAAATCGAGCGCCCGGCGTAATTCCCCCCCTGAATGGCTACCTGCGCGACCCCCGGCAACGCCTTGCCGTTCTCAACGGCATGCGCCAGGTCGCCCACGATCCAAATGTCCGGAAAACGCGGCACGGTCAGATCGGGATTCACCGTGATACGGCCCGTGCGGTCGGTTTCCGCTTGCGTACGTTCCGCGAGGCGCTTACCGAACGCTGTGGTGATGATGCCGCCGGCCCACAGCACTGTCTTGGCGGCCATCTGCTCGGTCTTGCCGTCGCCGTGCTTAAAGGTTACCCCATCGCCGTTTACGTCCGTGACCATAACGTTTTTCAGCACTTCCACGCCGAGCTTGGTCACCAGCTTTTCGCCCTTGGCGGACAGCCGCTCGGGATACGCCGGCAACACCCGCGACCCGCCCTCGATCAGCAGGATACGCGCATCCCGCGGGTTGATGTGGCGAAAATCGTCGCGCAGCGTTTCATTGGCAATTTCCGCCAGCGCGCCCGCCAGTTCCATACCCGTCGCCCCGGCCCCCACGATCACGAACGTCAGCCACGCGTGGACGTCTTCCGGCGTTTTCGCGCGTTCCGCCTCCTCGAATGCGTACAGAATTTTGTGCCGGATGTCCGTGGCCTCCTCGATGGATTTCAGGCTGGGGGCCCAGGTGCGCCATTGATCGTTGCCGTAGTAAGAGGATTGCGAACCGGTGGCCACAATCAGCGAGTCATAGGGAAAAACCCCGCCATCGCGCAGAGTGATGCGCTTGGCCACCGGGTCGATATCCGTCGCTTCGCCGAGCAGCACTTGGGTATTTTTCTGCTTGCTCAAAACACCGCGCAACGGCGCGGCAATATCTCCCGGCGACAGCGAACCCGTCGCCACCTGATACATCAGCGGCTGGAACAGGTGGAAGTTGCGGCGGTCGATCAGCGTGATGTCGGCGTCGGCACGCTTGAGCCGTTGTGCGGCGACCAGGCCGCCAAACCCGCCTCCCAGAATCACCACTTTGTGCCGCTCCGCCATCGCCACGCTCCTTTCGCCAAGCCGAGAATCAACGTAACCGCTCTTCAGCAAGAGTACTCAAATCTGGTATGCTCTCGATACTTCAGATGCGGTGGGTTCCCGACCCGACTCTGGTTTTTTTCGCTGCCAACCGCCCGCAGACGGTTCGTGGAGTTGCCCCGTGAAATCTCGCTCCCTGCCTGCCGCCTTGCGGTTCCTGCGCTGCCCGTCTCTTGCCGTCATGTCTTTACTTTTCTTGGGGCCGATGTCTGCAAGGGCGGCGCGGCCCGCGCCGGAGGACGCCGCAGAGGCCACGCATCCGCGCGCTATCGTCATCGGCTTCATGGGCGGAAACGTGGGCTCGCACGACGCCACGCGCAGCGAATTGATTATCGCCGACCGCCTGCGCGTCACCTATCCACACGGCGCGTATATCGAGATTTACGAAAATCGCCGCCTGGAAGACGCACACCAAAAAATCCTCTACCTGCTGGGAGAACGGCCGGGGCTTGCTCTTTCGATGGAGCAGAAAACCGGCACGCGCATTATTCTATACGGCCACAGTTGGGGCGCCTCGGCGGTGGTGGCGCTGGCCGGAGAGTTACACCATGACGGTATTCCGGTGGCTCTGACGGTGCAGGTGGACAGCGTCGAGAAGAATGGCAAGGATGACTCGGTGATTCCCAGCAACGTCGCCCGCGCCGTGAATTTCTACCAGCCCAGCGGCATGCTGCACGGTCGCACGGAAATCCGCGCGGCGGACGCTTCGCGCACGCAAATCCTTGGCAACTTCAAGGTCAGCTACAAACAAGCCCCGCCGGAGTGCCGCCCCTATCCGTGGTTCGAACGCGTCTTCATCAAGACGCACATCGCCATCGAGTGCGACCCGGTCCTCTGGCAGCGCATCGAAGGTTTAATCCGCGAATCGCTCCACGAGTCTCTGGGCGGTCCGGCACAGGAAACCGCGACGCGGTAGGAAACCGCAGCGCGATCGGAAAGCGCAGCGCGGTGAAGAAATCACGCGCCTCGTTGAGAGAATCCGGCGGCGCGATGAGGAATTAGCTGGCTCCATGCGACAAGAGGTTGCGTTGCACAATCCGGAAGCCCCACGGCAGCAGCACGATTGCGAGTGGCAATTCCTGCGGCTCTTGTGCGCCGGGAATCTTCCGGAGACGTTGCGCACGGAACTTTGCGCGAACACGCTGGCCGCAGCGTTTACGGAAGTCTTGAATCGCGTGGCGTTTGAAGAGATATGCCGCGTAACCACGCGCGCTGCGCACGGTTCGGCCAAAGCACTGCGCGAACATCTTCGCTCCCGGCTGACCGCGCGCGGCTTCCCCGACGTGGACTTCGACGATTTGCTCGACGGCGCGGAACTCGAAACCGGTGACGTGGTGGCGCGCATTCGTTCGGCGCGCCACCGGCTTATGTCCTAGGCGATGCCCTTGCCGCGCGTTTGTGCGCGGCGCCGTTCGGCGGCCCAATTGGCGAAACGGCGTAGTCCGACGCGGTGGCGCCAAGCCAGGCTGAAGAATTTCGCAGCTGTCATCTTGCCGGGTTGTTTACCGAGGTACGTCTCGAAGCGCCACAGCAGATATGGGCTTTTCCAAGGCCGCAGCCGGTAGCCGCGAGCCGAGATCCAGTAGTAGCGAAGCGAATTCCACATAGCGCTTCAGCAAGTTTACAACGGATATTGGCGCTCAGTTGGCGGGCAGCGGCGCGGAAATGTGTTCGTGTACCAGTTGCCAGTTGGCACCGTGCTTTTCCCAAATGCCGGTGTAGCGCAGGTCCATTTCTTCGGTTTTGCCGCTCTTCTGTATCTCTACGAGGTGCATCGGAACGGTGGTCCAGGCGATCATGCCACGCCGCGAGACGCGCAGATCTTTTCCGGCGGTGAGCTTAATGCTATTGGCGGCGTCCAGAAATTCCTTTCGCACGCCGTCGTGATACTCCGCCCAACTGTGATAGGAGAACGGCGCTACGTCGTAAAAAACCAGGCCGTTGGCTTTGGCGTAAAACTTGGCCGGAGCGTCGGCATTGCCGCTGCTCCAGGCGGAGCAATACTCGTCGGTGAGTTTGCGGAACACGGAATCGTCGATGGCCTTCTGTTCGGCGCGCGCGCCCACGAACGTGAGAAGACCGCCGATCACAGCGAACGCCACGTAGAGCAGCCAGTGACCGCGGCCGACACTTCGCGCCACAGCGCCTTCTGAATTGGACGTCATTCCGAGCCCTCCGAATATGCGATAGGCGCGCCGGGAAGCTGCCTGCATGCTCGTACGATTGCCCATACGCTATTGTGAAACGCCAATTTTTGCAAGGAGTGCGCTCAACAGGCGGCGCAGTTCGTCTGCCAATTTGTCAGCCATGCCCGGCCAGCCTATTGGGCCAATAGCGCAAAAACACCTGCGTGCAGGCGGCCGGGCCAGAACCGCCCGCCTCCCTGGAACCGCCATTCACCGGTAAAACATGGGTACCCGCCGAATCGCACGTGAGCCTGCACCCGTCCTGCCCGAAACTGGACCTGTAAGCGGAAGGGGGGCTGCGAACCAAGGCAGCCCGGCAAGTGCCCGCGGGTCCCTACCCGACAAACGACCCGGTAAAACGAGGAGGCGCCATGACGGCCCAACAACTCAAAACGAACGCCCTGAACAACACCCTGGGAGCTGCACTGCTCCTTTTCGGCGCACTCCTCTCCTGCGCGCGCCTGGCGACCGCCACGGAACACGTCTTCGGCCTTTGGAACCTGTACGGTGCGGAGGCGTTGGGCATGCTTCCGGCAACCGGCCTGGCCGCGGCGCGTTTGCTGCAAAGCCTAACGCTCGATCCTGCCGGCGCGGCCTCCGTGGCGCTGCAGTTCTTGCTATCATGCTGGCCCGTAGCGGCTATCTTTCTGGGCGCCATCCTGTTGCGGCGGAATTTTGCGCAAGCCCTGGCGATACCGTCGATGCAATCGGGGCCATCCGGCGACGCGCGAGAGAACCGCTCCGGCCTGCGGGGAGAACGATCATGAGACGCGACATGCAAGGCGGCGTGATCAGCGGCGCGATCATCGTGTTGATCGGCGCGGCGTTCCTGCTGGACAACATGGGCATCATCTCGATCGGCCACCTGTTCCACTTCTGGCCGCTGCTGCTCATCGTAGGCGGTCTCGTATCGATAGCAACGCCGCAAGGCCGGGTGAAAGGCGTGGTGCTCATCATCGTGGGCACCGTCTTTCAACTGGATGCGCTGGGCATCGAGCATTTTCGTTGGGGCCAACTGTGGCCGCTCGCACTGATCGGCGCAGGTTTGGCGGTGATGTGGACCACCCTGGAAGGTCACCGCATGGGCGGCGGAAACCCAGGAGATCCGCGCAACACCCTCAACGAATTCGCGGTCTTCGGCGGCATCGAACGCCGCATCACCAGCCAGGACTTCAAGGGCGGCAGCGTGACCGCCATCTTCGGCGGGGTGGAACTGGATCTGCGCGACGCCAACATCGCCGGCGAGCAAGCGGAACTCATCGTCAACGCGAGCTTCGGCGGCTGCGAATTGCGCGTGCCGGAGTCCTGGGAGGTGGTGACTCACGGCCAGGGCATCTTCGGCGGTTATGTGGATAGCACCCGGCCGCCGCAAAATTACGCGCAGAATGCGCTGACCGCTGCCCCGCGCAAGATGTTGATGCTGCGCGGCATTGCGCTTTTCGGCGGCGTGGAGATCAAGAACTAGAGCGCCCTATGGATTCTTTCGCATTGCGCTACCGAAAAATCAGCGCCTACGCATTAGCGTGGATTCCGCTGAGCCTGTTTCTGGCGTATCTGTTGCACGCGAGCGGTCACCTGCCGTGGGCCGGAGCGATCGCGCTGGCGCTGCCACTCGGGGTGGTGTACGGCTTCATGTGCCTCTCGGCGCGCTATTCCTGCAAAAGTGCGCCACTCGGGCGCACGACGACCGCGCGGCTGGCGCTGACGCACGTGACCGCGGCGGCGCTGGTGAGTTTATTGTGGGTGAAGCTGGGGATATTGCTGGCGCTAGGCGCGACGCAGTTGGCCATTTTTCGTGGCCTGAGCGCGCAATATATTTCAGTGCAGCCGATGCTCTTCGCGGCGGGCATCCTGGTCTACCTGCTGGCGGTGTCGTACTTCTATGTGACGCTGTCGCTNNCAGGTGAATCCGCACTTTTTATTCAATAGCCTGAACTCCATCAGCGCTCTGACCACCATCGATCCCGCCAGGGCGCGCGAAATGTGCATTTTGCTTGCGGAGTTTTTGCGCATGACGCTGGGGCTCGGCGAGAAGGCCGCTATTTCGCTCGGCGATGAATTGCAACTGCTGGAACGCTTTCTGGCGATTGAAAAAGTGCGCTTCGGCGCGCGGTTGCAGATGCACGAGGACGTGCAAGAAGCCGCCACGGCCGCCATGATTCCGCCGTTGCTGTTGCAGCCGCTGGTGGAGAACGCGGTGACGCACGGCGTGGCCAATTTGCTGGAGGGCGGCGTGGTCCACGTAGCCGCGCAGGTGAGCGGCACGCGCCTGACAGTTGCGGTGGAGAACACGGTCGACCCGGACGCGGTGTCCGTGCGGCGCGGCGGACTGGGTCTGGCGAATGTGCGCCGGCGGCTCGAGGCGCGCTACGGGAAAGACGCGGAGATGCGCGTAAGCGCGGAGGGCGGCACGTTTCGCGTGCTGCTGGCGTTGCCGTTTGAACCGAGCGCGGAGGTTGCCGCGGCGCCGGCGGGTGGCGAGGCGCTGCTCGCGGACCGAGCGTGATGACGGCAGCCACAAAGAACGACGCAAGAATTGTCGCCGCGAGTGCGTCGCTCGGCGCCATCATCGTGGACGACGAAGAGTTGGCGCGCCATGCGGTGCGCGAACTCCTCCGCGCCCATCCCGAGGTTCATGTGTTGGCGGAGTGCGGCAACGGCATCGAAGCCGTCAAAGCCGTCGGCGAACATAAACCCGCGCTGATTTTTCTGGATGTGCAGATGCCCAAGCTGACCGGCTTCGACGTACTCGAATTGATCGAGACCGACGCGGCGGTGATTTTTACCACGGCCTTCGATCAATATGCGATGCGCGCATTTGAAGTGCACGCCGTCGACTATTTGCTGAAGCCCATCAGCCGCGCACGCTTCGAAAGGGCCCTCGAGCACGCCAGGACGCGCATTGGCAAGCGCGCGCAACAGCCTCAGCCGCACGAACTGGCCGCGGCCGCACGCGCTCCGCTGCAATTCCTCGAGCGCGTGGTGGTGAAGGATGGCACACGCGTGACCATTCTTGCGGCCGCGAAGCTCGATTACGTGGAGGCGCAGGACGATTACGTCTCCCTGGCCAGCGCGGGGAAAAGGCACCTCAAGCAGCAGACCATCGCCAGCCTCGAAGCCTGCCTCGACCCGCGTCTCTTTGTGCGCATACACCGCTCGTACCTGGTGAATCTCGAACGCGTGACGCGCATCGAGCCGTACGGCAAAGACAGCAAAATCGCCATTTTGTCCGACGGCACGCGCTTGCCGGTGAGCCGCAGCGGCTATGCCAAATTGCAGGAGTTACTGGAGCAGCGCGGATAGGAAACTGGTGCGGCACACACGCGGCCCGCCCCTGGTTCACCGCCGCATTTCAATTGGCGAGACGGCGCACCCAGATGCGGCTGGTGGCGGGTTTGCCCAGATGCATCAGCTTTCCGCCGGCACGCACGGTCATCGTTTCATCGTATTCGCGGTGCAGAATCTCCACCGTGGTGGCCGGGCGCAAGCGCAAGCCATCCAGAAATTCCAGAAATTGCGCGTCCTTCTCGTACACACACAGAATTTCCGCTTTTTCGTCGGCGCGCATATCCGCCAGCAGCACCGCGCCGCTGCGCCGCAGTTTGGCGATGCCGCCGCGCATGGGAACGCCGTGCGGGCAGGTTTTCTGGTCGCCGAAACGCTTCAGCAGCAGCGCTTCCACTTCCGGCGAAATGGCGTGTTCGAGGCGCTCCGCCTCGTCGTGCGCCTTGGCCCACGATAGGCCGATCACTTCGGTGAGCAGCATTTCCGCGAGCTGATGGCGCACCGCCAGACGTTCGGCGACGCCGCGGCCCTTGGCGGTCAGCGAAATTGCGCCGTCGCGGCCCACGCGCACGTGGCCATCGCGCGTCATCCGTTTTAGCGCGGCGGTCACCGCCGGCGGCGTGACGTGCAGCTCTTCGGCGAGCCGCGCGCTGATCGGCGTGTGGTCTTCCTCGAGCATCTCCCAAATCGCCTTTAGATAATCTTCCTGGGAAACGCTGGTTTTTTCCCGCTTCAATCGCGGCTCCTGTTGCGGTACGCATGCTCGCTGCTCTGGTGCGCCTGCCAATGGTAGCAATAATTGCGGCAGAGGCAATACGGCTGCAGCTATTTGCGCTTTGCGGCTGCTTTCTTGGCGCGAAGATCTTTGGGGGAACTCGCTGGATTTTCCGCGTGGCCGTTCGAGAGCATGCGCAAAAAGTGCTGGTGTACCGTGCGGTCGGAGGTCAGCTCCGGATGAAACGTTGCGGCCAGGACTCTGCCCTGCTGCACCAGGGCGGGCTTACCGCCATATTCCGCCAGTACCTCGACGCTTTTGCCAACGCGCTCGATAATCGGCGCGCGAATAAAAACCATTTCCATCGGCGCGTCCGTAAGTTTCGATTTGCCGAAGAAAATATCGCTGGCCAGTTGCCGGCCGTAGCCGTTGCGCAGAACGGTCATATCCAGCGTGCCGAGCGAATCTTGCGGCGGATTTAAGACTTCGCCGGCCAGCAAAATAGCGCCCGCGCACGTGCCGAACACGCCGCCACCGGCGTCCACGAATTTCTTGATAGCGTCGTACAGCCCCCCTTCACGCAGGAATTGCAGTTGCGTGGTGCTCTCGCCGCCGGGAAGGATCAGGCCGCCGCATCCGGCAAGGTCCGCAACGGTGCGCACCTCCACCGCCTCCGCGCCAAGTTGGCGCAGCATGGCGGCGTGCGCCGCAAAATCTCCTTGCACCGCGAGAATGCCGATTTTCAAGATTGCTCCGCAAGCCTGCGCATTACCAGCCGCGCGTCGACAGCATGTCCTTTTCGTCCATTTGGCGCACGTCCAGCCCCGGCATGGCCTCGCCCAATTCTTCGCTGGCCTCCAGCACGGCCTTGGCATCCGCGAAATGCGTGGTGGCCTTCACCACCGCCTTGGCGCGCGCTTCCGGATCGCTGGACTTGAAAATCCCCGAGCCCACAAACACCGCTTCCGCGCCCAGCGCACGCACCANNCGCATCAATTCATCGTCGCGCATGGTGGTCAGCTTTTTCATTTGCGACACGATGGTGCGCATATGCCGCACCGCTTCTACCACGTTGCCGGAGCCCGCTTCGCCTTTAGTGCGAATCATGGCCGCGCCTTCCGCCACGCGCCGCAGCGCTTCGCCCAAATTGCGCGCCCCGCAAACGAAGGGCACACGATAATCGTGCTTCCAGATGTGGTTTTCTTCGTCCGCGGGCGT
>PMOV01000087.1 GCA_003161195.1 Acidobacteriota bacterium | reverse complement strand
TGTGGGTGTTTTTGCTGGCGCTGCTGTATTTGGGGAAGTGATGAAGCGTGGCGCAGGCCTATGACCAAGTGGCATACGACGAACACGACTTCGCGCACGCTGATTGCGCACAGGGCCAAAAGAACACAGACTGAAGTCTGTGCTACCTAAAGCAGGCTTTCTGTTTGCCGATCGAACGAATTGGGATTTGCGACCGAACCGGCTGAGCGTGGCGCTGGCGGAACGGCGAGCCGCAGGCTTGCCGGTGATCGATCTGACGGCTTCCAACCCTACCGAATGTGGATTTGTGTACGACCAGGGCGCGATTCTGGCGGCGCTGGGGAATCCTGCGTCGATGGTCTATGTGCCGGAGCCGCGTGGGCTGCTGACGGCGCGCGAGGCGGTGTGTGCTTATTACGCGGCGCGTGGCGGCCTGGCATCGCCGGATAAGGTATCTCTGGAGAAGATGTCGCCGGATGACGTGGTGCTGACGACCAGCACCAGCGAGGCGTACTCGTTTGCGTTTCGGCTGCTGTGCAATGCGGGCGACGAGGTGTTGGTGCCGCAGCCGAGTTATCCACTATTTGATTTTTTGGCGCAGCTGCATGATGTGCGGCTGGTGCGGTATCCGCTGATATATGACCATGGATGGCAGATCGATTTTCACGCGTTGCGGGAACGGCTGACGGAACGCACGCGCGCGGTGATCGTGGTGCATCCGAACAATCCTACCGGGCATTTTTGCAAGGCGCGGGAGATGGCGGAGTTGCACGAGATTTGCGCCGGGCGCGGGATGGCGATTATCGCGGACGAAGTGTTTCTGGATTATGCGCTGGATGGGGAGGCGAGGCGATCGTTTGTTGCGGGCGGCGCGGCGGGGCAGGATACGGCTTTGACGTTCACGATGAGCGGACTATCGAAGATTTGCGGGTTGCCGCAGATGAAGGCGGCCTGGATGGTAACGAGCGGGCCGAAGCTGGCGAAGCGCGAGGCGCTGGCGCGGCTGGAAGTGATCGCGGATACGTTTCTTTCGATGAATGCACCGGTGCAGCATGCGATGGCGGAGTTGCTGCGGCTGCGCGGAGCGTTGCAGGAACAGCTATCGGAGCGGGTGTGCGCGAACCTGGCGGAACTGGATCGGCGAATCGGGGCGTGCCACGATGGCGCCGGGCAGGGAAGTTGGGCGCGGTTGGAGACGGAAGGCGGGTGGTATGCGGTGGNNAGTTTGATAACGCCGGCTGTGGATTTTTCAGATGGTGCGTCGGCGCTTGTGGAGTTGGCAGCGGACGCCGGTTAATCGTTCGCGTTGTCGTCCGACTGCCCCCAAAAATAAAAAGGGCGCTCCGAAGCTCGGAGCGCCCTTTTTTTGCAGCTGCGGACCGCGGATCGCGGTCCACAGGAAAGTGAGTTTAGAAGAAAATCTTCAGCGCGAGCTGCATGGTGCGCGCGTTGCTCGCAAAATTGGTGGACGGGGTGTTGAAGTTCCCGGTGCTGCTCGGTTCGAGCACGCTGCGTTCGGATCCGGTAAACCCGATCGGGGCAATGTCGTTGATGAACCCACCGACATATTGTGGGTGATTGAACAGGTTGAAGATCTGAGCCTGAAACTCGATCTTGAACCGTTCTGTGATAGTGAAGCGCTTGAGGGCGGTGATGTCGATGTCGTCGATGGGCGCGAGTTGCAACGTGTTGCGACCGGTGTTGGCAAGGGCTCCGTATCCGGCGCGGACATACTTTGCCGTGGAGTTGTTGGCGACATAGCCGACCACGTTGTCCTCGACGTCGTAGGTGATAGCCGGGTTGTTGGTGTCTGGCACGGCGGAGTTCAGAACATTACCGAACGTGCAGATTGGATTGCCTGCAGAGTCCGTGGCCGGAACAACGCTGCGGCACAGCGGGGTAACGCCGGTGCCGGTGCTGCCGACGCCCGAAGGATTGGTGATGGTGCGATCGCCCGCGGAGTCGCCGTTGAGGTTGGAATCGATACCACTCTGCGCGGTAACCCACTGCGGCGACTGGTAGGTGTAGATGGGAGCGATTTCCCAGTTGCCGAGGGTGTTCTTGAGGAACGCATTGCTGTTTTTGAAGAACGGCTCATCGTAAATTAGCGTCATCGTCAAACGGTGCGCGTGATCGAGAATGGAGTTGGCTCGGTCGGCAGAGAGATCCAGACCGTTCTGAGCGCGGCGCGGCGCCAAGACGGTGCTGAAAACTTCCGCGGTGGCGTCGTCGATGTCATGACTCCAGGTATAAGCGAGTACGCCTTGGAAGCCGTGGCTGAAGCGCTTGGTCACCTGAGTGGCCAGCCCGTGATAAGTCGAGGAAGCCCACGGCTGGTATGACGTAATAGTGCTGGTGAAGCCGTTGTTGAGGAAGGCGGGAACGATGTTGCCGCCATTGGCGAGTTCGGTTTCGAGAGTGCCCAAATCCAATGCGGAACCATCGATAGTGGCCTGACTGGGTGCAGTGAAGTAGGTGGGCAGGAAGTTAGAGTCGGTCACGACCGGCGTTTTGTTGAGTTGGATCTGCGCAGGAAGGTGGATACCGCGAGTGCCAACGTAACGGACTTCCACGGTGTAATCATTCAAGAAGGTATGCTGAATACCCAAGGTCCAGTTGATGGATTTGGGCATCTTCTGAAAGTTTGGCAGGAACGCTGAGGTGTACGCCGCCGCGCACGACTGAGCGGTCGGGAACCCGTAGGGTGC
>PMOV01000329.1 GCA_003161195.1 Acidobacteriota bacterium | reverse complement strand
TGTACGACGCCAAGGCCAAGGGCCGCAACAATTTTCAGTTCTTCAAAGCCGAGATGAACGCCAAGGCCGTGGCGCGCAACTCGCTCGAGGGCAGTCTGCGCCGTGCCCTCGAGCGCAAGCAGTTCTTGCTGCACTATCAACCAAAGGTAAATCTCCAAACCGACGAGATCACCGGAGCCGAGGCCTTGATTCGCTGGCAGCACCCGGATCTCGGCCTCGTCCCTCCCGCCCAGTTTGTCCCGGTTGCCGAAGATTGTGGCCTTATTCTCCAGATCGACCGCTGGGTGCTGCGCGAGGCTTGCCGGCAGGCGCGCGAATGGCAGTTGCTGGGTTTGCCGTTCAAACGCGTTTCCGTCAATGTTTCTGCCGTCGAGTTCCGCGCCAAAGGTTTTGTCGAGGGTGTCCGCGCCACACTCTCCGAAACCGGCTTGCTACCCCACTTTCTCGACCTCGAACTCACCGAAGGCGTTCTTATGGAGGATGCCGAATCGACCGCCGCCGTACTTCAAGAGCTTAAGTCCATGGGCGTACATCTGGCCGTCGATGATTTCGGCACCGGCTATTCCAGCCTCAGCTATCTCCAGCAGTTTCCCCTCGACGGCTTGAAAATTGACCAGTCCTTCGTGCGCCGCATCACTGGCGATTCCGGCGACTGCCCCATCGTAAACGCCATCATCAGTATGGGCAAAAGTCTCAAGCACCTCGTCATTGCGGAGGGTATCGAAACGGAAGCGCAGAAAGCCTACCTCCAGTCCCAGCACTGCGCCGAGGGGCAAGGCTACCTCTTTAGCCGTCCCGTTGCAGCGGCGCAATTCGCCAAGTTGCTCCAGATCGGTATAAAAGAAACGGTTGTCCATTGAGGCGGCGAAACCAGGGCTGTCATGCGCGGCTACTCGCAGTGGACCGCGTATCCTGGTTAGTCCTGGTTAGCAGTTCTAAATCCTGATCGTCTCGCCAATCGCAAACGGTCCCGCCATCGGATTTTGTTCATGCACTATCGCGCCGCCTCGGGGCGTATCCAGCGTTCACCGGATGGCACAACAAGCTCTTTAGGCCCACGCTGGTTTCCGGGGCTTAATCCCATGGCATTTTGGGCTTTGCAGTGCCTGCGTTGTCTCAGGCAATTCCCTCATTCTCCCATCAGCGATGTCACGCTGGAAGACTTTTACTTTCCTAGGAAACCGGATTTTCCTTCTGGGGGGTCGATTCTGAAGTGTCCACATTGTGGGCATGAGGGTGTTTATCAGAAAACGCAACTCTCTTACCAGAACTAAGATCTTTTAGGGCGTCCACCGCTTGTCCCAGGTCTCGCGCCTCGTCTCCTTTATCCTTGGCCGCACGGAGTTCCAAATAGCGATTAAGTATCGCTCGTTTGGCGGCCGCGATGGCCGCATGCTTTCTGTCCGGGTCCGTTTCCATTAACGCTTCCGCGTATGGCCTACGCCACGCTTGCGCGGCGAATGCGCCCCGCACGTTTGACGAACCAGCCACCCCTTCCCGTTGCCCGCGGGCGTGCTTGCCGCCACTGACGAATGCTAATTGCGTTTCCGCATCCTGACCGCACACGGGGGCGGATTCCTGACCATCTGCATGTTCCTGCGAAAATGTTGGCAAAGACCCGCAAGCCGGTTCTTCCTGCGACATGGTTTCCCCCAGACTGGCCCCAGTTAGGAAGTACTACCACTTCCCTCGGTGATCCGCTGTGCTGTATTGCACAAGCCGGGTTGGCGCACGCCACTAATCGTGCAGCACCACATTCAGAAGTGAACTGTGCACTTGCAGGCCGCCGTTGTAATGGATGAACCCTAATTTGCGGAATTTATTCATGAAAAAGTTCACCCGGCTGCGCGTCGTCCCGACCATCTCCGCCAGCGTTTCCTGCGGAATCTTCGCCACCGTAGGCTGCGGCGTTCCCTCCTTGCCGTACTGCGCCAGCAGCAGCAGCGCTCGCGCCAGCCGTTTCTCCGTGGAATTAAACAACTGATCCACCAGGTCTGATTCGACCCTAAGATTCCGCTTGAGCATGTACGTGATGAACTGCGCGGCTAGTTCCTTTTCGTCGTGCAGTCCCCGGATCATCTCGGCTTTTTGAACCACCAAAACCGTGGTCGGAAGAATGGCCGTAGCCGTCACCAGTCGCACCGGAGAACCGTTGCTGATGCAGCTTTCACCAACGAAGTCGCCTTCCTGCAGCAGCGTAATCACCGCTTCCTTTCCCAGTTCGTTAACCACTGTGATTTTCACCGCGCCTGTCTCAATGAACATCACGCTGTCGCAGGCGTCGCCTTGCCGGAACACCGGCTGCAATTTGTCAAAATGCACGGTCTTTGTATGGAGACGAGTTGTCAAAAGTCCGCGCGTCTCGAGTTGGCCTTTGGATGGGCTTTTGGGTGGGCCTTTGGCCTTCCTTGGCATGATTGATGACAAGAAATAGCATGCCATAATCGCTCCGTCAATTAGGACGTTTTCGGTACTGGTGCAAGAACTTCAAAGATAACCGCCTAATCCGGCGTTTCTTGGCGAAACATCCGTCCACATCCTTATTTTGCGGCACAGCTTCGTATTCCAATATGACGCTACGCGCTCAATTCAGCACCGGCAGCACGATGCTCGAGGCTTGCGCTCCCCCGCGATACACGCGTTCCGTCGCCTTCTGAAAATCCCCATCCGTAGCGTCCTCAATCTTCATAAATTTCTGTGGATTGCGATCCGTCAGCGGAAACCACGTGCTCTGAATCTGCAACATAATGCGGTGCCCGCGCCGAAACGTGTGGTTAATATCCGGCAACGCAAAATTCAGCGGCGTCGGCTGATTCGGCGTCAGCGCCTCCGGCTTTTCAAAGCTGTTGCGGAATTTCGCGCGAAATGGTTCCCCGCGCACCAGTTGCTGGTATCCGCCCATGTGCACTTCCTTCGGATTTGGCTGCGGATCCGGATAATCCATCGGATACACGTCGATCAGCTTCACCACCCAGTCGCTGTCGGTGCCGCTGGTGGACGCGACGAGATTGGCGACGGCCTGTCCGCGAATGTGTACCGGTTCTTTCAGCACATCGGAGGTATAAGTCAGCACGTCGGTGCGGCCCGAGGCTTCGCGCTGATCGTCCACCAG
>PMOV01000113.1:16087-17270 GCA_003161195.1 Acidobacteriota bacterium | reverse complement strand
TGGGGCCCTTGGGGCCCTTGGGGAATATCCGTTAGCGAACATTCGTCAGCCCAGGACCAGGTACCATGCCCAGACTGCAAACCATCGAAGATCGGCGGCTCGAGGAAGCGCGCACGCGCAAAAATCACTGGAAGCGCTGGGGGCCGTATCTTTCGGAGCGGCAATGGGGCACGGTGCGCGAGGACTACAGCGCGAACGGCACGGCCTGGGAATATTTGCCGCACGATCACGCACGTTCGCGCGCCTACCGCTGGGGCGAAGACGGCATCGCCGGTATCAGCGATCGTCATCAATACATCTGCTTCGGACTGGCCATGTGGAACGGCCACTGTCCTATCCTGAAGGAACGCCTGTTCGGCCTGACCGGCAATCAAGGCAATCATGGCGAAGACGTGAAGGAATATTATTTTTATATCGACTCCACGCCAACACACAGCTACATGCGCATGCTATACAAATATCCACACGCCGCGTATCCCTACCAGCAGCTCCTCGATGAAAACAATCGCCGCACACGCAAGGATCCGGAATATGAGCTGATGGACACCGGCGTTTTTGCCGAGCACCGTTATTTCGACATATTCACGGAATATGCCAAAGCCGATGTGGAAGACATTCTGATGCGCATCACCGCCGTGAATCGCGGGCCGGAGCCGGCCACGCTGCACCTGCTGCCATCGCTGTGGTTCCGCAACACGTGGTCCTGGGGCAAGGATCCGCGCCGTCCGAGCATTTGCAAGGCCAACGATGTTCCCGGCGGCCTCTGCGCCGAAGTGAAGCATTGGCAATACGGCAAACGCGCGCTGCTCTGCGAAGGCGCGCCGGAATTGTTGTTCACGGAAAACGAAACAAATTTCGCCAAGCTTTTCGGCGGCAACAATGCCACGCCGTACGTGAAGGATGCCTTCCACGAATATCTGATCGCCGGCAACAAATCCGCCGTGAATCCCGCGCGCAGCGGCACCAAGATGGCCGCGTACTACCCGATGACCCTGGCGCCGGGAGAATCACGCACCTTGAAACTACGGTTGACGGATCGCGAACCGCTGGAAGAACTGAGCGACGGCGCCGGAAGCGGGGGTGCCAGCGCTCCCGGGCACGTGGAACGCCCGGAAGGCGTGCCCGCCGCCAACGATTTCGCCAGCGGCTTCGACGGCGTTTTCTCGGCGCGGCAAAAAGAAGC
>PMOV01000113.1:0-16079 GCA_003161195.1 Acidobacteriota bacterium | reverse complement strand
CACCTGTACAACGACGATGTCATCTCCATGCCGGACAAATGGGAATATCCGTGGTACGCGGCGTGGGACTTGGCGTTTCATTGCATCCCGCTGGCGCTGATCGATCCAGACTTCGCGAAGGAGCAACTCATCCTGCTGCTGCGCGAGTGGTACATGAATCCCAATGGCCAGCTGCCCGCCTACGAATGGGCTTTCGGCGATGTAAATCCCCCGGTACACGCCTGGGCCGCCTGGCGCGTCTACAAAATCGAGCGTCGTGTGCGCGGCGTGGCGGACCGCGGCTTCCTCGAAAAAGTTTTTCATAAACTGCTGCTCAACTTCACCTGGTGGGTCAATCGCAAAGATCCCGAGGGCATGAACATTTTCCAGGGGGGGTTCCTGGGCCTCGACAACATCGGAGTCTTCGATCGCTCCGCGCCCCTGCCTACCGGCGGGCACCTCGAACAATCCGACGGTACCAGCTGGATGGCCATGTTTTGCCTCAATATGCTGGCCATCGCGCTCGAACTCGCGAAGGAAGACCCGGCGTACGAAGACGTGGCCAGCAAATTCTTCGAACACTTCGTAAACATCGCGCGCGCTATCAACGACGTCGGCAAAAAAGGCATTTCGCTCTGGGACGACGTCGACGGATTTTTCTACGATGTGCTGCAGCTACCGGACGGCGAGGAACATTTCCTGAAGATTCGCTCCATGGTGGGCTTGATCCCACTCTTCGCCGTCGAAACCCTGGAGCCAGAAGTCATCGATCGCCTGCCGGGCTTCAAGCGCCGCATGCAATGGTTCATCGAAAATCACGTCGGCCTGCCGGCGCACCTGGAGAGCACGCAGCGTTCGTCGCGCGGCGTACGCCGTCTGCTGTCCCTCGTGAATCGCGGCCAGTTGAAGCGCGTCCTGTCGCGCATGCTCGACGAATCGGAATTTCTCTCGCCGCACGGCGTGCGCGCCCTGTCGCGCTATCACAAAGACGTGCCCTACGAGGTCGAGGTCAACGGCCATGTCAATCGCGTGGACTATGAGCCTGCGGAATCCGAGACCGGCATTTTCGGCGGCAATTCCAACTGGCGCGGCCCGGTATGGTTTCCCGTGAACTATTTGCTGGTGGAATCGCTGCAGAAGTTTCACCACTATTACGGTGAAGACTTCAAGGTGGAATGCCCCACAAACTCCAAGAACGAATGCGACCTCTGGCAGGTCTCTGCGGAAATCTCACGGCGCCTGGTGCACATTTTCCTGCGTGACGCGAAGGGCCGCCGCGCGGTGGCGGGCGGCGAGGAGTTGTTCCAAAGCGATCCTTATTGGAAGGATCTGCTGCAATTTTACGAATATTTCAACGGAGACGATGGCGCAGGCCTCGGCGCGAATCATCAAACGGGGTGGACCGGCTTGGTGGCCAAACTTCTCGAGCAGAGCGGCGAGTGACGCGGGTTGTCGTCTTCCCGCGCAGCGTGCATTAGAGCTGAGGTGAGCGAAACGCGAATGCCCAAAGATTCGCAGCAGCGCAAAAAGTCACCAGACACTTCGGACCCGCCACCCGTCCGGCGCAATTCGCCGAGTGTTGCGCCCGCGCAGGGTTCGCCGCCGCCGGCGGGCAAGCCCGCACCGCCTCCCGCGTCTTCTTCAGGCGTCCCAGAAGCCGAAATCCAGTGCAGTCGCGAGGTCTGCGGCGAGTTGCAGTCCGCGCTTTCGCGCGAGTGGCTGGTAGCCAACGGTCTCGGTGGTTACGCCTCCGGCACGGTGGCCGGCGCGGCGACGCGGCGTTATCACGGCCTGCTCATAGCCGCGCTCCAGCCGCCGGTGGGCCGCACGCTGCTCGTCGCCGGCATCGACGAAGTGGTTCGCTGCGGCGATGAAACTTTCTCTCTAAGCACCCACAAATGGGCCAGCGGCACGGTCGACCCGCAAGGCTTCCATCTGCTGCAGCGTTTTCATCTTGCCGGCATGGACCCGGTATGGACCTACGCGCTCGCAGACGCCCTGATCGAAAAGCGCGTTTGGATGCGCCAAGGCGAAAACACGACCTACGTGCAGTACACACAGGTCTGCGGCGTGCGCCCGCTCGCGCTGGAACTAAAAGCTCTTGTGAACTACCGCGATTTTCATTCCGTCACCCACGCCGGCGACTGGCGGATGAATATTGCCGGTGTGGAGCGGGGTGTGGCCATAACGGCGTTTGATGGCGCGCGCGCGTTTTTTGTAAAAAGTACCGCCGGTACTTGCGAGCTTCGCGGCGAATGGTATCGCGACTATTTGCTGCCAGCGGAGACGGAGCGCGGCCTCGACGATCGCGAAGACCATCTCTTTGCCGCGCTTTTTCGCGTGGAACTGACGCGCGGCCAGGGCGTCACGCTGGTGCTCAGCACGGAAGCGGAGGTCTCGCTCGATATCGCCACGGCGGAAGCCAAGCAGGCGAATCACACCACGCAGATTTTGCAGGATTGGCAGGCCGCCAACACGCCGTCGGTCAGCGCGTCCGCGCGTAAAACGCCGGCCAGCGATCGCGGGACGCGCGAAACCTTCGACCTGGAAGATGCCCCAGCGTGGGTTTGGCAACTGGCGCTGGCCGCCGATCAATTCGTCGTGCAGCGCACGTTACCCGCGCACCCTGGCGACTCCGCCGCCGCACCGGCAAACGAAGGCTGCACGGTTATCGCCGGCTACCACTGGTTCGCCGATTGGGGCCGCGACACCATGATCGCGTTACCCGGCTTGACGCTAGCCACCGGCCGCCCCGATATCGCGCGGCAAATCCTGCTGGCGTTCGCGCGCTACCTAGACGGCGGCATGCTGCCCAACAATTTTCCCGATGCCGGCGGCCGGCCGGGATACAACACCGTGGACGCCGCGCTGTGGTATTTCGAGGCCGTGCGCCAATACTGCGCGGCCACGAAAGACCTCGCCACGCTGCGCGAACTTTTCCCCACTCTCGCACAAATTATCGCGGCCCACGTCGCCGGCACGCGCTACAACATTCACGTGGACCCGTCGGACGCATTGCTCTATGCGGGCGGGCCCGGCGTGCAACTCACCTGGATGGACGCCAAGGTCGGCGATTGGGTGGTCACGCCGCGCACGGGCAAAGCCGTGGAAATCAATGCGCTGTGGATCAACGCCCTGGAAACCATGCGCCAGTCTGCGCGCTTGCTGGACCAGCCTTACGCGCCATACGAAAAACTGGGCGCGCAGGCCACTGCCAGCTTCGCCAAATTCTGGAACGCACCACGGGGCTGCTGTTACGACGTGCTCGATGCGCCGGGCATCGGCAATGACGCGCTGCTGCGCCCCAATCAGATTTTCGCGGTATCACTTCCGGTCTGCCCGCTCAGCGCCGCGCAGCAGAAAAGCGTTGTCGACGTTTGTGCGCAGCAACTGCTTACCTCGCACGGCTTGCGCAGCCTGGCGCCCGGCGAACCGGGCTACCGGGGCCACTACGGGGGAGACCAGCGCTCCCGCGATGGCGCTTACCATCAAGGAACCACGTGGGGCTGGCTACTTGGTCCCTTCGTGCTGGCGCATTTGCGGGTCTACGGCGATCGCGGCGCCGCTTTCCGTATGCTCGAGCCGCTCGGCCGCCAGATTTATGCCTACGGCCTCGGCACCGTCGGCGAAATTTTCGATGGCGACGCACCGTTTGCCCCGCGTGGCTGCATCGCACAGGCCTGGAGCGTCGCCGAACTCTTGCGCGGGTGGCACATTGCGGCCAACTATCGCAGCCCCGCGGATCTCGCGGGGCAAGAGGGCTTGCGATAGAGTAGGCTGGCGATGTTCGGCGCTCGACTCAACANNCTGGCCGTGATCGCCGGAATTGCGCCAGCATCGCCCGTGCGCGCGCAAGCCGCTACGGTATCGGCGGCCCCGGCCACGGTCCGTGTTGCCGCTGCGGCCGATTTACGATTCGCGATGCAGGAGCTCGTCGCGCAATTTCAGAAAACGTCCAAGGCGCAAATTACCGTCAGCTACGGCTCCAGCGGAAATTTCTACGCGCAGCTGCAAAACGGGGCGCCCTTCGACCTGTTTTTCTCCGCGGACATGGAATACGCCAAAAAGCTGGATGCTGCGGGCCTCGCTGAACCGGGCACGCTGACCAAATACGCCCTCGGCAAGCTAGTTCTGTGGACGCCCGCGGACTCCGCCGTCGACATTACGAAAGACGGCTGGAAAGCGTTGCTGGATTCGCGCATCACCAAGATTGCGGTCGCCAATCCCGAGCACGCTCCGTATGGACGCGCGGCTGTTGCCGCCCTGCACAGCGCCGGAATCTACGACCAGGTAAAAGCCAAACTCGTCTACGGCGAAAATATTTCGCAAGCCGCGCAATTCGTGCAATCCGGTAACGCGCAGGCCGGGCTAGTGGCTTTATCACTGGCGCTCGCGCCAGCCATGAAAGATGGCAAGCGATGGGAAGTCCCGCCGAACGCCTACCCACCCATCGAGCAAGGCGCAATCGTCCTAAAAAGCGCCGGCGACAAATCCGCCGCTCGCGCGTTCCTCGAATTCGTCATGAGCCCCGCGGGACGCGATACATTGCGCAAGTACGGCTTCTCCTTCCAGACGCAGTTCGCCACCGCAAAATAGAACCCAAGAGACTGCAGCGATTCCGCAAGCCGCTGTTCTTCGGCTCGCCACTCGTCACTTGCCACTTCTTTCTACTAAAACTATTCTGGGTGTGGCTCGGCCCGGCGCATCAGCCAACCCCGACTGGACGCGCGCGTTGCACACCTGCCGCGCGGCGACGTAACCTAGTGAACCTCGATATGGCTCCGCTATGGTTGTCCATGAAACTGGCCGCGTGTGTTGCGGCGCTGCTGCTCGCGCTCGGCATGCCCATTGCCTATTGGCTCGCGTACGCCACATGGCGAGCGAAATTTTTGCTGGAAGCTGTGGTCGCGCTGCCGCTGGTGTTACCACCGACTGTTCTGGGCTTTTACGCGCTGCTGGCCATGGGGCCGCACGGGCCGCTGGGAAAATTCTGGTACGCGGCGTTCGGTCACGGATTGGCCTTCACCTTTGGAGGCCTGCTGCTGGCTTCGATGTTCTACAGTTTGCCCTTCGCCGTGCAGCCGTTGATGAACGCCTTCGAGGGCGTTGACCCGCGCCTGCTGAACGCCGCTGCGGTGCTGGGGGCCAGCCCTTGGCGCCGCTTTGCTTCGGTCATCCTGCCGCTGTCGCTGCCGGGAATGGTGGCCGCCGTGGTGCTGTGTTTCGCGCACACGCTGGGCGAATTTGGCGTGGTGCTGATGGTGGGCGGCAATTTGCCAGGCATCACGCGCACGGCGTCCATCGCCATTTACGATAACGTGCAGGCACTGCAATACGGCGAGGCCAATCGTATGGCGCTGGTGCTGCTGTGCTTCTCGTTCGTGGTGCTGGCCATCGTTTACGGCGTCAACCGCCACGCGCGCCGCTTGTGGACACCGTGGACCGGGAGATAGCCGCGCCGCTGATGGCGCGCGTGCGCAAAGCCCGCGCCGCAGCGCATCGTCGCGCGTCGTTACCGCCGCTCGCGCCGCCTTTCGTTCTGGATGTAACGCTCGAAATCCCCGCCGGTATCAGCATTCTCCTTGGGCCTTCCGGCGCCGGCAAATCCACGCTGCTCGATTGCATCGCGGGACTGGTGCGCCCCGACGTTGGTTGCGTCCGCGTCGGGCAAGATGTGTGGTTCGATTCGCAGAAGAGCATCGACTTGCCGGTGCATCAACGGCGTGTCGGCTACGTCTTTCAGTCGCTCGCGCTCTTTCCACACCTCAGCGTGGAGCAGAACATCGTGTACGGTATCGCGCAACGTGCGCCGCAAGAAAGAAGTCAGCGTCTCGAGGAAGTGCTGCAAGCGTTCGGCATTGCGGATTTGCGAGGCCGCAAACCGGCGGAAATTTCCGGTGGCGAAGCGCAGCGTGTGGAATTGGCGCGCGCTTTGGTTACCGATCCGCAGGTCTTGCTGCTGGACGAGCCAATGAGCGGCCTGGACGAGGAGCTAAAGGCCGGCATCATCGCCGATTTGCGCGCCTGGCGTACGGCGAAAAATATTCCGATTCTCTACGTCACGCACAGCAAGAGCGAGGCGCAGGCGCTCGGCGACCGTCGCATCGTCATGCGCGCGGGCAAAGTCATTGACCAACCATCCGCGCCAATGCCGGGTTGAACGTTGCGAGAGGACCGCCAGAAAAACCACGGATTGTGCGCGGAAACCGCCGAGGAACCGTAGACTGCGCTGCAGGAAAGCTTAGTTCGCTGCCGTCTTGGCTGGCACGGAGAACTTTATCTCGTCCGCCGCCAGACCTGCGGGCGTCGACGTTGCGTGGATGACCACCATGTCGCCGATAGCCAAGTCTGCGGCCTTCGCGGGTTGATCGGCATTGTTCGCGTGCAGCAGATAGACCGTGGCTTTGACGAGCTTTATGTCCACCGGTTTGCCGTCCAACTGTTTCACGGTGAGGATATCTGCGCTTACGCTGACCAGGGTGCCGCGCACGTGAACTTTGTCGCCGTGTGCAAAGGTGCACGTGCTGCACAGCAGCGCAAAAAGCAAAGTAAGTGTCGCTCCGACCGGCCACCCACGTGCTCGCATAAGACGCTCCAACCCCGCGAGAATTCCGCCAACAAAAGTTTCGACTAACAGAGTAACACCACGTCTATTCGACGTCGTCTAAGGCTTCTTAGATGTCTTCGGTGCGGCGTGATCCAGGAAGTCGTTTTCCTCTTGCTCTTCCTTGCGGTCGTCCAGACCTTTCGGATTGTACTGCTCCATCTCCATGCGCTCTCGCGGGGTGAGCTGCGGCAGGTGGCGAATGAAGAGCACCAGCTTCCAACTGTCTTGCGGGTCGCTGTGCATGTGCCCGAAGGCCGGCATGCCGGTGAAGCGCACGCCATGCTGGATGATCCAGAAAAGTTCGCCGTCCGAAAGCGACTGCGTCTCCGGAGCGCGCAGGTCCGGCGGCTTCGGATACATTCCTCCGCCCATCATGGTCTGCCCGCTGCCATCGTTTCCATGACAGAATGCGCAGTGATCTGCGAAGTGTAGGCGGGCATCGTGGAGATTTTCCTCGGTGGGCTGCAGGGGATTTACAGTGGAGCGGGCGTTCGCAGGCGTGGCCAGTTGCCGCGCGTAGCGCGCCAGAAACGCTTCGAGCTTTGTCGGTGTCGCGGAAGCGCTCAGCCCATCGTGCAGCAACAGCGCCGCACCAAGGCCCGCCAGGCATACCACGACGAGCAGCAAAGTCACGATCAGTATCGCAGGGCGTTTCACAGGCGCTCCGTTTCGGGGAGTAGAGGCTTCTTCACGCTACCAAAATTATTGGTAAGACAAAACCCGGGAATCGCTCGGCAAGCTGGAACTTTCCCGCGCTGGTGCGTCGGCGGACTCCGTTACAGGCGCGCGGCTACGCGTGCGGCGATTTGGCCGCCCGGCGCGCGGAAGATCAGGACCAGACTGTCGGTTAGTGGAACGCCGGTGCTGGGAACCGACAGCGCGTAATTCCACTCGAATTTCTCTGGGAGATCCTTGGCGTCAACATCGAAAGGTACGAGCTGACGAACCGAGAAACCAACGGGCTTGAAGCCACTCAACGGGCGTAGCTCGAGGCCGCGTTTCCAGTACAGGGAGAGGTGCAGGCCGCTTACTTCGGCGCGAGTGAGGTAGGTGCGCGGACTGGCGCCAGCCTGGCGCAACTGCGAAGGACAGGGCATGTCGAAGAGGCTGAACTCGAGGAGTAGTTGCTCGGGGAATTCGGTGATGACGTCTTTGCCGCGGCGAAAGACAGTGTTCAGGCCCTTTTCATCGATGCGCTTGAGGTCGTCGAAGAAGTGGTCGCTGGTGACGCGGCCTTGGATGCGGAAGCAGTGTTCGCCAGGAAGCGAGCCGTCGGTTTCCAGGAACACGCCGCCATCATAGTTCCAGGTGCTTTTCTCGCGAGTCGGGGAAGCATGCGCGCTGACGGCTAGCGACAGGGCGAGGACGAGGAGGGCAGCAAGGTGGCGGGTTGCGGTGTGGCTATGGGCGGACATGGCCTTGCACGACGCGGCGTTGAGTGTAACTCGGGCGACGCGAGGCGGCAAGGCGGTGGTTTATCAGCCCAGCAGGAAAACGGCCACCCCCGCTGACCCGCGGTCTTGTGTAAGTGCTCATTCTACAGGCGATCAAAGTCCCTTGTTTTGATTCGCAAGTATTAATTTGCATACAATAATATTGTAAAGGTATCGCTTAGTAGATTATGGCTTCCCGGTTAGGGCCTGGGTCGGTTGGAGAAAAGCTCACACGCTTCACGCCTGTGCTACTTAGTCGGGGAGTCGCGGAGGAGGATGGCGTCGCTGTCGTTGTGGCCGCGGTCGATGCCGAGTTGGGAGCCGTCGTGCGAGAAGGCGAAGGTCGCGATATTCTCGGAGGTGAAATGCGTTAAGTGGTGGGCAGGCGAGCCGTCCAGCGGCTGGAGCCAGATGTTGTCGACCCCATTTTCGCGGGCCACGTAGGCCAGCGTCTGGCCATCAGGAGTGAACGCGAAAATGGGGAGCAAGTGCGGGTCGGCTTCCAAAACGTGTTTCTGCTTGGTCAGCACATCGTAGAAGTCCAGCAACACGCGGTGATCGGAATCGCGGACGTCGATGGTCAAGATGGTGTGGTCATCCGGCGAGAGAAAGAAAAATGAATCGCCGCTGAGGATGGTCTCGGGGTTGCCGCCTTCGAGGGGCACGCGCTTGATGGAGCCACCCTTTTCGTCAAGGTCGCCGAAGTACAGCCACTTGCCATCGCGTGAGCACGCCGGGTTGTTCTGATTGGAGCCAAAGGTGAGCTGTTTCTGTTCGCCGCCGGTCGCGTCTGCACGCCACAGATTGACGGCCGTGGCTTCGGCTCGTCCGATGGAGCGGAACACGATGTAGCGGCTGCCCGCGCAGGAAATGGCGTTGTCGGAAGCGTGTTTGGCGTCGGAAAGAATGATGGTTTCGCCGCCCTTGGGATTCACCTTGCGAATATCCGGGCCTTGCGGGACCAGTAGCTGGCCATCGTCCGTCCAGGACCAGCGCCAGTAGGTGAGATTGGAGGAGAGATTCACTTTATGGACAGCGTCGGGAGTGGCGAAAGGCGCCAGCTCGATTTCGTAGTGCGGCGTGGATTGGATGGCCACAATGGACTTGCCGTCCGCGGCGAGCGAGACGTGCGAGTAGTTGGTGGTGTCGTTGGTGATTTGGCGGAAATTGCCACCAGGGTAGGAGACGATGCCGATCTGACGGCGCAGAAAGCCGGTGTCCGCGGAGGAGACGCTGGTGAGTAGGGCATTGCCATTGGGAAACCAGGAGGGCTCGTAAAAAAGTTTATCCTTAGCGGCGCCGACGAAGCCGGTTTTGCCGGAGGCGACGTCCACGGTCATGTATGCGGTCAACTCTGTGGCGGAGGGCTGGGTTACGGGGATGACGATGGTCTTGCCATCGGGAGACCAGGCAAGCGTGGAGCTATCCATGCGCAGGGGACGATGTTGAAGGATGGCACGGTCTGGCGTGCCGTCGGAGTGCGCAACGAACAAGTCGGTTTCGAGAGAACTCCCGTGTTCGTGCAAGTAAGCAAAGCGCTGGCCATCGGGAGAGAAGGCCACGGGACTATCGATGTCGTTGAGGACGAGGCGCGGAGTGCCACCAAGAACCGGAGAGCTGTAGAGGGAATCGATGTCTTCCTCGGATTCATCGCGGCGGACGAAGTAGATGTAGTTGCCGTCCGGGGAAAAGGTGAGGCCGGTATAGCGGGTGGGGGCGGGGGCGACGACTTGCGTGTTGCTGCCAGTGGGAATATGCCGGAGCCACAGGGACTGCATTCCGGAAGTTTCCTGCAGGACGTGGAGGAGGTATTTGCCGTCGGGAGAGAGCGCGGCGCGAGAGACCCTGCCGTTGTTGGTGAGATTTTCAATGGAGACTTTCTCGAAGGGCACGTGCTGGGTGCGCTGGACGAGGGTGTAGGCACCAAAGGCGGCGGCGAGGAGCACGAGCACCGCGATAACAATGATGAGGCCACTACCGAATTTATTGCGGCTGGCGGCCTCGAATATGGCGGTGCCGCCGGAAGGATGTACGACCTGCGCAGGGAGGGCGCCGCTGACCGCAGCGGTTTTGCCGCTGGCGGGCGTAAGCGGAACGCCGGAAGTTGCGACGGCGAACACTTGCGAGGTGCCGAGAGACCTACCGGGCTCCAGTTCGCGCTGCAGACGTTTCAGGTCCGCGCGCATTTCGGCGGCGACCTGATAGCGAAGGTCGGGATCCTTTTCGAGGGCTTTGTTCAAAATGCGTTCGAGATCGGGAGACGTGCTGGGGCGCAGGGTGACGGGGGCGGCAGGAGCGTGATGCAGAATGTTGTCGAAGACCACGGCGCTGGTGGAACCGGGAAAAGGATGGTGGCCGGTGACCATTTGGTAGAGGACGGCGCCGAGGGAGAAAAGGTCTGTGCGGCCATCGAGCTCGAGGCCGCGTGCCTGCTCGGGGGACATGTAGGCGATGGTGCCAACGGCGGTGCCAGGGCTGGTGAGCAGCTGCAGGCCGGGATCGGTGAGGGTGTCGCCGAAGAGGGAATCGTTGCGATTGGAGATGAGCTTGGCGAGGCCGAAATCGAGAATTTTGACGGCGCCGCGTTCGGTGACGATGATGTTGGCGGGCTTGATGTCGCGATGGATGATGCCTTTTTGGTGAGCGGCACAGAGGGCATCGGCGAGCTGAATGCCGACATCGACGGTGCGCGGAATGGGGAATTCGCCTTGCGCGAGGACCTGGTCGAGGGACAGGCCTTCGAGGAGCTCCATGGCGATGAAGGTGACGCCTTCATGCTCTTCGATGGAGTAGATGGTGCAGATTCCGGGATGATTGAGGGAGGAGGCGGAACGGGCTTCGCGGAGGAAGCGTTCGAGGGCCTGAGCGTCGCGACTTGTTTGTTCCGGGAGGAATTTGAGGGCCACGTGGCGGCCGAGCTTGGAATCCTCGGCTTCATAGACCACGCCCATGCCCCCACCGCCAATTTTGCGGAGGATTTTGTAATGAGCGATGGTTTCGTTGATCACGGGGTCAGTGAAGAGGGAATCTTAATGGTTCGGCGGAATGTGGTCAACGTGTGGCGCGAAGGGAAAGTGGGGTAGTTTCCGTAAGCGCGTTATCAGGCGCGGACTGCAAACAGGGCTGGACATTTCAGGTTCGATTGAGATGAAATGCCGATTGTGGACGACGTCCAGGAACTCGCGCTAAAGCTATGGGAAATTGAAAAGAGACACCTGCTAGAAGAGAAGCAAGAATACTCTTGCGCAGTGGGGGTTGTCGTGACCCCAGAGGGACAGTATTACGAAGAAGCTAACTTCGACAACGAGACAGAAAAGGATGCGGTTTATGAAGCTATTGCCGAGCGGGCTAAAGCCAAAAATGCTACCGCAGTTATCACCATAAATACTGGTCGGGAGAAGGACGCGGGGAATTGGATTTCTATTGGTGGGGCAAATGGCTGACGAGTCCGCGATAGCGTCCCGGGCATATAATGCCCGCATGCGGCACAGCAAACTTGTCGTACTCGAGTCATTTGGAACGCGGGCTGAAGCGGACATGGTTCTGGGGATCCTCGAATCCTCAGGCATTGAGGCGATGATCCAGGCTGATACCGCTGGGGGAATGCGTCAGCACTTGGCGTGGAGCGGCCTCGGATTTTGGGTGCTCGTGCGCCAGGAAGACGTGGCGATGGCGCGCGACGCACTTACTCCCCGGCCCGAAGCAGAACATGTGTTGGTTCAAACATTCACAACCCAGGATGAAGCGGACTGCGCGCAAGGCGCGCTCTTGTCCGCAGGGATTGCCGCAACGGTCCAAGACGATAGCGCCAGCGGTTGGCGTCCTGACGTGCCCTGGACTGGCTCGGGGTTTCGTGTGCTCGTGCCGGAGCAAGACTTGGCCACAGCGCGCCACGTGCTGGACCTGGGCGACGAGACGCGCGCCAAGGCATGACAAAGAACGGCTGGTAGCTGAAGCGCATCGATAGTTTGTCGCATATCGGGCCGATGTAGTAAGTTGTGCTCGCCCTTTAACCACGCGATTGACTCGCGATGCGCAACCAAGTTGCTGCTCACACTGAAGGCGTGATATCGACCGGAGGATACGTGAAAAAGCCGAGCCTATTCGGGAGCTTTTTGCAGGCTGGTATGGGCTTGGCGACTGCGCTGATGCTTTTATTTGGGGACGCCTTCGCGCAAGCGCCCGCGCACGTGGCGCCCGCTTTCGCGGTGGCGACGAAGGATTTGGATGCACCGCCGCCGGCGTGGGCGTATCCAACCGCGGATCCCGGCTATAAGGAGCCGCCGGACGATGGAAGGGTGCTGCATGTTGCGGGAAGCGCCGGAAGTTGGACGCTGACGCAAACACGCGATGCGTTCTTTGCAACGGATTGGCACCCCGAAGAACATCCACAGATGCCGGGCGTGGTGGCGCGCGGAAGAAAGCCCACAGTATGGGCGTGCGGCTATTGCCATCGTGCGGATGGGCCCGGTGGACCGGAAAATGCGGGGCTGGCGGGACTGCCGGAGAAATACATTTTAGAGCAACTGGCGGAGTTCAAGAGCGGAGCGCGCATGAGTGCGTTTCCGCTGAAATCGCATGCGACCGTGATGCCGTCGATTGCCGCGGCGTTGACGGAGGAGGAAGTGGCGGAATCGGCGGCTTATTTTTCGAGTTTGAAACCGAGAAAGCTGATTACCGTGAAGGAAACGGAGCGCGTGCCGAAAACGTATGTGGCGGGATTCGTTTTTGCGGCGGTGGAAGGCGGCGGCGAAGAGGCCATGGGGAATCGCATCATCGAAATGCCGAAGGATCTGGAGCAGTTTGAATCGCGCGACACGCACAGCGAGTTTATTGCGTATGTCCCGGTGGGGAGCATCGCGCAAGGCCGGGAGCTGGCGACCACCGGCGGCAACGGAAGGACATTGCCGTGCGGGACTTGCCATGGGGCGGATTTGCGAGGGGTGGGGGCGGTGCCGGGAATTGCGGGGCGCTCGCCGAGCTATCTGGTGAGACAGTTGTACGACATGCAGCACGGGCTGCGGGCGGGAACGGGAAGCGCGCTGATGGCGCCGGTGGTGGCGAAGCTGACGCACGAGGATTACGTTCGACTGGCGGCTTATGCGGCTTCGCTGACGCCGTGAAGAGTGCTGCGTTGGGGAGACGAGAAGAAGAAAAGGCGAGAAAAGAGAAGATCACGCGGCCGCGCATGTCGTTCGGTACGTTGCAGGAGAGTACGAAAATTGACAGAAAGGCGGGGCCAAAATGTGCCGCGCCTACGGCGCTCACGTGGGCCGGGTCACGCTCACCCAGGCCTTGCGGCCTGGGCTAGCTTCTGCCGCGACCACGGAGCTGATGCTTAGACGTATTCTAAAAGCAGAGTCGCGGCGGGCGCACAGGAGCGCAGAGGGAGATGGCCTATCTACCTTTTGTTGGCGATGCGATTTGCCGGCTCGCTGTCTGCTTAGTGGGCTTGCGGGGTGGGGGCCTTCATTAAGTCCACGAACATTTTGTTGAATTTTTGTAGGTCAAGGTCTTGCTGGATCTCGACCAGGCGTGCGCCCAATTTGGGGTTGTTTTGTTCGGTCCAGGTTAGGGTGTCGCCGTAGGCTGGGCCGTGATCGACGTTGACGCTCATGTAGCGCTGAACCTTTCTGGTGATTAGCGTGGGGTCGAGCCATGCGGCGGCGGCTAGTTCATCCCACATGTAGGAGCCACCCTGATCCTTCAGGAAGTATTTCACGACGTATTGCGCGACCGGGTTGGGGCTTTTGGCGATGTCCGCGACCATGTCGTCGGTGATTCTGGTTTTGACGGAAATGTCCACGGGTGTGCAGACGATTCGTTTCCAGGGCGCGGCGAGCACGCTTTTTGCGGCTTCGGGATCGAACCAGAAATTAAATTCGTGGCGCGGGGCGCTGAGAAATTCGGGGTCGTCGGTTTGCGGCTCGAGGCTGCCGCCCATGAACACCAGGCCGGCGGCTAGTTCGGCAAAATGTGGATCAATGGCGTTGGCGATGGCGAGGTCGGTCATGGGTCCGCCCTCGTAGATGGTGACTTCGTGAGGATATTTGTGGACCATGCGCAGGAGGAAGTGCGCGGCGTCTTCGTCGGAGGCTTTGGTGTGGGGCTGACCCTCGAGGAGCTCGGGAATGACTTCAGGCTCGTGCCACCAACGATCGTCCCAGGCGCCGGCGAAGGCGACTTTTCCGTATGTGGCCTGCCAGAGTTTGGCTTCCCGATAGCGGTGGACCAAGGGAAAGACGGCTCCGGGGACGACGGGGATGTCAGTGCGGCCGATGAGTTCGAGAAGGCGGAGGGTGCGCGCGACTTCTTCGTCGCGCCACTGATTGCCGCTTACGACGGTGATGCCCAAAACTTCGGCGGCCGGAGATTGGATTAGAGTTAAAAGCGTTTGCATGTTGCTGCCGCCGGGGCCGGAACAATCCTGGTCAATGATGATTTTGCGGCGTTGCTCTGCGGACGCTGGAATGGCGGCGATGGTCAGGAAGAAGATGGAAAACAATTTTAGATTTTTCATGTCGTGAGACCCCCTGCGCTGGTGTGATGGAATTAGCGGCTGGCGGGGGGCACGATGCTGTTCATGCGCAGATATTCGACCATCTGGCCGTAGTGATCGAAGATGTGTTGGGTGCTGAGTACCGCCAAGGCCAAGCGGGATGAGGGAGCATCGCCAAAAGGATATTTGATGGGCGAGAGCATATTCTTTTCGTTGACAGAGTCGATGGCTTTGTGGAGATAGGCGAAGGAATCGGTGGCGTACTTGATGATGTCGGACTTGGAGTTGATGGTCGTGGGGCCGGATTCGCCGCCCGTGTCTACCGGAGCTTTCTCGCCCAAGATGGCGGCGCCGAGGATGTAATTTACCGCGGCGATGTGGCGGAGTTGTTCGCCGAAGGTGCGCACGCCTTTGAATTCGCCGCCGGTGGGGGCGAAAGAAAATTTATCGGTGGGCATGGCGTCGGCGGCGGACATTAATTCTTTTTCCGCGCCGGTGACGCTGGAGTTTAGGACCTGGGCGACGCTGCGTTCATCGGCCGCCGCGGGCTGCGTTGCCGCCGCGAATGTACATGCCAACACCAGCGACGCAGCGAGCCACACGCTTCGATTTCTCATAGAGTTCTCCTGTTAGTTGGTAGACGAGTTTGCCGGGGGTGACGCGATGCGGTAGTGTGGCACACGCTAGACGGAGTTGCCAGCGGTTCCGTTGGGGGCTCGGTGCGATTGCGAAAGGACTATTCTTTCGGGGCGTAGTAGCCTTTGCGGGCCAACACTTTGTAGTCGTGATTGGTGGTTTCGACTTTGATTTTGCGGAATTTGCCGTCGCGCGCGTTGTTCGAGGGGTAGTAGCCGAGGGTGTACTGGCTGCGCAATTCTTCGGAGATTTCGTCGAAAGCCTGGGCGAGCTTTTTTTCGGAGGAGACGGAGATGACGCGGCCGCCGGTTTCTTCGGTGAGGCGTTTGGCGGCGCCGACGTTGGCGCCGTAACGCGGGTCGGCGACGAGCAAGATGTGGATGACGGTGTCAGTGCGCTGGGCGGCCTCGATGGCTTCGTCAATTTTCACGCGGCTGCCTTCATCTTGCGCGTCGGTGACGATGACGATGGCTTTGCGTCCGGCTTCGGTGTTCAATTTTTCGCTGCAGGCGAGATAGATGGCGTCGTAGAGGACGGTGCCGGGGGTGTTCTGATTGCCGATAGGGCCGGGATTGCCGGCGATCATACCGCCGCCGGGAGTGTTGATGCGCGCGCGGTGGACGGCGCGATCGAGGATGGCGCGGTCATCGGTGAAATCGGAGAGCAGGTCGGCGTCGGTGTCGAAGGACATGACCAGGGCTTCGTCGCCCTTGCGCAGGACGCGTTCGAGGAAGCGGCTGCCGGCTTCCTGAATGCCGCCGATCATGAACTGCTCGCTGCCGGAGGTGTCGAGAAGCATAGCGAGGGTGATGGGGAGGGTGGATTCCTTGGAGAAGAAAGCGATGGTCTGATTCTGATTGTCTTCGGCGAGCTGGAAGTCTTCTTTTTGCAGGTTGTCGATGATTTTTTTGTTTTTGTCGCGGAC
>PMOV01000382.1:27391-27985 GCA_003161195.1 Acidobacteriota bacterium | reverse complement strand
AAAATAACCGGAGCACCGACAACCGGCCGAATCGTAGCTATCACACGGAAGGCGGCTCGCACCGCGGCGACCAACCTAGCGGCGTTAGCGAGCGCCCAAGCCGCACCATCCGCCCAAACCCCGCTGAGAGGCCCAGTCTCGGCGCCCGGCCGAGCCTTGACGACCGACGTGACGACCCGCCGAGCCCCGACCGACGTGAGAACCCGCCGAGCCGTGCCGACCGCAGTGAGGAGCACCCAAGCCCGAGCATCCGCCAAAACCGCGCCGATTGGCGCCGTCTTGACGACCCGCCGAGCCCTGCCGACCGACCGAACCAGCCACGTTACCACATTTTGTCGTGTTAGATGAACCATACCACCCCCAAAAAAACGCCCTTCACCACCCAACTCAGCCCTAACTCGTACCAACGCCCATTGGTCGGATGGTATTACCACCAGATAATTGATGGTGTCAAGAAATATTTTGGATGGACCGCGGAGACTTGTGGTATAACGGTCAGACCAATTTCCCGAAAGGTTGGCGCTCCGGGTGATTGCGGGAGGGCGTTTCACTGTAGGGCCGGGTCGCAACGCCTGGGTCTGTCGCGGCGGGAGG
>PMOV01000382.1:9768-27381 GCA_003161195.1 Acidobacteriota bacterium | reverse complement strand
TCCTTGCGTGAGGCGCTTCGTGGTTGGAGGCGTTTCGTTTTGCGAGAGCGTCTTGGGCGGATCGTTGTGCGAAGACGTTTCGGGGGTTTGTTTGCGCAATATGCAGTATAACGATGCGATTTGCTGCGAGGATATGTTGGCGTGTTGTTGGTAGAAGCGGTGGAGAGATAGGGATATGGGGATTGCGACGATTAATCCGGCTACCGGGGAGACGTTGAAAGTTTTTGAGGCGCTATCCGGCGCGCAGATCGAAGAGAAGGTTGCGCGGGGGGCGGAGTTGTTTCCGCGGTTCAGCCGGCTGCGTTTTGTCGAACGGGCGCAGATGATGCTGAAGGCGGCGGAGATTCTGGAGGCAGAGAAGCAGGAACTGGCCACGCTGATGACCACGGAGATGGGGAAAACGTTGCGTTCGGCGGTGGATGAGGCGGTGAAATGCGCGTGGGCGTGCAGGTACTACGCGGAGAATGCAGAAAAATTTCTCGCGGATGAAGTAATTGCGACTACCGCGCAGCGCAGTTTCGTGCGCTATCAGCCGCTGGGGATCGTGCTGGTGGTGATGCCGTGGAATTATCCGTTCTGGCAGGTGTTTCGATTTATCGCGCCGGGACTGATGGCCGGGAATGTGGGTTTGCTGAAGCATGCGTCCAATGTGCCGCAGTGCGCGCTGAAGGTGGAGGAGATACTGACGCGGGCGGGCTTACCGCAGGGCGCTTTCCAGACGCTGTTGATTGGCTCAGACCAGGTGGATGCTCTGCTGGGCGATCCACGCATTGCGGCCGCCACGCTGACGGGCAGTGAGGGCGCGGGAATCAAGGTGGGGATGGGTGCGGCACAGCGAGTGAAAAAAGTGGTACTGGAACTGGGAGGCAGCGATCCATTCATCGTGATGCCCAGCGCGAACATTGGGGAGGCGGTACAGACGGCGGTAAAGGCGCGGACACTGAATAACGGGCAATCGTGCATCGCGGCGAAGCGATTTATCGTGGCGGAAGAGATTGCCGACGACTTTGAGCGGGAGTTTGTGAAGCGCATGCGGGAACTGAAGGTGGGGGATCCGTTCGATGCGAGCACCGACGTGGGGCCGCTAGCCAACGCGGAGGCGGTGACGTCGCTGCAGGCGGACGTGGAGAAAAGCATTGCGGCGGGCGCCAAGGTGCTTACGGGCGGGAAACCGTGCAGCCAAAAAGGATATTTTTATCCGCCGACGGTGCTCACGAATATACCCAAGGATTCGCCCGCATATAGCGAAGAGTTGTTCGGACCGGTAGCGTCCATTTTTCGCGTGAAAAATCTGGACCAAGCGATCTACGTGGCGAACGATACGCGCTTCGGGTTGGGAGCTTCGGCGTGGACCAACGATGCTGGGGAGCAAGAGCGCTTCATAAACGAATTGGAAGCGGGCATGGTGTTCATCAATCAAATGGTGGCATCGGACCCCCGGGTACCGTTTGGGGGAGTGAAGATGTCGGGATATGGGCGGGAATTGAGCACGTATGGGATCCGGGAATTTACGAATATAAAGACGGTGTGGGTGAAGTGACGGGCGGAAAAGCGGGCTAAGGGACTGATGATCGGACATTGAGCAGGCCTGATGTCTAATGGTCCAATCATTGAACCACGGGAGGCGAGTGAGGATGGCATCCGGTAGAGGCCTCTAGCCTGCGGAAGCCTAAAAAGGACGAGATGAGCGAGCGACGACAGCTGTAAAGAGCCAGGATTTGGTAAGTTTTTTCGGTCTTCGTCCCCGGGGGCTGAGAACACAGGGAGCGGATCATGTCCATCTATAAGGTGGTACAAACCTCGCGGCTGTTTGAGCAGATCGTGCAACAGATCGAGGAGTCGATTAAAAACGGACAACTGAAGGAAGGCGATCGTTTGCCGCCGGAGCGGGAGCTAGCGTTGCAGTTCGGCGTGAGCCGAACGGCGGTACGCGAGGCGGTGAAGACGCTGCGGGAGAAGGGGCTGGTGGAGGCTTACGCGGGGCGAGGCACGTTCGTGATCACGCGGACTTCAGAATCCATCCGACAAAACCTAGACCGCATGCTGCGCAGCGGGCACCCGCAGAGTACGGCGCACCTGACGGAAGTGCGCGAGATCCTGGAGCCGGAAATCGCGGCGCTGGCGGCGGAACGGGCGGACGAAGAAGCGTTGGCAGCGATGCGGGAAGCGATTGCGGTGATGGAGGCGTCGCGCGGGGACTCGGAAGCCTTTATCGAAGGAGATTTGGATTTCCATCTGGCGCTGGCGGAAGCGGCGGCGAACCCGCTGATTCTTTCGTTGATCGATTCGATCGTGGGGCTGCTGCGGGAACACCGGATCCGGACGTACTACGTGGAGGGCGGCCCGGAACGCGGGCAATACCATCACAAGCGGATTTTGCGCGCCGTGGAGCACCGGGACACGGTGGGAGCACGGGAAGCGATGCGGTCGCATCTGCGGCAAGTGCGGGAGGATTCGTCGGGGATTGAGATGTAAGGAAGGCCCGCCGGGCTTTGGTATTGTTCAGGGGAGAGTTGCGCGGGTGGTTCGGAGGGGGTTTGGAGGCGCAGAATATCTGCGCGCATGGCGCAGTGGCGGAAGATGTTTTTCGAGAACAAGAAGTGGCGAGCGCTTGCGAGTGATGAGTGGCGAATCGGGTTTAGTCGCGGAATTTGGAGCGCCGGAGAGAGAAAGGGATATGGCCAACCTGGGATTTGTGGGATTGGGAGTGATGGGCAGCGAAATGGTGTTGCGGCTGCTCGATAAGGGGCACAGCGTTACGGGGTACAACCGCTCGAAGGGCAAGGCAGGGCGATTGATGGAAAAAGGGATGAAGTGGGCGGAATCGCCGCGCGACGTGGCGGCGGCCGCGGACATGATCTTTGTGATGGTGACGAATTCGGCGGCGGTGGAAGCGGTGATGGAAGGAGCGGAGGGCGTGCTGGCGGGCTTGAGCTCTGGAAAAGTGCTGATCGACATGAGCACGGTGAGCCCGGCGTTCAGCCGCGGAATGGCGGAAAAGGTCCGCGGCAAGGGGGCCGACATGGTGGACGCGCCGGTTTCCGGGAGCGTGATCACGTTGCAGGAAGGAAAACTTTCCGTGATGGTGGGCGGGCACAAAGCGACCTTCGAACGGGTGCAGGGTTTGTTGCACGATATCGGCCCGAAAGTGACGTACGTGGGGGAGAACGGGCTGGCGCTGGTGATCAAGATTGCGGCGAATTTGAGCCTGGCGGTGCAGATGCTGGCGTTTTCCGAAGGAGTGCTGCTGGCAGAAAAGAGCGGAATTGCGCGGGAGGTAGCGGTGGAGGTGCTTACCAACAGCGCGATCGCCTCGCCGATGATCAAGTACCGCGGAACGTTTGTGATGAAGTTGCCGGACGAAGCATGGTTCAACGTAAACATGATGCAGAAGGACATGCTGCTGGCGCTGGAATTAGGAAGAGCGCTGGATGTGCCGATGCCGACGACGGCGGTGAGCAATGAATTCCTGACGGCAGCGCGCGGCATGGGACTGGTGCAGGAAGATTTCGCGGTGGTATTCGACGTACTGGCGAGCATGTGCGGGGTAAAGCGATGAGCACGGTGGCGAATCAGACGGGCGCGGAAGCGCCGGTGAAGAAGGAGAAATTGCTGGAGATGTACCGGCGGATGCAGATGATCCGGCAGTTTGAGGAGCAGGTGAACGAGTTGTACACGCGGGCGCTGATGCCGGGGCTGGCGCACCTGTATATAGGTGAGGAAGCGGTGGCGGTGGGGATTTGCGAAGCATTGAATGTAGACGACTACATCACCAGCACGCATCGCGGGCACGGGCATTGCGTGGCCAAGGGGGCGTCGCCGGACAGGATGTTCGCGGAATTGCTGGGGAAGGAAGCGGGTTATTGCAAGGGCAAAGGCGGGTCCATGCACATCGCGGACCCGGCGACGGGGAATTTGGGAGCAAACGCGATTGTAGCGGGGAGCGCGGGGATCGCGACGGGCGCGGCATTTTCCGCGAAACATGCGGGCAAAGGACAAGTGGCGGTGTGCTTTTTTGGGGAAGGAGCCCTGGGGCAGGGCGTGGTGTATGAGGTGATGAATCTTGCGGCGTTGTGGAAATTGCCGGTCATTTACGTTTGCGAAAACAATTTATATACGGAGTACACGCATTTTTCGGAGACGCTGGCGGGAGATTTGCTGCAGCGGGGTACGGCATTCGGCGTGCCTTCGGAGGCAGTCGACGGTCAGGACGTGATGGCGGTGAACAACGTGGCAAAAAGAATGATCGCGCGGGCGCGGGCCGGTGAAGGCCCTTCGTTTTTGGTGTGCAACACGTATCGCTACACGGGACATCACGTAGGGGATATCAATCGTGAGTATTACCGCAGCAAACAAGAAGAACAGGAATGGAAGACTTCGCGGGATCCGATCAAGTTGTTGACCAAGTGGCTGACCGAGCAGGGGCACGCCAGCACAGAGGAATTGAGCGGGATCGCCCAGGAAGTGGCGGCAGAAATGAAAGCCGCGGTGGAGTTTGCGATCGCTTCGCCGTATCCGGCAATAGATAAGGTTGCGCAGGATGTGTATGCCTGAAAGCACGACAAAGACGGCCAGTGCCACGCGAGAACTGACCTTTGCGCAAGCGGTGAATGAGGCGCTGGCGGAAGAGATGCGGCGCGACAAACGCGTTTGCATACTGGGCGAGGACGTGGCGGAAGCGGGCACGCCATTCAAGGTGCTGAGCGGACTGGTGCAAGAGTTTGGCGTGGAGCGGGTGATCGATACGCCGATTTCGGAAGCGGGATTCACGGGCGTGGGAGTGGGCGCGGCGATGACCGGGATGCGCCCGGTGGTGGACATCATGTTTGGCGATTTCCTGACGTTGACGATGGACCAGATGGTGAATCAAGCGGCCAAGGTGCATTACATGTCCGGGGGAAAATGGAAGGTGCCGATGGTGCTGCGCACGACGCTAGGCGCTTCGCGGCGGTCGGCGGCGCAGCATTCGCAGTCGCTGCATGCGTGGTTCAGCCACGTGCCGGGATTGAAAGTGGTGATGCCATCGACGCCGTGGGACGCGAAAGGGTTGCTGAAGAGCGCGATCCGCGACGAGAACCCGGTGGTCTTTTTTGAAGACAAGATGATGTACAAGCTGAAGGGGCCAGTGCCCGCGGAGGAGTACACGATTCCCTTCGGGGTGGCGGACGTGAAGCGCGAGGGCGAAGACATCACGCTGGTGGCGACGAGCAGCATGGTGCAGGTGGCGCTGGAGGCGGCGGAGTTGCTGGAGGCGGTGGGGATCAGCGCGGAGGTGATCGATCCGCGAACGATGTGGCCGTTGGATGAAAAGGCGCTGATCGAATCGGCGAAGAAGACATCGCGGGTGATGGTAATCGATGAAGGCTATGAACGGTATGGGGTGACGGCGGAGATTGCCTCGGTGATCGCGGAGGGGGCGTTTTTCGATTTGGAAGCGCCGGTGAAACGCCTGGGGGCAATGCATGTTCCGATTCCCTTCTCCCCGCCGCTGGAAGACGTGACGGTGCCGACAGGGCCCGGAGTGTTTGCGGCAGCAAAGAAACTGTGCGGGAAGAGCTAGCGTTGCGAGATTCAGCGACAACAGCAAAAAAACGCGGAGGCCCACTGTGGCGTTAAAGACGTACGGCCCAATGGCTGTGGATTGGGAGAATCGCATCGATTTCGACCGTTTACGCCAGGAACGGCTGGTGCGGGCGAAAGCGCTGCTGGCGAAATCGGAGATGGGAGCGCTGCTGTGCTTCGACATGAACAACGTGCGGTATCTGACGGCGACGCACATCGGATCCTGGGCACAGGACAAGATCAGCCGGTTTGCGCTGTTGCCGCAGAAAGATGAGCCGATTTTGTGGGATTTCGGATCGGCGGCGCGGCACCACGCGGAGAATTGCCCGTGGCTGGGGCCGGAAAGATCGCGTTCCGGGATTCCGCTACTGCGCGGGGCGATGTCGCCGGAGATGGGGCGGGCGGAGAACGTGGCGAAGAAGATCAAGGTGGAGTTGGAGATGCGCGGGCTGCACAACCAGCCGCTGGGCATCGATGTGGTGGAGCCGCCGATTCTGTTTGCATTGCAGCGCGAAGGCATCACGGTGGTGGATGGGCAGCAGTTGATGTCGGACGCGCGAGTGATCAAGACGCAGGATGAGATTTCGCTGCTGAATCATTCGGCGATGATGGTGGATGCGGCGTACGACGAACTGTATCGGGCGATGAAGCCGGGGATGAGCGAAGCGCAGGCGGTGGGACTGGCGAGCAAGGTGCTGTACGACCTGGGTTCGGAGTATGTGGAGGCGGTGAACGCGATTTCCGGGGAGCGCTGCAATCCGCACCCGCACGTTTTCTCGGATCGCGTGCTGCGGCCAGGGGATCCGGTGTACTACGACATTCTGCATTCGTACATGGGCTACCGAACTTGTTATTACCGCTGCTTTTCGATTGGGTACGCTTCGTTCGCCATGATTGATGCCTACAAGCGGTGCCGCGACTATCTGGATGCGGCGATATCACTGGTGAAGCCGGGGCGGACGACGGCGGAAATCGCCGCGGTGTGGCCGAAGGCGGAGGAATTCGGGTTTCCGGACGAGGAGGCGGCGTTCGCACTGCAATTTGGTCACGGGATTGGGCTGGCGATTTGGGAAAAGCCGGTGATCAGCCGGATGGTTTCGCTGGAGCACTCGCATGAAATCAAGCCTGGGATGGTGTTTGCGCTGGAGACATATTGGCCATCAACGGACGGGTGGAGCGCGGCGCGGATCGAAGAAGAGATTGTGGTGACGGAGACGGGACACGAAATCATCACGCGGTTCCCGGCGGACAAGTTAATGGTGGCGGGCGCGCATTACCACACGGTGGAGGGACCGTTGCCGACGGCGCGGGAAAACGAAGCGGAGCCCAGCGAAACGGTGCGCAAGATGGTGGCGGCCAGCGCCAAGAAAGAAAAAACGGCGCGGCAAGAAAAAGTGGGGGCGAGGGACTGAGGGCGCGCTGGGGCGTGTACTTGGGAAAACTTTATGGCGATCAGCGTGGTAATGCCCGCACTGGAAATGGCGCAGGAGACGGGAAAGCTCCTGGCGTGGCGGAAGAAAGAAGGACAGGCGACGGTGAAGGGTGAGCCGTTGCTGGAAATTGAGACGGACAAGGCAGTGGTGGAAGTAGAAGCCGCGGCGGATGGGATACTGGCGGGCGTGAAATCGCGGGAAGGCGACGTGGTGGCGGTGGGCGCAGTAATTGCGTGGATTTTGCAACCGGGGGAAGGACTGCCTGCGGAGGCTTTGGCTGCTGCGGTAGCGGCTCCTTCAGCGCGGGCGTCCAGTGCAGCAGTGAGCGCGGCTGCGGTATCGGCGGAGCCGACGAAAGTAAGCGGCGGGGGCGGGGATGCGGGGCCGAAGATTTCTCCCAAGGCGCGGCGGCTGGCGAAAGAGCATGGCGTGGACATTTCCTTGCTGCGGGCGACGGGCCCCGATGGAAACATCAGCACGGAAGATGTGCAGGCGTATATCGCGGGAGGTGGTGCGGCTGCGGGTACGCAAACGGGGATTGCGCCGGAGGGCGGGGCAAACGCGTTGAAGGCCAGCGGGGAAACGTTGAGCGCGATCGCGCGGATCATGGCGGAGCGGACGACGCAGAGCTGGAGGAGCGTGCCGCATTTTTTTGTTACACGCGAGATCGACGCCAGCGGGCTGCTGGAACTGCGCAAGAGCGGGGGGGCGGGGCAAGCATCGATCAACGATGTGTTAGTCGGGCTGGTCGCGCGAGCGCTGCAAAAACATCCGCGGCTTAACGCGAGCTGGACTGGCGATGGGATCCGGGAGAATGCGGAAGTGAATATCAGCGTGGCCATGGCAGTGGACGACGGTGTGGTGGCCGCGGTGATCCGCAATGCCAATAAGCTGCCACTCGCGGAAATCGCTGTGGAGAGGCGCGAACTTACGGAACGAGCGCGCGCGGGAAAACTGCGGCTCGCGGACATCAGCGGAGGAACTTTTACGGTGAGCAATCTCGGGATGTTTGAGGTGGACGCGTTCACGGCGATTATCACGCCGCCACAGGCTGCGATTCTGGCGGTCGGGAAGATTGTCGAGCGGGTGGTAGTTAGCGAAGGGCAAATGGCGATACGACCGATGATTACGGTGACGTTGTCCAGCGACCATCGCGTGGTGGACGGAGCGCGCGCCGCGCAATTCCTGAATACGCTGGCGACGGCAATGGTCAAGCCCGCGAGCTGGATCTTGTGAAGCGCGCCGTGGGCTGTAACGCTATTGTGGCCGCGCATTGGGCCGCGCAATGCGGAATCGCCACACGATGAGCCAAGCACAAACTGCGGAAGCGCGAAAGGTTCCGTTCTACGCGCGCATGTCGTTTCAGGTGCTGTTCGCGATAGCGGCGGCAATTCTTTTTGGATATTTGAGCCCGGCGCGAGCGGTGGCGATGAAGCCGCTCGGGGACGGCTTCATCCGGCTGATCACCATGATCATCGCGGTAATAATTTTTTGCACCGTGGTGACGGGCATCGCGGGCATGGAAGATTTGAAGAAGGTTGGGCGCGTCGGCGGGAAGGCGCTGCTGTATTTCGAAGCGGTATCGACGTTGGCGCTGCTCATCGGGCTGGTGGTGGGCAATGTCGTGCAGCCGGGGAGCGGCTGGAATGTTAATCCTGCCACGCTGGACGCGAAGTCGATTGCGGAATACGCGGGCCAGGCCAAGGCGCAGAGTATCGCCGATTTTTTTTTGCACATTGTGCCGACGACGGTGGTGGAGGCGTTCGCGAAGGGCGACATCCTGCAGGTGCTGCTCATTTCCATTTTGTTCGGATTTGCGCTGTCGGCTGCCGGCGCGAAGTGCAAACCCCTGGTGGAGCTGATCGAGGTTCTAAAGAATGCGGTGTTCGGCATCATAAAAATTATTATGAAGTTTGCGGCGGTCGGCACGTTCGGTGCGATGGCGTTCACGGTGGGCAAGTATGGGCTGAGTGCGCTGGGCCCCTTGGTTAAATTGATCGGCATCTTTTATGTGACGTGCATATTGTTCGTGCTGCTGGTGCTTGGTTTTGTGTGTTGGCTCGCGGGCTTCAGCATTTTGAAATATCTGCGCTACATCAAGGAAGAGATTCTTCTGGTGATTGGGGTGACGTCCTCGGAAGCGGCGCTGCCTACGTTGATGGAGAAAATGGAAGAGCTGGGCTGTTCGAAAGCGCTAGTGGGGCTGGTGGTTCCGACGGGCTACACGTTTAACACCGATGGTACGAGTTTGTACATGACGTTGGCGGCGCTGTTCGTGGCGCAAGCCACGAATACGCACCTCACGTTGTTGCAGCAATTGACGATATTTGCCGTGGCTACGCTCACGTCGAAGGGAGCGAGCGGGGTGCAAGGGGCGTCTTTCATCGCGTTGGTGGGGACGCTGACGGTGGTGCCGACAATTCCGGTGGCGGGCATGGCGTTGCTGCTCGGGATCGACCGGTTTATGAGTACGGCGCGAGCGCTGGTGAATATGATCGGCAACGGAGTGGCGGCGCTGGTGGTGGCGCGCTGGGAAAAAGAACTGGATGCCAAAACGTTGCGAAGGAATCTGGCTTCATGAGCAGGACTGACTTGCCCGACAAACTGGAGGAAGCATGCCGCGACTGAAACCGCTTGAAGACTCCGAATGTACCGGAACGCAACGATTGCTGATCGAAAGCGCGCGGGCCAATGGCGCCCCCGATCCCTTGTGCGCCAGAATCTATGCGCGAACGGAGGCCGGACGCAACTGGCTGCGGACGTGGAACGAATTGCTGAACGGCGGAATTCTTCCCGGGCCGTTGAAGGAATGCGTGCGCGTGTTGATCTCCACCAAACACTTCTGCGGGTACTGTTCGACGGTGCGTTCCAATATCGCCAAAAGCCAAGGGCTTACCGAGGATAAAATCCTCGCCACCATGGATTTCGAAAATAGCGACATGTTTGATGATAAAGAAAAAGCGGCGCTGCGTTTCGCCACTAAATTCAAGCAAGGCGACGAGGCGATCGATTCAGACGCGGTGTACGAGGATTTAAAGAAGCAGTTCAGCGAAGAAGAAATCATTGAATTGGCACTTTTGTGTGCGGAAACCGATGGCGTGGGGAAATTCGCGCGTTCGCTGCAAATGCGCACCTGGGAAGAAGCCTGCGACCTGCAACCTTTGCTCCGCGCGCGCAGCAAAACTTCAGCAGCGACGGAGCGTGGCTCTCAGCCAAGCGCGTTGGTCGCACCTGCCGAGACCGCATAGCGCTGCCAACTTAGTTATCGTTTAGTCATACTCTAACCTGGCATTGCGGCAATGCGAAGCAAAAGAAATATACTGGCCACGCGCGACGTGGGATGACATTGATGAGCAAATTGCGGGTAGTGGTGTCGCTGCCCAACGATAACGCGTACCAACACCAACAAGGCATCGCGGCAACGTCGGCGGGCGAGAAGTTCGGTTGCGACGTGCAGATTATGTACGCGAACGACGACTCGATAACCCAGAGCCAACAGTTGCTGGAGATTGTTCAATCGCGTTCAGCAGCCAAACCCGACGCGTTTCTGGTGGAACCGGTGACGGCCACCGGACTTCCGCGTGTCGCGGAGGCCGCGGTTGCGGCGGGTATCGGCTGGGTCATCAGCAACAGCGACGTTGACTACGTGTCGCGCCTTCGCAAAACATCCCAACTGCCAATCTTCACGGTGACGCAAGGCCAGCGCGAGATAGGCCGGCTGCAAGGCCAGCAATTGGCCGCCCTGCTCCCGGGTGGAGGCTCCGTTCTGCTCGTTGAAGGGCCCAGCATGAGTTCCGTAGCAGTACAGCGACGGCAGGGAATGCAAAGCGCAATATCGCCGAAGCTGCAAATTACCGCGCTGCGAAGCAAGTGGAGCGAAGCGAGCGCGGAGCAAAGTGTAGCGGCCTGGCTGAAGCTGGCGACTTCTCAAGCGGAGAGATTTCACTTGGTTGCCGGCCAAACGCACGAACTGGCGCTGGGGGCGCGAAAGGCCTTTCAAACTGCGGCCGCGCCGGAAGAGAAAGCGCGCTGGCAGGAAAAGCCGTTCATCGGCATCGGTATCAGCAACCACGTTAAACCGCTGATCGAAAGCCGAGCCTTGACGGCGGCCGTGGTTACGTCGGTTACCATGGAACTTGCACTGAAAATCCTGGTGCAGGCGTGCAAAAGCAAAATCGCGCCGCCGGAGCACAACATCATCGAAGCATCGTCGCTACCGGATTTGGCGGCATTATCGGCAAGGTGATCAAGGCGTGGCCCTGAGAATCTGGCTATGTGGTTCCAGAATCCAGCGTTAAAGCGCCGGATTCGACCGCCGCCTCCGACTCCATCCCGCGCGGTTGAAGATAATAGTGAATCGCTGGGGTGAAGACCAACGAGAGCAGCATGGAGCTGAGGATTCCTCCGATCACTGCAATGGCCAGCGGTTGCAGCATTTGTGAGCCCGCCCCCAACGCAAACGCCAGCGGGAACATTCCTGCGATGGTGGCGAGGGCGGTCATAGCAATGGGCCGCAGCCGCCGGCGCCCGGCCTGAATCATGGCTTCGCGCGAGGAAAAACCCAGTTCGACGAAGCGGTGTTCGGCGTCCAGAATCAGGATGCCATTCTTGGCCACGATTCCGAGAACCATAATCATGCCCATGAAGCTGGCTACATTTTGCGCTCGTGCCTGCGATTTCAATCTCTCCTGCGCCGCATGGCGTTCCAACAATAGGGCCGATCCATGCCACTTTCACTGGAACCCGCGCCGAGCATCTCGCGTCAAGTTCCGCCAAGAAAAAAACTCCGCAACAAAGAGGACGTCCCAACCTTTGGACGCCCTCTTTGTATACAGCGTGTCGTTGGTCGTTCGGACCTACCGTCCGTAAGGCACTACTTGTCTTCGCCGAACAGGAACGGCAGAACCTGGATTGTTTGGATCGCGGGGCAGCTATGCCGGATTGATCTTTCCTCCGCCGTCCAGCTTGGTCAAATCCGCATCGATTCCCTGGTCGTATTCGACGACGCCGCCGATGGTGCCCGGGCAATTTCCGCCCACGCTGCCGATATCGTTGTTGGAGGCGGCTTGTGGCGAGGTCCTGCGGTTGTACGTCACGTCATACCAAAAGCCTGCGTCGGTCGGTGAGCCGCCTGTGACCAGAGCCGAAAGTCCGGGGAAGGAATCGGAAGGCGTGGAGCTGGAGGCGTTGGTATAAGTGTAGCCGTGGCTGCTTAAGGCGGGGAGGGTTGAATCTCCGTGCGAATTGACGTAGTTGGCCAGGTCGAGGGCGTGCAGGCCGTCGACGCTGATCAATAGAACATGCTTGATGTTGGTGGTCGGAAGTGCATCATTGGCGTGAACTGGAGCCGGAACCGTGGCGCCGACCAGTCCTGTGGATAGAGCAACAGCAAGCAATCTTCGTATCAAGTGGTTCTCCTTTCCATGCAATGCCGTGATTCTTGACTTTCGAGGGAGGGCTACTCCACCGCAAGTATAGGAAGCGGAAGTTACGCGAAGGAAAGTTAATAGGGAGATTTCGACGAGCAAAACTGCATAAACTGATGCGAACCGCGAAAAACACCCAGTTAGGATAAGCTTTTTGCTGGATCAAACCTGACCTTAGCGGTACTGCCCAAAAGACCAATGGAGACACTGATGCGCTTTCCCTCGCGGCGCCATCCTCGGCCTGATCCCGCAGCCTCGCACACGATCGAGTTGAATCTGCATAGCCTAAACCAACTCTTCAACTCGATGGACCCCTCACCCTTCATCGAGAAGGACCTGGACGACAACGCAGCGGAATTCATCGTAAGTTGGGCGCAGGAGTTTCCGCCCGCCGCACCGGTGAAGCTGCGCATTTACCTAGAGGAGTGGCCGACGGAGGACCCCAAGGAACTGGTCCCGGAAGCAGTGCACAACTACTTCGCCCATCGCGCCACACTGACCAAATTGGAGTTCAGTCGCTTGATGAAACAGGGCCGCACGAGCCTGTTCATCGGTTCGGTGTTCCTGGCAGCCTGTCTCGTTGTCATCCAGACTCTGCTGCATGGTGAGGCCGGCACCTGGGCTAGCGTCCTGCGCGAGAGTCTTACGATCGCGGGATGGGTCGCCATGTGGCGACCGATGCAGATCTATCTTTACGACTGGTGGCCCTTACTGCGTCGGAGCCGGGTTTTCGCAAAGCTGAGCCACATGCCCGTGGAAGTTGTCCAACACCGGAAGACCTGAGCATTTTTCTTGCGATGGCGGTGGTGGTTCGCGAGCACTTCGCACGAAGGACTGAACTGGAGGTGGGCATGGAGTCGATTGAGCGTGATGGGCCAGAGGCGGCGCAGAAGCAACTGATGATCCATCGGCAAATAGCGCCCGATTTTTTGGATTCTTCCCATGAGTGGCGACGCGTATTCGCGGAGATCTGGGGCACATTTCTATTGGTGCTGGTTGCTGCCGGTGGTGGCGTCGTTGCAGCGATGAGCAACGGCCGGGTCACCATAGCCATGATCGTGGTTGCGCCGGGAATTATGGTGATGGCTATCATTTACTTTATGGGCTCCGTGAGTGGTGCACATTTGAATCCAGCGGTCACGTTAGCTTTTGCATTCCGGCGCAACTTTCCGTGGAAGAGAGTCCCAGGCTACGTCGTGGGACAGGTCGTCGGAGGCATTAGCGCGGTTGTTTTCCTCCGAGTCATGTTCGGAACGGTTGGCGCCCTCGGCGCGACGTTGCCGGGAAGCGGCGTGACCTACCCGAAAGCACTCGCGATGGAAGTGGTGCTGACGGCCGGACTAGTGAACACAATCCTGGGCACCGCGTCCGGTGCGCGAAACATCGGCACGAATGGTGCCATCGCCGTAGGTGGCTATATCGCTCTAGCAGGACTTTGGTCGGCGCCGGTTTCCGGCGCTTCAATGAACCCGGTGCGTTCGCTCGCCCCGGATCTGGTGCGCGGCGACTTTCACACGACCTGGATCTACATCGTTGGACCAGCGGTGGGCGCCCTGATCGCAGTAGGTTTTGAGTGGATTCTTAAAGGAAAGCCCACAGCCGCCGGCGGGATCGCCGCGCAGGGCTCGCTTGGCGTAGACGCTCCAGACGCACTCGATAGTTGATTGAAAGCAACGTCCTCCATAGATCCGCACGTGAGCTATTTCAAGTGTTTTCCGGTATTGCTTTATGGCGGAAGAAGCAGTCACAAGGCCGCGTGGCAAAGAAGAACCACGGCCAACAGGAATGCCCTTGCGGCGGGCTCATGATCTGGACGCGTCCTTCGAATCGGGGTTGTGCCATCCGCCGTCCGAAGCGATCAGGGCATCAGACTGTTTTGGCCCCCAGCTTTTGCGCTTATATGGGCGAACCCGATGGTGATTCTTGAGGACAGGCTCGACCACCGTCCAGGCGGCTTCAACCGCATCTTCACGCGTGAAGAGCGCGTCGTCGCCGACCATGGCGTCTCCCAAAAGCCGCTCGTAGGGTAGTTCTTCTCCCGGCTCTTGGTCAGACAAGTAGAGCTCTCGTTGGTCGCCGACGAACTCCCTTCCTGGGAGCTTAACTCGAGCAGCGATGGCGACCGCCGAGCTGGGGGAGAGCCGGAAACGCAAATAATTCGCCAGCCCCGTTTTCGGTGTTGAGTCAGCAAAGAGCCTCTGTGGAGGCGATTTAAGTTCGACCAGGACTTCGGTTACGGTTTCGGGCAGGTATTTGCCGGCGCGTATGTACCACGGCACAGCTTCCCAGCGCCACGAATCGATGAACAGGCGAAGGGCGCAAAAGGTTTCGACATCGGAGTTCTTTGCCACATCTGGCTCTTTCCGGTAGTCAAGGTACTGGCCGCGCACCAAGTCTTTGGAGGTCATGGGACGTATGGCTTGGAACACTTTAGCTTTCTCGTTGTGCACCGCTCCGAAGTCCCTGCCGGGGGGCGGCTCCATGGCAAGTAACGCGACGATCTGGAAGAGGTGGTTNNTCGATCACGTCGCGCAAGCAGCCGGCCGTTTCGTAAAACGCGCCGCGGCCGTTTACACCGAAATCCTCGGACATGGTTATCTGAACGCTGGCCACATAGTTGCGATTCCAGATCGGTTCGAGGAAGGAATTCGCGAAGCGAAAATAGAGGATATTCATGATCGCTTCCTTTCCAAGGAAGTGGTCGATGCGGAAGATCGCGTCTTCCGGGAATACCGACCGAGCGACTCGGTTGAGCTCCCGTGCGGAAGCCAGATCGCGGCCAAACGGTTTTTCGACAATGACGCGTGCGTGCTCGCATAAATTCGCGGCACCAAGCTCTTTGATCACGGTCTCGAAAAGAGATGGCGGGATGGCCAGGTAGTGAGCCGGGCGGCGAACTTTACCTAGCGTTTTTTTTAGCGCTGCGAACGTAGCGGGATCTTTATAATCCCCACTCACGTAGCTGAACGAGGACAGCAGGTGATGGAACGCGCGCTCGTTATCGATGCCGCCAGATCGCTTAATACTGTCCGTAACGCGTTTGCGCAGACGTTCTAGACTCCACTTGGGGAAAGCGACGCCGATAACCGGGACCTTGAGGACACCTCGTTTTGCCATCGCATAGAGGGCCGGGAAGATCATCTTATGGGCGAGATCGCCCGTCACACCGAAGAGCACCAGAGCATCCGAACGGGAGGTCGTCATCAAGTAGCCACTTTCTTTGTAGCATTCGTCAAGTAGAAGGCCATCGCTCAAGAATCATTTCGCAAGGTGCTTGGCGATCAATTTTAGTTCTCCGCGACGTTTTCCGGTGGTCTTGGGATATGCCATCTTCAGATCTTTGAGCCGGTCAAGAACAATTCCTGAAACGATGAGTCGAGCATTTTCTTTGTCATCGGCGGGAACGACGTACCAAGGTGCGTCATGGGTGGCCGTGGCGTGCAAGCACTGCTCATAGGCCTTTGTGTAATTTTTCCAGTATTTTCTCTCGTGGATGTCCGAGAGGCTAAATTTCCAGTTCTTGTCCGGTTCATCAAGACGCTCGAGAAAGCGTTTTCGTTGCTGGTTCTTCGATAAGTGAAGGAAGATTTTGACAATGCGAGTGCCGTTACGGTAGAGATGTTCCTCCAAGTCCACGATGGAACGATAACGCTCCTTCCAAATGTTTTTCTCGTCGCGCAATTTTTTCGGAAGCCCCTGGTTGCGGAGAATCTCCGGATGGACGCGAACAACCAGAACTTCCTCGTAATAAGAACGGTTAAAGATACCGATGCGCCCGCGTTCGGGAAGGCGGCAGGTGGTGCGCCAGAGAAAATCGTGTTTCAGCTCTTCCGCGCTCGGCTGCTTAAAACTGAAAACCTCGCAGCCTTCCGGATTTACACCGGACATGATGTGCCGTATGGAGCCGTCCTTGCCCGCCGCGTCCAAGGCCTGAAAGATCACCAGTAATGCGTAATGGCCGGAAGCGTAGTGAAGGCGTTGCAGCGAACTCAACGCTTCAACGTGCTCTTCCAAGAGCTCCTGATACCCTTTCTTGGAATTGCAAAAGGGTTTGATGATCGTCGGCCATTTCTTAAGATTGACCTTTTCTCCCCGTACGCGAAAATCCTTTGAATTGATTTTCATTTTTGCTCCCTCGGCCCTGTCTGGTGCGTAGTTCTCGTGCCGCTACTTGTGGGGATCATTTACCGGAGTCTTCCGAGCCGCTTTCTCCCATTCCTCGACTTCCCGTACATCCTCACGTCCCAACTCCTCATAGAGTTCATGGACTCGCTGGACGACGTTCAGCTTCAAATCGGTCAGTGACTCCCGTTTGGCTTTGGCCTCGGGATTCGGCTCGACCTTGGCATCGGGCTTCGACTCGGCTTTGGCATCAGGCTTCGACTCGGTTTTAGCTTCGTCTTTCTGAATCTCCTGCTCCGCCTTCTCCCAGTCTTGAACTGAGTGACCGCCCTTGCTGCCTCCCTCCTCATAGAATTCATAGGCGCGTTTCGCGATCTGCGTCTTGACTTCTGGCTTTGGCTTAGCTTTGGCTTCAGACTTTGGCTCGGCTTTGGCCTCGGGCTTCGCGAGGGATTTGCCCTGCGTTTTGGTCTGGCCCTTGACGGGATCAATAACCTTATAGGCGAGCAATTTCACGCGGTCATTCACGAGAGCCCAAATCAGGGCATAGCCCCAAACGAACCCGGCCCAGCCCCAGCCAAGGGGCGTCATAAATAGGCCGTAAACGGCAATCAAGGTCGCCACAATTTGCGTACCGAGCACGGCAATCCACAGAATCCGAGCGGGGCGTATGGACCAGAATGGGCCGCGGGTGCGCGTCAGAAAAATCGTCAGATGTCCGGCTACGGATAACTTCAGGTACATCAGCGTTTGGACGTGTGCGTGGTCGAGGTGAAAAACGCGCTCGCCAAGATAAAATAGTCCAAACGCAGCCATGACCCCCATGACGCCGAGCACGGTCGAGATGCCCAGCACGAGGCGCATGTTCCAGGCCTCCGGCTTGTCCTTGTAATGAACGTTGTCATAGGCGATAGACAGAATGGCTCCATCGTTGAGCACGGCGATCATCACAATCATCACGGCGGTCACAGGGTAGAAATTAAAGACCAGGATCGCCAGAGTCATGAAGAACAGCACACGCAGTGTTTCGGCGATGCGGTAGATGGAATAGCTGTTCATCCGCTGGAAGA
>PMOV01000382.1:9187-9747 GCA_003161195.1 Acidobacteriota bacterium | reverse complement strand
ACCCCGTCGCCGGTCATGCCGACTATGTGGCCGTGCTTTTGGAGGACATCGACAATGTTGTATTTGTCTTCGGGGAACACCTGGGCGAAGCCGTCGGCTTTTTCTATGGACTCCACCGACTGCGCCGACTGCTTATTCTTCGAATCGCGCAATACTGCGGCATCAAGGATGTTCGTGCCCATCCCCAGTTGGCGGGCTGTTTCCTGGGCAATGGCCAATTGGTCGCCGGTGACCATCTTGACTTTCACACCCATGTGCCCAGCACTCGCGATGGTTGCTTTGGCCTGCTCGCGAGGCGGATCGAACATGGGCAACACGCCAACAAGCTGCCACTTATTTTCCTGATCCGCCCGGGCTACGCCCAAGGAACGAAAGCCGCGGCCCGCAAACTCATTGACGGCTTTCTCGACAGCGGATTTTACGTCGCCGGCGTTGGTGGACATTTCCAGAATTACCTGCGGCGCGCCTTTGGCCACAAAAAACTGTTTTCCGTCCGAAGCTTTGACGGTAGCTTCCGTGCGCTTATGGACGGGATCGAACGGCTGGAAATGGAGTACCTG
>PMOV01000382.1:0-9152 GCA_003161195.1 Acidobacteriota bacterium | reverse complement strand
TCGCCCAGCGTCAACTTGTTTTGGGTGAGGGTGCCGGTCTTGTCCGAGCATAAGACATCCACGCCAGCTAGTTCCTCGATGGCCGAAAGTTTGGTCACGATCGCTTGCTTTTTTGCCAGCAGACGTGCCCCGACGGCCATCGTTACGGACAGGACGGTGGGCATGGCCACGGGGATCGCGGCCACCATAAGCACCAGGGCGAACTCCAACGTGCTTAGGATCGGATCGTGACGGAAGAGGGCCACGGTAACGATCACCGCCACCAAGGCCACAGCGAGAACGATGAGGTAGTCGCCAATTTTGAGCACGGCGCGCTGGAAATGGCTGACGGTATGGGCTCCCTGAACTAACTGCGCCGTCTTGCCGAAGTAGGTCTTCTCACCGGTGGCGTAAACCATCGCGTCGGCTTCGCCGCGCTTGATAATGGAGCCCGAAAAGACTGCTTCGCCCGGTTTGCGTGTTGCAGGCAAGGATTCTCCGGTTAACGCGGACTGATCGACTTGAACGGGATCGCCCGGCAACAAGCGCGCATCGGCCGGCACGATGTCTCCCAGCCGTAGACGGATAACGTCGCCTGGCACCAGTTCCGCGACCTTCGGGGCACTCCACTTTCCATCGCGCAGCGCCTTGGCCGTGACTGCCAGCTTGGCACGCAATGCGGCAATTTCGTTGCCCGCCTGATGTTCCTCCCAAAATGCCACCACGGCATTGGAGAGAAGCAGAAAGAGAATGATGAAAAAGTCCAACCAGTGCCGGACGACCCCCGACAGAATCACCGCCGCTTCGATCATCCACGGAATGGGTCCCCAGAAATAGCTGAGGAACTTCAAGAATGCGTTGGTTTTCTTTTCCGCGATCTGGTTCGGACCATATTGCGCCAGCCGTTTCTGCGCCTCGGCTTGGCTGAGGCCGTTCGGCGATGACCCCAATTCCTTCTCCACTTCCGGCATGGGAAGAGTTTTCAGATCGTCTTTCGGGTCGGGCGCATTGGGTTTGGCCCCCGACTTCGGTTCGGAGGTCTTGGGCTTCGATTCCGGTTTCGATTCGGGAGCTTTGGTCGGTTCGTCAACTGCTTTCATACTGCGTATCCCTTCTGTTCTCGTTCCCTCCAACGAATCTTGCTCCGTGTGTTCTTGGAAAATCGGCGGACTGGCGCTGTGGAAGAAGTCTCATTCGCGATCTTGAGTTCCTACTCGAGAGGCCCACACTTTTGTCCTGGCGAATCAGTACTTGGATTCCGGCGCATGCATACAGCCTTTCGTCCCTGCCTCGACTTGACCGCGAGACACCGCTATTTTTTCGGTGCGTCAGACTGGGGCGGCCGCGGGTGGCTGCTGGGAACCAACGACAAGTCATCGCTCATAAAATAGGTGGTGATAGCCACCAACATGAGTAAAAATCCGACCCAGAAGCGCCAATCACGATGAGCGCGCCGCCAATAAGGACTGTCGCCGCGATGAACATGTTCGCCGTCCGAAACTATCCGCGGGTGATGGTTGTGCTTGCTCTCATGCATGGATGCCTTTCTTATCGACGATGCTTGGAACGATCTCGCCGAGTTGTAACTGCGAATTCCCATTCGACTTACGAGCGCCCAAGTCTTGACCGTGTTCATCAACGCGATGCTTGAGTTATATGGTGTTGTTCCGGACCAATTGCTACTTCCATCGCGGCAGAGTATTCGCCACGGCGCGCGGCGCGGTCACACGTGGCTCGATGATAGAGAGCATGCTGTGCCGCCAACACGTTGACTTGTTGGCCTTGCCAAATCTGCAAAGCTGGTTGCTGGATAGCGCGAGCAAACGAAAAGGCCAAGGCCCAAGGGATTCTTGACCTGAACCTGATATTCATCGCATTCAAACGGGCCGAGGCCAATTCACCGGACTGCCCGCCCGACAAGAACGCAATCCCTGGAACGGCCGCGGGAACGGCTCGCAAGAAACACATCACTGTAGAGTTCGCCACCACGTCCAACGACTCTTGTTTGGGGCAGTTCAGGCCCGGAAGCACCATGTTGGGCTTCAGGATCACCCCCTCCAGCATCACTCCCTGGGCGTAAAGCTGATCGAAAACCGCTCGCAGGACTTCTTCCGTTACCTTGCTGCACTGCTCCAAGGTATGCTCGCCGTTCATGAGCACTTCCGGCTCGACGAGCGGGACCAGTCCGGCCTCCTGGCAAAGGGCGGCATAACGAGCTAACGCATTCGCGTTGGACTCGATGCAACCTGGGCTGGGAATGCCGTCGCTTATGGCAATCACGGCACGCCACTTGGCAAAACGTGCGCCCATTTGAATGTATTCGGCGAGGCGATCGCGCAAGCCGTCTAGACCTTCGGTTATTTTCTCTCCGGGATGACCCGCCAGAGCTTTTGCGCCGGTGTCCACTTTGATTCCGGGAATGATTCCCGCATTGGTGATAGCTTTCACAAAGGAAGTGCCGTCTTTTTTCTTCTGGCGGATCGTCTCGTCGTAGAGGATCGCACCACTAATGGACTCACCGAGATCCGGGGTAGTCACGATCATCTCTCGGTATGCGCGCCGGGTCTCTTCGGTCTGCGGAATTCCCAACTTGGCAAAGCGTTTGTTGCAGGTCGGATTGCTTTCATCCATTGCCAGCAAGCCCTTGTCGCCGGCGACGAGCGCTCTCGCGGTGTCTATGAGCTTTCGTGAATTCATTTGGGCGTGCCCCATTTCCAATTACGAATCTCTGGCAGGTCCTGGCCATGCTGGTCGATGTAGTGCTTGTGCTCGATGAGCTTGTCCTGCATCCGCTGCTTCAGATAGGCGCCCTTAGAACCCAAATGCGTGAGGCGATCGACTACGTCCTGCACCAAGTGGAAACGGTCGAGGTCGTTCTGCACCCTCATGTCAAAAGCCGTCGTGATCGTGCCTTCTTCCTTGTAGCCTCGGACGTGGAGATTGCGGTTGGTGCGGCGGTAGGTCAGGCGGTGGACTAGCGTCGGATATCCATGAAAACCAAAAATGATTTGTTTGTCTTTCGTGAAGAGTGCATCGTAATCCGTTTCGCTCAGTCCGTGGGGGTGCTCGCTGGCAGACTGCAACTTCATCAGATCGACGACATTGACCACCCGTATTTTCAGATCGGGCAGATGCTTGCGAAGGATGGAAACGGCAGCCAAAATCTCCAGCGTTGGTGTGTCGCCGCAGCAGGCCATGACCACGTCCGGCTCGGCACCTTGGTCGTTGCTGGCCCATTGCCAAATGCCAATTCCTTCGGTGCAATGGATGACTGCTGCGTCCATGGTCAGCCATTGCGGGAGCGCGTGCTTGCCCGCAACCACCACATTGACGTAATTCCGACTGCGCAGGCAGTGATCAAATACCGACAGTAGGCAATTGGCGTCCGGCGGAAGATAAACGCGGACGATATCCGCCTTTTTGTTGATGACGTGNNTCGAGGAAACCAGGATCCTGGTGCGTGAATCCGTTATGATCCTGCTGCCAGACGTGAGAGGCGAGCAAATAGTTCAGCGACGAAATCTTCCGGCGCCAGGGAAGTTCAAGGCAGACCTTCAGCCACTTCGCGTGTTGGCTGAACATGGAATCGACGATACGAATGAACGCTTCATAACTGTTAAAGAGTCCGTGCCGCCCGGTGAGCAAATATCCTTCCAACCACCCCTCGCATTGGTTCTCGCTGAGCATCGAATCCAAAACACGTCCGGCGGGTGCGAGGAATTCGTCATTTTTTGCCTCCCGGGCGTCCCACTGACGATTGGTGACTTCAAAGACCGCACCCAAGAGGTTCGATACGGTTTCATCAGGCCCGAAGACTCGAAAATTGCGTTGATCCTGATTCAGTTTGGCCACATCCCGCAGGAAGGTGCCTAGCACGAGGGTATCTTGGCCATTAACCGCGCCCGGCGAAGGCACATTTAGGGCGTGCACGTGGAAGTCTGGCATTCGCAGATCACGCAGTAGAATGCCGCCGTTGGTGTGCGGATTGGCGCCCATCCGCCGATCGCCCTTCGGCGCGAGCTCCGCTAATTCAGCTAGTAGTCTGCCGTTCTCATCGAACAACTCCTCGGCTTTGTAGCTCTTCATCCAGCTTTCAAGCTGTTTGACATGATCGGAATGGTCGGAATCGACCAGGAGCGGCACTTGGTGGGCTCGGAACGTTCCCTCGATTTGCAGTCCATCAACGACCCGTGGTCCAGTCCATCCCTTCGGTGACTTGAGCACGATCATCGGCCAGCGCGGCCGAGCGGGGTCATCGTTGCTCCGGGCATTCTTTTGAATTTTCCGGATGTCCTCGATGGCTCTTTCGAGAGTGCTGGCCATGAGTTCATGCATTCTTGCCGGCTCATCACCCTCGACAAAGTGCGGCGTCCAGCCACAGCCACGTAGAAATTGCTCCAATTCCTCATGCTCGATCCGGGCCAGGACAGTCGGATTACTGATTTTGTAGCCATTGAGGTGCAGGATTGGCAGCACAGCTCCGTCAGTGATCGGGTTGAGAAACTTGTTGGACTGCCATGAGGTCGCCAAGGAGGCTGTTTCCGCTTCACCGTCTCCGATGATGCAGGCGACGATCAGATCGGGATTGTCGAACGCCGCTCCGAAGGCGTGGCTGAGCGAATATCCCAGCTCGCCACCTTCGTGAATCGACCCCGGTGTCGTCGGNNGCAACGTGACTTGAAATCCCTCCTGGAAATGAGAACTGCTTGAAGAGTTCCTTCATTCCGGTTTCGTCCTGGGTGACGTTCGGATAGATGTCACTCCAGGTGCCTTCGAGGTAAACGTTTCCCACAATCGCTGGGCCGCCGTGTCCAGGCCCAGCGACGTAAAACATGTCGAGATCATACTTCTTGATGACACGGTTCAGATGCACGTAGATNNCCGACCACCAGCGGCTTCACGTGCGATAGTTTCAGCGGCTCCTTCAGCAACGGATTGTCGTACAGATAAATCTGGCCGACCGACAGATAGTTTGCTGCGCGCCAGTAGGCATCCATTTTGTTGAGGAGTTCCGGGGAAAGAGTTGCTGAGTCAGTTAGCGTAAGAATTTCCGTCGCCATGATTCAATTCTCCTTTTTTGACTTAAGTCCGAGAACGCAGCAATCCAACTTGGCGATCATTCATTCTTCGTCCGTGCGAATGACGGGTACCGCAACCCGGCCGGACGTCGTAGAAATGACTCCCTCATTGGCTGCGTTTTGTTTTTCGTCGAGGTGGATTCCAAGAATCTCAGCCCCTCGCAAATCCGGCTACGAACTATGGGCGCGTTTTCTCCGATGCCACCCGCGAAGGAAAACAAGTATGGGGTTGCCATTAGAACCCCAGAGAATACGCGCCACCGGGCAAGATCTATCGAGTGAACCTTGCCTCTATATCGCGCGGAAAATCTAAACTCCCGCGACGAATACCTTTTCGCTAGAGTGCAGCGCGAGCTGGACCGGATGCGTGGTTTTGATAATGTCCTTCGCCTTGGCAACTTCAGCCGCCGTGCCGTCAACAATCACTAGGACGGATCTGTCTTGATCGCCTCTTCGTACTTCACGACTCTATCTTTAGCGATTCCCATATTCGGTAACCCAGCTCCTAGCCTTCTGACTCCTCCTACCACGGGCGGTTTCTAAGCGCTCCTACAATCCATCCGACCACTGGTTCGAGCCGGCAGAATTAGGCCGAAACTCGGGATTATGAAAAAAGCAGACCCAAACCACAGTCCTAGAAACCTCCCCAGAACGCGCCAATTTTGCTCCAATACTTCACTCGGTCGCAGGTGTTGTAATAGCCTGCCAATTTGAAGTGTGACAGTGTGCTGCCCAGGGAAACTGTTTCGTTTCGCACAGTAACTATGAAAGAGCCATTGATTTGCTCTCCGAGATTTAGTTAATCGAAAATGTAGTTCCTCTGGGTAAAACAGCCAGGGGAGGAGCAACACCATGAGGAAGAGTCGATTGCGTGAGGAGCAGAGCGTGGGGATGTTGAAGGAGACCGAGTCGGGAGTACCGGTGGCGGAGGTAACGCGGCGGGTAAACACCAGCACGTAGGGCACATTGCTCTCAAGCGTAAACGATTCTTCTTTTACCGGTTGGAGCACGACTTGCGCGCGCGTCGGACGGGCCTTCTTTGAATCTTGCCGTACGACTCATTCACGATCGCCAGCACCGCGTCGGGTTGCACATCGCCCGCGATCACGAGGTTTGCATTATTTGGCGCGTACCAGTCTTCGTAAAACTTCTTGAGCATGGTTCCGGTGGTGGCATCAAAAGAATTCTTCGTCCCAAGAGCATCGTGACTGTAGGCGGTCCCGGAAAACTGATCCGCATTGGGCCGCGCCAGAGATTTGTAGATCCCGGGGTGAAACGGGTTCCCATCTTTGTCATACCAGACTTACTTGGCCTGATACTTCTCGTCGACAAACACGGCTCGCGCGTCCCAATTGTCCTTTTCCGCGGCAGATATCCCCCGCGTTCTAAAAGCAAAATACGCTTACCGGATGGCACGAGATGACAGGCGGGCGTTCCGCCGCCGGCTCCCGATCCGATGATGATGACGTCAAATTGCTCTCGTGCGGCACGTTTATCCTTCCTAATTTCGTCGCGGCTTCTCGCAACGGTGATCTCTTGGGCCGTGTGGGTCGATTGGGAATAATCCGAGTTACTGTTCAACCCGCACAGTGTAGTCGCGGCCTTCCCAGGAGTTGCTCTCTGGCCAGAAGAATGTGAATCGGATGGGCTCCTCCTGGCTCGCGGGGATTAGGATGTCCACGAACGCGATTCCGAAAGTGGTCGCAAAAGATGCGGTGTCGAGGGTGGTTGCCCATTCGTCGCGTGTCCAATGCAAACGGAACATCGAGGGAACCTGAATGCGCAAGGTGTATCCCTCTTTGGCCGTGCGCGCATGCCGATTCGGCTTCCAAATTTCAATTCTTTGGCACTCCTTGCGGTCTCCAAGATATCGCTGCGCTACTTGCGGAATCCGGTCGAAAACCTGCCCGTCGGAAGCCGACCTCAGGAGTTTGACGTACTCTGCGTGTGCCCACATGAGCGGCATGGCCGACCCTGTCGGTTTGCCGAGGAACATAAATGAATCCGGAAGATCCCGTTGATCCCAAACTTGCTCTGGCAACAGGCCCGTCGGAGAGGCGAAGCCTTCCATCGCCCTTATAAATGGCTTCACGTCTCGTCCAGCCGCAAGTTCATAGTGCGCCCGCTCTCCCGCGAGCAGCGGCCAAGCTCGGCCCTGGCCCCATCCCACGAAAGGACCGCCATCTTCTCGCTGCCCATAACCGTCGCGATTGTAACGATGCCACACCGATCCCGCCGGGGTGTCCGTTTTCAACATCGCGTCGATCACTTTCAGTGACTCCGTAATCAGCGGATCATCGGCTTGTCTAATTCCATAACGAACCAACTCAAGAAATCCGGCATCGACGATCTCTTTTGCAGGAAATGAATTCTGCGCGCCGTTCGCAAGATTTGCGATCTTCAAAGTTCCTGAGTTTGGATCTTCGGCGGGATCGGGATTACCCACATCGTCGGGAAGAATGCGAATGTAGTGGCGTCGAATGCCTGGCCCCGCACTCTCTGGAATTCCGTTCACCACCGAAAGCTTCACGCCTCCTGATTGAATGTAGAGCACACTCCTCGTGAGATCGCCCTGCGTGAATAGGTGTCTCGAATTTCGAAATTGGCTTACCGTCCAGCAACGCCGGCGTCGTCGGGAAAAGCTTTCACATCGAATGCCCTGGCCGTTTGAATCGCTTTGTCTGAGGCCTGCGGAGAGCGACTACGGACACTTCTACCGGCGACTGGAATGGCGGAAGCGATAGATGACGTTAATATCGACTAAGGAAAGAAAAGTGTTCAATATATTGCATACCTTGAGGCGGCAACCCAGGATCGGAAAGCCGATACGAACTACGAACAGACTCTTGCGCGCCGAGACTGAGGTGTGTGCTGATTGTTCCATTTTGTACAGCGTAGAGAGAGGTTGCCTGGTATGGTGAAGATTGCCCGAAGCCGGAAAATCCCTCGAACCACGTCGTGTTGCGAAAACGTACGATTGCTGACGGATCGACGAACACGAAGACCAGGAAGGTCAGCCAGGGGAACGAATTCGATGAAGATTCTATTGGCGATTGATGGTTCCAAATACTCGGAAACAGCTGTACGGGCAGTAGTCGCAGGGCTTCGCCCGCAAGGCGCAGAAATACGGGTCCTGAAAGTGGTAGAGATGGCGATCTACGCCGAACCTCCGCAAATGGCACAGGGCTACGCGCCGGAGCTGGAAGGGCAATTGAAGAAAGCCAGAGAGTCTGTTGCACATGTGGCAGAGATGCTGCGTGAGGCCGGCTTCAACGCCGAACCGCATGTCCTGCAGGGTGAGATACGAAGGGTAATTCTCGACACTGCCGAAGATTGGCGCGCCGATATGATTGTCCTGGGATCCCACGGAGAAAAGGGCTTGCTAAAATTAATGATGGGGAGCGTGGCAGAATCCGTGGCTCACCATGCGCGCTGCTCGGTTTTGATTGTGCGAACACCGTGAAATTCGGGAGCATGTTTTCTCAACGACGGAGGAGCAACTAACCTGCCAGGAAGAGCTTTTCGCAGCGATTGATGTACCTCCAGGTCACCGTCGTAGTCGATATAGCCCTTTCTCCTGAATCGATTCATAAAAACGTTGACCCTTGAGCGAGTTGTACCGGCCATTTCGGCAAGGACAGGAATCTCCACGGCTGCCGACCCACTGCGACCCGATCGGGCGAGCCGCAACAGCACGTGCGCCAGCCGCTGTTCCGCGGAGTAGGTAAGCAGTTGTGAAATATGCTCTTGGTAACTCTTGACGGCTGGAGAGCAGATAGGCCACTTGCGCGTTTGAAGTTTTATTCTCTTTGCGAAGCAGTTACAGCATTTTTTCTTTTTTAATGGTGCGGATGGAGCTTGAGGTCAGAGCGACGACAGTAGACAAATACGCCTGCCTTTGGTGCATTGGAGGCCAAGGCGTCTTTGTCGTCCTTCCCCATAACGACGTTGTCGAGGTCTCTAGGCAAACAGGTTGGACAAAAGACTACGTGGAAAGAGCAACTACAACGGATTCCAGCAATGGAACCCATTGCTCGGAATCGGCGGGCGCATAGCTTCAAGTGGACGCGCGCTTGACTATAGATACTTGACTAT
>PMOV01000177.1 GCA_003161195.1 Acidobacteriota bacterium | reverse complement strand
GCAGGCGATTGGAACTGGTGGCCTGGCGGGCTCGCCAAAGCGCGCAGTGCGCCGGCGACAGCGAGTCGCGAATAGCGTGGCGCAATAAGGGGTTCCGAGGGCTGCCTCGCAAAGCATTGAAAAGAAAGCGACTCGTTTGGTTGGACCAGTGGAGTGGTTGGGAATGGGGTGTACGGTAGGGGAATTTGTATCGTTGTGAGCCGTAAGGGTTTACGCGGGGAGCAATTCGTATCGTTATCATTCTAAAGGGGCGATTTTGCGGCAACGGAATATGGTTATGCAGGGCGGTTTGGGGTACGCAGGATTGGTGGGGTGGGGAGGACGGGCGGAATTGGGGCGGATGGACGGAGGCTGGCGGGAGGGGTTGGTCGGACGGACGCGCCAGGTTGGGGCTTGCCAACATACTGCATGCTAGCATGGGGCTTCTATATTGTCAAGATATTTTACCTGTGGGTTATCATTCGAATGGAATGAGACGGCGGGCTGGAGACGGTTCAAGGACGCATAGGAATCAGGGAAACGTCCCGTCTGTCAAAATCGGTGATTTCCCTATCTCAGCACGCGGTTAGCCGTCGAGCGATCCGCAGCTGCGATCGGCTGCGCTAGCTTCAGCGAGATTATCAATCGCGAGCGTGGCCTCTTCGTTAGAAGAGTTTCATCGCATCATTTGAGGTTGGAATCCCGCAGGAGTTTGGTCCGGCGTTCTTCGTATTCCTCGCTGGTGATTTCCCCGGCAGCGTATCTTCTTTGCAGGAGCTGCAGAGGAGATTGCATTTGCCGGTAGGTGGTCCGCCTAACAGGCAGCATGAACGAGAAAAACACAGCCCACAGCAAGACCCAGAAAAACCACCAGTACCAATGCATTCCCCAAAAGTAATACATAGTTCAGCGCACCTCGTTATTTTCGACCAGCGCACAGATTATTTGCTGGGGGCGATAGGGCGCCGGCTCAAAGTAAGCAGACGCCACTCGCACAAGCCCCACTAGTTCTTTGCCGACACTGAAGTGGCCGCCGGTTTCGAGGTTTTGCTTGCAGCTTTGGTCGGCGCACCCTCAGCGTCCGTCACGTCGAAGCGATAACCGTCCTCGACGCCCTTCAAGGCCTGATTGGCTTCATAATACTTCCCGGCGTCGATAAGTTCTGTCGCCTTCCTGATCCCGGCCGTGGTCTTTTCAAGGGGCGCCACTTCCATCACGAAACTAATGTCGATGTTGGCCAGTTTGAGGGTCTCCATCGCCTGCTTGTGAGAGCCTTTTTTGAGCTCCTCATTGGCCTTGGCAACGCCTGCGGACTTTTCAGGTGAGGCAACGTAGTCCTCACCGAGTGTCAGCGAACCGTCCACAGGAATCCAGGCCGTTGGCGAGGTGCTCGCCGTCGCGCCAGATCCGCGCTGTGGCATTCCTGATGGGGCTTTCAGATCTGATTCTGCCTTCGTGTATACCGTGTTATCGCTCTTAGCTCTTTCTAACGCCATTTGGGCTTCATTGGTATATTTCTTGGCCTCGACAGGCTGACCGTTGAATATAGCGAGACGCGCCAAACTGACATCGCGAATTGCCGCGTATCCATCTTTGGACAGTTTGGCGGCATCCTTGTCCTCGGCGGTTTGCGCGGAAGTCTTATCTTGAGCGCAGGCGGTAAGCCCAAAAAACGTAAGTGTAAGAGCAGCTGTGAATATGCCAACCTTGTTCATAAACCTATTCTCCTTTTTGGTTTCGTTATGCCGGCGCGATGAGGTCGAGCACGTCCCAAGACATCGAACTGGCAACTTTCGACGAGTGTCACACCGGAAATTTTTAAATCAGGATTTCCGTTCTGGCTTCCAACAGCCCCACAGGGTATTTGAGGTTCTACCTTTGAAGCCTGAGTACCGATGAAATCATGCGGAGCGAAAAGCTGTCTGTTCAAAGTTGGACACATTGTCGGAAAATCCATCCCAAATCCAGGCGTACAGCCGGTGGACGGGCACTGTGCTCTTTACAGTTGCAGAGAAGCCCGGACTGAAGACTGCGGCGGGTGGCCTATCCGTTGTGATCGGTTTTGCCAGCGGGTCATGAAATGTCCAATATAAACATTACGTGGAAGTGATAATACAGAAGCATTCTGGGTGGCCTTCGATAAGAGAGAAGAAAGAAGGTCGCATCGAGTTCGAGGGCGTCAGAGTGGAAGCTATCCTTAACAAAGCGCGAACGACAGCGCGAGATGCGAAGACCACCGGGAAGGTTCTTCTTCGCGTTAAGCGTGAGCCACCCTGCATCGTCCGTTGTTGGTATTCCCTGGCCGCACTTGCCGATAACGCTCACCAATGTTACGGAAGACTAGGAGATGCTTGCGGGGGCGAGTTTGGGGGCGAGGAGGTGGATGACGGCTAAGGCGAACAGATAAGCGAAACCAGCGAGGAGAAAAAGCGGCGCGTAACTGCCGGTGCGGCCCACGATGTGACCGGTGGCGATCTGAAGCAGGAAGCTGCCCAGGGCGCCCATCATGCCGCCGATGCCTACGACCGAGGCTACCGCGGCTTTGGGAAACATGTCGGAGGGCAGGGTGAAGAGATTGGCGGACCAGCCTTGATGCGCGGCGGCGGCTAGACCCACCAATCCCACGACCAGCCAGAGAGCGTGCGCGTGGGGCGCGTACACGACCGGCACAACCGCCAGGGCGCAGATCAACAGGGCCGTCTTGCGCGCAACGTTCGCGCTATTGCCACGGCGCAACAAGGCGGAGGAAATCCAGCCGCCGCCGACACTTCCGACAATCGATAGCGCGTAAACCACGATGACGGGTTTCTGGCTCTGGCGCAGATTCAGATGGAAGGTTCCTTGCAGATAACGCGGCAGCCAGAAAATGTAGAACCACCAAATCGCGTCGGTGAGAAATTTGCCGAGGGCAAAGGCCCAAGTCTGCCTTTGTGGTAGGAGTTTTAGCCACGGGACGTTCGTGGTGTGCTCGGGCACGGTGTGCGCCGGCGCATCGGCTTGGATGAGCGCCAATTCGTGGGGGGAGACGCGGGGATGTTCGTGCGGCTTGGCGTAAAGTACCAACCAAAAGGCCAGCCAGAGGAGGCCGAGAGCTCCAGTGCCGACAAACGCGCCGCGCCAGCCGAGTGTGAGGGTGAGAAACGGCACCACCATAGGGACCACGATGTTGCCGACGTTCGCGCCGGAGTTGAAAATCCCTGTGGCCAGCGCGCGCTCTTTTCTGGGGAACCACTCGGCGACGGTTTTGATGCAGGCGGGGAAGTTGGCGGCCTCGCCGAGACCGAGAATGAACATGGCGATGCCGAAGGTTAAAGCGGAGTAGGCCGCGCCCGGGAGCATCGCCGCAATACTCCAGACGGAAATGGCGACGGCGAAACCCCTGCGCGTGCCGAGGTAATCCGTGAGGCGCCCGGCACAGAGCAGGCCGATGCCGTAAGCCGCCTGAAATGCGGCGGTGATGTATCCGTATTGAATGCTGTTCCAGCCGATGACGGTTTCGAGAAATTTTTCGAGGTAGCCGATGACGCCGCGGTCCATGTAGGCGATCACGGTGGCGAGAAAGAGTAAGGAGCAGATAATCCAGCGGAAATTGCCGCGCCGCGAGGTGGCGCCGATTTTCATTTGTGGCGAGTCGCTCACCGAGGCCGCAGACGTTTGCGGCGTCACTTGTAGGGCTCCGGTTGGTGGGCGGATGGCTGGAACGTCTGGCCAGGCGACTGAGACGTGGAGCCGGCGGATTGTGTTTTCAGGCGGAAGAGCATTTCACCCGCGCGAGGAACGACGAGGACGCCGGCGTCTTCGCGATTGCGCCACGCGGCAACGTCGATGGTGGCGGGATCGCGATAGCCGAGATTGATACGTCGGCAATGTTCTTCCGGTATTTTGGTGGCGAGCGTAACGCGAATGCGCGGCGTTTCGATGCCGGTCGCGGCGTCGTAGGTGCCAAGACCTTTTACGTGCGTGGAATGGGCGAGGATTCCTCCGGGATAATGCTGGAATCGAGCCCACTGCTGCACGAAATAATCGCGACAGTGATAGCCGATCTCTTCGATGAGCTTGCCGTGGGTATAGCTGACCTCGCTTAGGGCGGGGCTGTAGATGATGACCTCGCCGCCGTCCACGACGGCGGGCTCGATTTTGTACATGCCCTTTCCGGCGGTCCAGAGATCGCGATACATCGCCGGCATGACGGAGAGGACGCGCTGAAAAGGCTGCTCGACGTAAACGATGTGCTTTTTCGCGGACAGCCCGGAGGCCGCGGCCCAGGCTTCTTGCGGCGTGCCGAAGTACATGCCGGCGACGCCCTCCTGGGTCACGACCAGGGCAAAACACGAATTCGGCCGCGGAACCATGGTCGCGGCACGATCAATCACGGCACGGACAGGCGTGTAGCCGGCTCCGATGACCTCGTAGTTGGTGATCAGCGCGCCGAGCCAGTGCGTGAAATTGATAATTTCCGGGCTGGCGATTCCGGGGAAGAAATATTTGTTGCCGCCGGAGAAACCTACGACTTCATGCGGAAAAACCGGGCCGCAGATCACGACGTGGTCGTAGTCGAGGATCAGTTTATTTAAGCCGACGGCAACGTCTTGAGCGAGGCGGCCGGCGGTGAGTTCGATGATTTCCGCCGCGGGGATCGTGCCGACGCGGACGAAGGTTTCAGAATTCTCCCAATGGTGATTGAAGATATGCGCAGCGCCAGCATGGCCATCGGCGACGGGCACTCCGACGAGTTTGCTCAACTGCGCGTCGGTCATGAGCGGGTGCGTTCCGAGAGCTACCAGATAATCGACGGCTTTGGCTTGCGGGCGAAAAATTTTCTCGAACAACGCGAACATGGCGGGCATCGGCATCGTGCGCGTGCCGTCCGGGATGATGATGAGGATTCGTTTTCCCGCGACGGGGATGGCCGTCGCGGCTTGTTCTACCAGCTCAGCCAGTTGTTCCAAGCTGAGGTTGCGTTCGGTCGAACCTGTTCCGAGTAGCATTTATTTCCCGTCTGAGAACGCCTAGACACCACTGAACGCGGAAAACCCGCCGTCGATGGGCACAATGGCGCCGGTCACAAACGCGGACGCCGGCGAAAGCAGCCATAGCGCCGCGCCGACGAGCTCTTCCGGCTTGCCATAGCGTCCCATGGGCGTGTGCGCCAGAATGGCGTCACCGCGCGGCGTCGATGCGCCGGTCTCGCGGTCCAAGAGCAAAAAGCGATTTTGTTCCGTCAAGAAGAATCCCGGCGCGATGGCGTTCACGCGAATATTCGGCGAATATTCCTGCGCCATATGTACCGCGAGCCATTGCGTGAAGTTGTTGACGCCGGCCTTGGCCGCGGAGTACGCCGCGACGCGCGTGAGCGGGCGGAAGGCGTTCATGGACGAGACGTTGAGGATGACGCCGCGGCCGCTCTCCGCCATGGTGCGGCCAAAAACCTGACAGCCGAGCATGGTGCCGAGAAGATTTACGTCAAACACTTCTCGCAACGCGTCGAAAGGCAGATCGAAGAACTTCAGATCGGCGCTGGTGGTGGCGCGCGGCTGGTTTCCGCCAACGGCGTTGATCAGGCCGTCGATCTTGCCAAAGCGCTGCAGGATATCGCCGGCGGCCTGCTGCAGGCTGGCGCGTTGCAAAACGTCGGCGCGAAACAGCGCCACGTTTTCCGAGCGCCCGCCGATACGCTGCAGAAGCTCTGCGCCACGCTGGGGATTCAAGTGAATGATGGCGAGTTGCGCGCCGCAATCGGCCAAAGCGCAGGCGATCGCGCTGCCCAGCACTCCGGTGCCGCCGGTCATAACGATCGTGCGACCTTTGAAATCAAACGCGCTTTGCAAATTGTCGAAATACTCAGCCATCTCGTCCCTTCGTTTTGTGTGAACTACGCTATAAAAATGGGCACCAAGTGCCGCTCAAACGGGTTGTCCGTAACATTGCGCGAAATCCCTCTTTTTGACAACCGCCATCCTCCTGTGTTCAAGTCGCCTTTTGCGGTGTGTTGCTCGCGCCCGCACGGTCTTTGCGGTGACCCGGAAGCCATGATAAGCGAAAATTTTCTGCTACAGAACGCCGCCGCCCAGCGTCTCTATCACGCGCACGCCGCGAATCTGCCCATCCTCGATTTTCACGGCCATCTCTCCGCTAAAACAATCGCCCAAAACGCGCGCTTCCGCGATCTTTCAGAAATCTGTCTCGCGGGCGATCACTACAAATGGCGCGTCATGCGCGCCAATGGCGTGCCCGAGCGTTTTTGCACCGGCGATGCCGCGCCCTTCGAAAAATTCACTGCCTGGGCGAAAACCGTTCCCTACACCCTGCGCAATCCCCTCTATCATTGGACGCATCTCGAACTCGCCAGATATTTCGACATCCACGAATTGCTGAACGAAAAATCCGCTCCCGCTATCTGGCAGCGTGCCAACGAGCTCCTGCAGAGCGATGCCCTGACTCCGCAGGGAATTCTCAGCAAATTCCGTGTCACCGCGCTCTGCACCACCGAAGATCCGCTAGCCTCGCTCGAATATCACGAGCAAATCGCCGGTTCCGGCTTTGCCACGCAAGTTCTGCCCGCTTTCCGTCCAGACAATGCCCTGCGCACGCACGACCCCCGCGCTTTCAATAAATGGACGGACGAACTTGCCGCGCGCACCAACTCGAAAATCGCCGACCTCGCCGATTTTTCAGACGCCCTGCGCCTGCGTCACGACGAGTTTCATCGTCACGGATGCCGCCTCTCCGATCACGGGTTGAATCATTGCTATGCCGAACCCTGCACGCGGCACGAAGCGCAATCCATCTTCGCCACTCTGCGCGCCGGCGCACACCTCACCCCCGCCGAATCCGCAAAACTCAACAGCCATCTCATGATTTTCTTTGGCCGTCTGGACGCCGAAAAAGGTTGGACCAAGCAGCTGCACCTCGGCGCGCAGCGCAATTTAAATTCTCGCATGCTCGCGCAACTTGGCCCAGACACCGGTTTCGACGCCATGGGCGATTATCCACAAGCCTCTTCCTTATCAAATTATCTGGACGCTCTGGCCCGCGAAGACGCCTTGCCGAAAATGATCCTCTTCAACGTCAATCCCACGGACAACTATCTTTTCGCCACCATCGCCGGCTGCTTCCAGGACGCTTCCACCGCCGGCAAAATCCAGTTCGGCAGCGCCTGGTGGTTTCTCGACCAGAAAGAAGGCATCGAGCTGCAACTCAATGCGCTATCAAATTGCGGCCTGCTTTCCCGCTTCGTTGGCATGGTCACGGATTCCCGCTCCTTCATGTCCTTCCCGCGCCACGAATATTTTCGCCGCGTGCTCTGCAACCTTGTCGGCGGCGAAATCGAAAAGGGGCTGCTGCCGGATGACGACGAACTCATCGGCGCTATGATCAAGAAAATCTGCTTTGCGAACGCCGCCGAGTACCTGGCGTTGCCGGCATCGCCCTTCACCAGTGCGCAACAAATTCCGTCCGGTACTTCGGTGCCAAAGCCGC
>PMOV01000187.1 GCA_003161195.1 Acidobacteriota bacterium | reverse complement strand
ACGTAGTGCGCCACGTCGGCGATATGCACCTGCAGGTGCCAGCCGCCATCGGCCCGCTTTTCCGCGTACACCGCATCGTCGAAATCCCGTGCCGTTTCTCCGTCGATGGTTACGATAGGCAGGTGGCGAAAATCCTCCCGCCGTTGCAACTCTGAATCGCAAGGCAGTTCCGCGCGATGCTCTGCCTCTGCAAGCACCGCGGCAGGAAACTCGTATGGCAGGTGGTGTTTGCGGATAATAATTTCCGTATCCACCCCCAGTTCGCCGGGCCGCCCTAGAATTTCCAGCACGCGGCCGATGGGCGTGGCTCCGGCGCGCGGGAAGCGCAAGATTTCAGCGTTCACCACCGCGCCATCCAGTTCCTCGAGGCGCGGGATACGTTTGCGATTGCGCGGCTCCTGCAGTTCCAGCTGCGGATGGCTCACCCGCAGCTTTTCTAGCAGCGCGGCCGTCAGCTCCTCGCCAAACGGTATTTCAATCTCGTGCTGCAAGCGCGCGTCATATGGCAGCACCACGTTGTAACGGGGACCGTAGCGGAACAGCCCCACGACTTTCGCGTGTGCCCGGTCCAGAATCCGCACGATGCGGCCCTCAGCGCGCTGCCGCTCACCGAATCCCCCGCGCCGTTGAATCTTCACCACCACGTGGTCGCCGTGCATGGCATCGTCAATCGCCAGCCGCGGAATAAACACGTCGCCGTCCAGCGCAGGAATCGGCTCGTCGGGCACCACAAATCCGTATCCGTCGTGATGCAAAAGCAGCTTCCCGCGCACCTCGTCGTGCGCCAAGCTATCCCCGCGAACCGTTACATCGCCCCCGCTGCCGCCCACAGCGTTGCCACCGCTGAATGGCCGCTTCTCCCGCTCCTCGGAAGCCCCGGCTTGGCGTCCGGCCAAGCGGTAGCGGCCGTCGGGGACTTCGTCAATAGCGCCTCGTTTCTTCAGCTTGCCCAGCATCTTGAACAAGGCGTTCTGATCGGACCTGCGTAGCTGCAGCGCGTGGGAAATCTCCCGCGCCGCCGCCGGATTGCCGCTAACTCGCAGAAAACGAAGGATATCGTCGGGATTTAGGTGAGAAGTTCTGGCCATGAATTGGCACACGAGCGTTGCAACCAGGATTTGCACAGCGATTCTAAACTTTTTTCACCCACCCTGAAACTTTTTTCCCCTTTCCGGGGTTTCATGCACAGGCCAACACACGACCGGCGAATCACCCTCCGTCAGATTCGCCGGTACCCCTTAACTGGGGACATGGGAGAGCGCGGGACGACCTGGCCCGCCTCTCCCCCTTTTTGCCCGCCTTCTCTTCGCACTTTTGCCACACGCCGTTCGTCGACCTTGGTAGACTCATGCCCGCACCCACGCCGCCAATCGCGACTCTGCACCGTTCGAATGAATATCATCTAGTACTGGGTCTTGACAAGTAAACGGCACCGTGCTACCTTTTATCGTGAATTCTCGTCTCCCAGCCCCGCGCCTCAGCTTTGCAGCAACTCCAACCACAAATCTGTGTCCGCCAAAATCGCCCCTTTGTTTTGATAACGATACGCATTGCTCCCCACGCAAACCCTTTCCTTTGATAACGATACAAATTCCCCTACCGTACACCCCTGCACCCTCCAAAAACCACCGCCCCATATCACCGCTAACTCTAACAGTACGAGTGCTTTGCGGGAGGGAACCCGCCGCATGAACATGACTGCGGTTCAGACGCGAGCCCTTGCGGAGATTTGCCAGACCTTTTTTCCAGCGGAAGAAGGCTGGCCCAGCTCCAGCGAAATGGGCGTACCGGAAGCCCTTGCCGCGGCGTTGCCCGACCCCGCTCTAACCGGCCGCAGTGAACCGCTTTTGCAATTACTCGATCTCTGGAACTCGCGCCTGCACAGCCTATTCACCGTAGCGCGCCTGGTGCCATTTTCCGGTTTACCTCACGACGCGCGCACCCGCATGTTGCTCGACTGGGCGGACAGCGCCCTTGCCACCCGCCGCGGCGCGTTTCAGGCCTTGCGCAAAGCCGTCGGGTACTTGTACGTGATGCTGCCGGGTAAAAATGGCGCGCCCAGCCCGGTATGGTCAAAGTTTGGCTTCCCCGGCCCGCTCGGCGCACAACGCAATGGCGCGAGTCGCCCCCTGCGCGTCACCATTCCCGATCGCGACACGGACTTAACCGCCGACGTCTGCGTGATCGGCTCGGGCGCCGGCGGTGGAACCGCCGCGGCCGTGCTTGCCGCGGCCGGTAAAGACGTAATCGTTCTAGAGGCTGGCGGATATTATGACGATGCGGACTTCGACGGCGCCGAACTGGCGGGCTTTACGCGTCTCTATCTCGAGCAGGGCTTCGCGGCGACCGCGAATCACAGCGTGGGGTTGCTGGCCGGCGAATGCGTGGGCGGCGGCACCGTGGTGAATTACTGTACCTCGTTCCGCACGCCAGACGAGATTCGCCGCGAATGGGCCGCCACTGGAATTCCATGGTTCGCCTCCGAGGAATATTCGCGCAGTCTGGACGCGGTCTGCGCGCGACTGAGCGTGAATCGCGATTACAATCGCGTCTCTGCACGGGAAGAAGTGATGCGGCGTGGCCTCACCTCCCTCGGCTGGCACTGCGATGCGATGCCGCGCAACGTCATCGGCTGCGACCAGGGCCAAGTGTGCGGCTACTGCGGATACGGCTGCCCGATTGGCGCAAAACAATCCACGGCAAAGACCTTTCTGCTGGATGCGCAGAATTCCGGCGCACGCATTCTGGCGGAGACGCGCGCGGCTCGCGTCCGCATCGACGCCGGCGCGGTCACGGCCGTGGAAGCGCGCACCAAAAGCGGCCATCGCGTCACGGTGCGCTGCAAAGCCGCAGTGGTAGCTTGCGGCGCGATCCACACGCCGGCCTTGCTGCTGCGCTCCGGTCTGCGCAATGAGCACATCGGAAAGCATTTACATCTGCATCCGGTCTCTAACGTCTGCGGCGTCTTCGATCAAGAAATTCGCCCGTGGGAAGGCACCATGCAGGCGATCTACTCCGATCAGCACACTCGGATAGACGGAAACTATGGCGTGAAATATGAAACCACCTCGCTCCAGCCGGTGATCGCCGCGGCGGTGTTGCCATGGCGCACCCCGAGTCAATATCGCGCGCTGCTTGGAAAGCTGCCGCATACCTCCGCGATCGGCGTGCTGGCGCGCGACCGCGATAGCGGAAGCGTAAAAGTGGACCGCACCGGTTGGCCGGTGACCCAGTATGCGCTCTCGAAATTCGACGCCGCGCACATCCGCGCGGGATTCATCGGCGCGGCGCGCATTCTGGAAGCGGCGGGCGCGCGGCTGATTTACTCGCCGCATGCGAAATTCTGCTCGTATCAGCCAGGCGTTCGCGGCACGCTGGACTCGTTTACCTGGGAGATGGACGCCGCGGGATGGGGCGCCGGGCAAGTCGCTCTGTTTTCCTTCCACATTATGGGGACGGCGCGACTGGGCGCATCCGCGGCTTCGTCCGTCACAAATCCACACGGTGAATGCTGGGAAGCTCGCAATTTGCACGTGATGGACGGTTCGTCGTTTCCCTCGGCGTCCGGGGTGAACCCCATGATTTCGATTGCGGCCATCGCGCATCGCAACGCTGGCGTGCTCGCCGCCAAATCCTGAGCCGTCGGTCGTGAAAATAGACCGGGAGGGCGTCTCGTAAGAGACTGAATCTAAATTAGTTAAGGTCAGGCTGTTCGTAAGCGTTTGATGACAAAGAGTTTACGGCATGGGGCGAACGCCATGGCTTTCCAAACCCAATCCCAGAGCGAACGGGGGGCGGCCAATGGAATAACGAGTAGGACTTTAAGAGTGGTACGACTTTGCTATGCCAAAGCCCGGTTTCGTGTACTAAAATGGTACTTCGATTTGGCCACGTAAGGTCCTTATAAGCTGCGCCCTGTCATACTATAACGCGCAGCACATTTACCCCCACGACGCTCCTTCGTCACCTTGAACCCAGTCCCCAGCGGGGCATCAAGTGGCGAACAGGGCGGGTATCGGAATTTGACGAAGAGGAAGCCGCCCTTGGTTCATCGTCCACGATCCTCATCGCTGAAGTTGTCGACGGGCAGTGGCTTCAGCACGGTCGAATTGGTGGTGACGCTGGCGGTAATTCTAGTGCTCGTAGCGATCTCCGTACCGACACTCACCCGGGTGTTCGGCGTATACCAGTTGAACGACGCCGCGAACCGCCTAGCGGGAGTTTTGAAGTTTACGCGGTACGAAGCCATCCGGCTCAACAAACAAGTGAACGGCGTGGTGCTGTCAACGGGCTCGAGCTGGGTGGTTTTTGCTGACATAAACAAGAACGGCGTGCCGGATCCGACGGAGACCCAGGATTTGATTACCGGAGCGGTGACGCTGATGCCGGCGGCGGGATTGCCTGACCCGAGCCCAATCACCAATACGTTGGGGGCGTCGGGGCTGGCATTGACGGTGCTATCGGGATTGAATGCCACCGTGCAGTTCGATCAGCGCGGGGCACTGGTCACCGGGGCTGGCGGAAACGTGTATGTTTTGTACCTCGGAAACCAGTCAAACCCGGCGCTGGGATACCGTGCGGTGGTACTGCTGCCGTCGGGCATGGTGCATATATGGACGGCGGGCCAGGGCGGTACATGGCAGCAAGTGAGTTGAGGAGTTTTCAAAGTAGGGTGGCGATAAGAGATGTGCTGGGAAGCACAACGCAAAGCTATTGAAATGAAAACCGAGCGGCAATCTCGCGGCGGGCGGAAACACTCGGGCTTCAGCCTGTTGGAGATGATTTTGGCCACGGCGGTCCTGCTGATGGGCCTGGTCGGCGTGGCACAACTCGTACCGGCTTCCTTGCTGCTGAATCAGCAAAATCGCTCAAATTCGTCGGCGCTGGTGATGGCGCAACGGCAGCTGGAGGTATTGGCAGTACAGCCGCTATCCAGCGTCGGTTTCTTCAACCCGGAAACCGGCGGGATCTTTTGCGAATTAGGCGACCCCACCCAGCCGGGACAAGTGGTCGGCAGTCCCTTGGCGCTGGTAAACAATTTNNGTGCTGCCCGTCACGCTGGACCGGACGGTGTCAAAGTGAAGGGTTTCACCAGCCGCGAAGGGAGCGCCAGCCGGGGAACGCGAGGGTTTACGCTGGTGGAGATGCTCGTGTCGATGGGCATTTTTTTGGTCATTTGCGGTTCGGCATTTACGCTCCTCGGCGTTTCGCAGCAACGGTACGCATCGGAATCGCAGGTGGTGAATTCGTTTCAAGAGGCCCGCTTGGGGCTGGATCAAATGGTGCGGGATGTGAGCGATGCGGGCTATCCGCCATTGAATCAATTTGAAGACCTAGCGGTGCTGACGCCGGCAGATTATGCGGTAACGCCGGTGGCATGGTCTCCGAACTATCCGGGCACCCCGTGTTCGATGAGCGGCGGCGCTTGCACCACGCCCGAACAGTGGGGAATGTTTATTGAGACCAACACATCACAGACCTTCGGCGGCATGCAATATATCCGCTACAAACTGAATGGCACCACTTTGTACCGTGGGGTGTTCCCGAAGCTCGGGCAGGATCCGTACACGGCGATCAATGACAACCAACTTGTGCCCTTCGTGCAGAACGTGATGAACAACGCTTCGCCGGCGCAGATGGCACAAATTCAGGCGGTGTATCCGGGAATGTTTCCGGGAGGCCTGCCGGTTCCACTGTTCCAATATTGGTGCCCCGGTCCGGTCGGCGGTTCGCCGGTGGACTGCACTAGCCCGGCGGCGGGGGCCAACGGAATCCCGACGAACATTAGCGCCATCACCGTTACGTTGATCGTGATGACGCCCACCCCGGACGCGCAGACCGGGAAGGTGCATGTGGTGCAGTTGACGGGCCGCGGCACGGTAGTGAATACGTTCCAATAGCAGCGATGGCTCAGACAGAGGCTGTTAGCAAGGAAGNNGCGCTGCTGATCTCGTTGTTTGCGCTGCTGCTGATTTGCGTGGTGGGCATGGCGCTGCTCATGGCTACCGGAACGGATTCCGCGCTTACGGGAAATTATCGCTCCGCAAATACCGTCTATTACGCAGCGCTCGCGGGCGTGGAAGAAGGCCGGACGCGCCTACTTTCGCAGTGGCCGGTGGGCAACAACATGAACCTGGTTACCGCACTCGGGTTGCCCGCAGGATCGGTCCCAGCCGTTGGACAAGCTTGGTACATCCTCAATCCGCAGCCCGCAGAAGTGGTGGCGCCATGGGACACGAGCAACCCGGCGACCTATCCGGACCTGGAATGGGCGCAAGAATTTCCGGCGACGCCGCTGCCGACCACGGCTCCCGGAATGCAGCAGACAAATTCGCTGTCCGCAATCAACAGCCCCTGGGGCCAGCTCTACACCGCGTACAAATGGGTGCGCATCAATGCCATCACGGCACCCTCGGCGAAAACGACAGGCGTGAACGTAGATAACGACACCGGCCAGCCGACCACACCATTGACGTTCGTGGGCAACCATTTGAGCGTGGATCAACCGGGGCCACAGGCGCTGGAAATTACCGCGCTGGCTTCGCTGACCATGCCCAACGGAACGCAGAGCCAGAGGATGCTGCAGTACGTTGCGGCCCCCACGTCGCTCAACCTGACGTTTCCCGCGGCCTTGGCACTGGATGGAAATAACGTCGGGTTTCAGGGCCCAGCATCGCCGAATTTTGCCATCAACGGAGCGGACTCGCGCGGCTTCCCCGGCTGCGTGCCGGGCGCCACGCTGGAAGCGGCCATCGGCTACACCAACACATCGGATCCGAGCCTGGGAAACATCACAGGCGGCATCGTGCCGGCCTACAACGCGAACTACACCGGCTTTGGCGGCACGCTGCCCAACGTTCTCGGAAATTCGCCAACTTCCTTGCCAGCAAACCTTTCGACGCCCAGCGGGGCGGACGCCTTCGCACAGCTGGTAGCGCAAAACGCCGATCAAACCATAAACCCCAGCGGCGGACCAGCGGTGCCAGCGAACTTTTCGCCGCTGATGGGTCCGGGGAATCCGATGACCATCGCAGTGAACGGCAACCTGGACATGACCGGCTGGGCGGGAACGGGTTATGGAATTTTGGTGGTGACGGGAACGCTCACCTACGATCCCGGCGCGTCGTGGATGGGCATCATCCTGGTGATTGGACAAGGGGTGGTGGTCTCGACGGCGCCTGCGGGAACGGGCGAGATCGACGGCGCGGTGCTCTTGGCGCAGACGCATGACTCGAGTGGAAACGCACTGGGGATACTCGGTCCGGCCTCCTGGACGCAAGTGAATGCGAGCAACGGGATCTATTACAGCACCTGCTGGATTAACGCGGTGCAAAAGCCCTATACGTACAAGGTGCTGTCCTTCCGGGAAATTCCCGTCAACGGTCCGTAAGCACGCCGTCCTCTGCAAGACCAAGTTTCCTCGGGCGTTCGCTCACCAACTCGCTTGTAGCCGCCATAAAGCGCGGCGGAAAATGCGCGTGGGGGCGGCTCGCGGTATAATGGTCGGATGGTGAATGGTCAGGGAAGTGTACCTACGCACGCGCCGATGCACGGGACGACGGTGCTGTGCGTGCGCAAAGACAACAAAGTGGTGTTGATCGCCGATGGGCAGGTGACCATGGGCGACCACGTGATGAAGCACACGGCACGCAAGACGCGCAGGCTGTATAACGACAAGGTGGTGGCGGGCTTTGCGGGATCGACGGCGGACGCCATTTCGCTGTTTGAGCGATTTGAAGGCAAGCTGCAGGAGTTTTCGGGCAATTTGCAAAAGTCGGCGGTGGAGCTGGCGAAAGAGTGGCGGAAAGACCGGGCATTGCGTCACCTGGAAGCGCTGCTGATTGTTGCGGACTCCAAGGGCACATTCATTCTCTCCGGCAACGGCGACGTGATCGAACCGGATGACGGCATCGTGGCGATTGGATCGGGCGGGGCGTATGCGCTTTCCGCGGCCCGCGCGCTGGCCAAGCACTCCAAGCTGGCGTTGAAAGACGTGGCGATGGAAGCCATGCGCATCGCCAGCGAGATTTGCATCTATACCAATGCGAATTTTACGGTGGAAGAGCTTTAGTTGCCCGCGGCCCGCAAAAGCCGAAGCGGTAGCGAGTTCACGGCGCGAGCAAAAATACGCGCTGTAACCGGGCTCGGCAAGTAATCGCGGCATCGAAGTGGTATAAGGAATCGAGTCACACATGGCAAGCAAGTCGGACAAGGAATTGATCTACATGCCCAATGGCGGAAGCGGGGAAGCGCCCAGCGAGGAGCACCTGCTGCCGGCGCTGGACGACATGACGCCGCGGGAAATCGTGGCGGAGCTGGACAAATACATCGTGGGGCAGAACGCCGCGAAACGCGCGGTGGCCGTGGCGCTGCGCAATCGCGTGCGTCGGCAGAAATTGCCGCCGGAGATGGCGGAAGACGTATTGCCGAAGAATATTCTGATGATCGGGCCCACGGGCGTAGGCAAGACGGAAATTGCGCGACGACTGGCGCGCCTGGCCGGTTGCCCGTTCGTGAAAGTGGAAGCCTCGAAGTATACGGAAGTGGGCTACGTAGGCCGCGACGTGGAGTCCATGGTACGGGATCTGGTGGAAACATCCATCGACATGGTGCGGGAAGAAAAACTGGACGAGGTGGCGGAGCGCGCGGAACAAGCGGCGGAAGAGCGGGTGCTCGATTTGTTGCTGCCGCCAGCGCCGCCCACCGCACCGCCTTCGGCTGCGACGGCCGGGTACGCAGCGGGAGCGACGAGTTCCACCGAAAGCGATGCGGCGAACCAACACGAGCAATCGCAGCGCACCCGCGAAAAGCTGCGCGTGCAACTGCGCGAAGGCAAGCTGGACCAGCGGATGGTGGACCTCGAAGTGCGCGAGCGGGCCATGCCGTCGTTCGAAATCATCTCCAACCAGGGCATGGAAGACATGGACGTCAACATCAAGGAAATGTTTTCCGGAATGTTCGGCCAGCAAAAGAAGAAGCGCAAAATGTCCGTGGCGGATGCCTTTGAATACCTGATCCAGGAGGAAGAAAACAAGCTGCTGGATATGGACCAGGTGACGCGCTCAGCGGTGGAGCGCGCCGAGCAGATGGGGATAATTTTTATCGATGAGATTGACAAAGTAGCGGGACGAGAATCCGGCCACGGCCCGGACGTCTCGCGCGAAGGCGTGCAGCGAGACATTTTGCCGATTATCGAAGGCACGACCGTGAACACGCGTTACGGAATGATCCGCACGGACCACATTTTGTTCATCGCCGCGGGCGCGTTTCACGTCAGCAAGCCTTCGGACCTGATTCCCGAGCTGCAAGGGCGGCTGCCGATTCGCGTGGAGCTGCAGTCACTGAAGGAAGAAGACTTCGTGCGCATTCTGACGGAGCCGAAAAACGCGCTGATCAAGCAGTATGTGGCGCTGCTGGAGACGGAAGGCGTGAAGCTGACGTTCACGACCGACGCGGTGGAGACCCTGGCGAGATTCGCGACCAGCGTGAACGAGCAGACGGAAAATATCGGCGCGCGGCGGCTGCATACGATTCTGGAGAAAGTGCTGGATGAGCTTTCGTTTGAGGCGCCGGACCTCAAGAAGAAAACGGTTAAGATTGACGAAGCGTACGTCACGAAGCAGCTCGCGGATATCGTGAAGAACCAGGATTTGAGCCGCTACATTCTGTAAGGAAGCGAGCTGCATGCCGTCAGCCCAGCCGGGTCGCCCGCGCAAATTTTCCGCACACACTTTACTGTTTTGGTTGCTGTTCAACTGCGGATGGATGGCGCTCACCGCGGGATGCGGTGCGCCTGGGCTGCCGGCGCCGCCTTCGCCGCCCGTTCCCGAAGCAGTGGTCGATTTAAGCGCGCGGCAAGCTGGGGATAGCGCGGTGCTCACGTTTACGCTGCCCGGCAAAGCGATTGATGGTAAGCGGCTCATGGAAACGCCGGGCTTCGAGATTTATCGCGGTTTGGCGAAGCCTGATGGAACCGTGGATGCGGCTTCGTGGCGCATGGTGTACGCGATTCCGGGCGCGCTAGTGAAAATTTATCTGGCGGATAAGCATGTGGAGTTTCCCGATCCCATTGCGCCGGAGGAGACTCGCGCCCATCCAGGCGGGAAAGTGGCGTACGCGGTGCGCACGCGAGTTTCGGCGAAGGTGACGTCGGCGAATTCGAACGTCGTTACGCTGGCGATGTATCCGGTGGCGGAAAAGATCAGCGGCTTGGACGTGCGCGTCACAGAGAGCGCGGTGGAGCTCAGATGGACAGCGCCGGCGCGCACCGCTGGCGGCGAACCCCTCGGCGATTTCTCGTATCGCGTCTATCGCGGACAACTCGCGGATCCCGTGGATCAAGCTGCGCTCGAGGCGGCAGCGAAGGATTTACTGCACGGCGTGAAATGGAAAGCGAAGCTGACGCTGTTGGCTTCGCCCACTGAAACCAGCTATCGCGATACGGATTTCGAGTTTGGCGAGACGTACGTGTACCTAGTGCGTACGGTCGTCACAGCGGGGGGCGGCGCCGTGGAGTCCGCGGATTCCGCGCCCGCGATGGTGACGCCTAAGGATATTTTCCCGCCGACAGCCCCGCAGGGAGTGGCTGCGGCGGTGCTTGAAGAAAATGCCGCAACACCGGTGGTGGATCTGTCGTGGTCGATCAGCCCGGAGAACGATGTGGCCGGTTATCGTGTATATCGCAGCGAACAAGATGGTGCGCGCGGCGAGTTGCTGCAGAAAGAGTTGCTGCCGACGCCCGCGGTTCGCGATAGTTCTGTGCAGGCCGGCCGTCGCTATTGGTACACCGTAACCGCCGTGGACCGCGCGGGAAATGAGAGCTCCGGTAGCACGCCCGCCGTGGCACAAATCAGCACGCAACAAAATCCCTAACGATGGGTTGTAGTTCGGACGGGCGCTTGGACGCCTGTCTTATGCCGGCTAGCCCCCAGCTATCGATCCGGCCGCGGCATGCCGCTTTGCATACCGGTGTGTATGCAGGCGTCGCGCTCTCCGTCATTTTTGTGGCGTGGCTTTTCGTGGCCAACCGTATCCCCGCGCTGGAGCAGGTTGCGCTGGAGCGCAACCTGGTGGCGGCGGTGCTGCTGGCCGTGGTGGCGCTGTTTCCCGTGGCGCGTTTTTTGCGAGACCCGGCGCGGCTGTGGGCTTCGAGCCTGCTGGGCTGGGCGATTTTCAGCCTGACGTACTGGCTCCTTTCGCTGTTTTATGAAGGTCTGCGCGAGCATTTCAGCGGCTTCCAGATTTTTGTGCTGGGCGGCGTGGCCAACATGATGGTGGGCACCGTGGACTGGCTGGGAAATATGATTTGGCGCGCGTGGACCGCCGCGCATTCCGAGCATGGGCATCATCCTGTAAACTAGCGGCATTATGAAATTTTGCCGCTTCCTGCCACTTGCTTCGGGCTCCGACGCATCCAGCAAACTTTCCGCGGACTCCGGCTCCCGTGCGCGTTATGCCCTGCTGGAAGGCGAGGAAGTGCGCGAGATTTCCGCAGCCCCTTGGGAAAAGTGGGAGGCGGGCGCACGGTCCTGGCCGCTCACGGACGTGCGGCTTTTAGCGCCGGTGCAGCCACGGAAAATTGTATGCGTCGGGAAGAATTATGCCGCGCACGCCGCGGAGCTGGGGACCGAGGTGCCCAAAGAGCCGCTGATTTTCCTGAAGCCCTCGACGTCGTTGATCGGGCCCGGCGACGAGATTGTGCTGCCGCGATACTCGCAGCGCGTGGAACATGAGGGCGAGTTGGCCATGGTGATTGGCCGGCGCTGCTCGCAACTTGCCGATGCGGACGATGCGCTTTCTTACGTGTTGGGCTATGCGTGCCTGAATGACGTCACGGCGCGCGATCTGCAGAAAAGCGATGTGCAGTTCACCCGCGCCAAGGGTTTTGATACATTTTGCCCGGTGGGCCCGCACATTGAGACGCAGCTCGATCCGGCAAACGCGCTGGTCGAGACCTACGTGAATGGCGCCCCGCGGCAGAGCGGCAGCACCTCGCTGATGGTCTATCCCTGTGCATTTTTGGTGCGCTGGATCTCGCGCATGATGACGCTGGAAGCCGGGGATGTGATCGCCACGGGGACGCCCGCGGGAGTGGGCCCACTCCAGCCGGGGGACAGTGTCGAGGTGCGCGTCGCCGGTGTTGGCGTGTTGCGCAACCCGGTGCGCGCACCGCACGTGTAGTTGTAACTGCACCAGCGGGTTTCGGTAAAATACAGGGCTTGGGGACGCGCGGGCCTCGCGCCAAGATGCTGCGAGCCAGGCGTCTGGGTGAAATGCCGCGCCCATGCGGACGGTAAATCGTAAATGGAGTTGCTGCGTTGAATGCTTTGCTTGCTGACTGGAAACTGACGCTGGCCACGTGTGCGGGAGTGGTGGCGGCTATCGCGATGGTCGCCTACGCATTCCTGCGTCCGGCGGTGGATATGGTGGAGGCGGAACGCAAGCGGCGGCTGCACCTGAATCAGATCGGGCGCATCGCCGAGGGCCAGGTGGTCGAGTTGGCGGAACACGCTCCAGAACCGCAGGCCGTGCACAAGGGTTTCTTCGGAGGCAGTGCGCGGCCGCTGGTGGACAATCGCCCCCGGCAACTCGTTTCGTACACCTATGCGATTTCTGGAGTGACCTATCACACGGCGCAAGACATCACCGGGCTGGAGGGACAGATCCGCTTCGAACGCCTGGTCGCCGGGCAACCGGCGAGCGTGAAATACGATCCTTCGAATCCTAGCGATTCCATACTCGTGGCTGATGACTGGTCCGGTTTGCGCTGAGGGCGCGGCCGCAGCTCTTCGCGCTGTAGGCTTCGCCCGCTTTTTTCATCTGATTGCGTTATCCTTTGGGGCGCGCTGGCCCGCGCGCCTTTCGCTAATGCCATGAAAAAGATTCTTGCGTCCTTTGTGACCATCGTTCTGGTGGTAGCCATGAGCCTGGGCGCCATGTTTATCCTGGTGCGGGCTACGGACTTCGTAACCGCCATTCCGTCGCGACTGGAGCGGGCAGGCGCCATCGTCGCGGAGCTTCTATTGGGTGTGTTGCTGCTCCTCGGCACGGTGTGGCTGGCTACGCATCTGGCCGTCCGTATTTTCGCCACGAAAACCGTCGCGCCCTCGTCTGGACCCCGGCGACCGCAGTCCAAGCAGCCATCGGAAACTGAAGGAGCGCCTCTTGCCTGAGCAGAAGCCCGCAAATCTCGCGCCACGAAAGCACCACGACCGCACCGAGGAGCTGCGGCAAATGTCCGCGGAGGCGGAAGCCGGCGGCGGCGCGGAGCGGCGCGAACGCGAGCATCGCGCCGGCAAGCTAACGGCCCGCGAACGCATCGAACTGCTGCTGGACGAAAACACGTTCGAGGAGCTGGACAAATTCGTTCGCCACCGCTGCACCGATTTTGGCATGGCGGAACAGCGCCCGCCAGGCGACGGCTTCGTGACCGGCTTCGGGCGTATTCACGGGCGGCTGACGTATGTCTTCGCGCAGGATTTCACCGTGTTTGGCGGCTCGCTCTCCGAAACCAATGCGCAAAAAATCTGCAAAATCATGGATCTGGCGATGCGCGCGGGAGCGCCCGTGGTCGGCCTGAATGATTCGGGCGGAGCACGCATTCAAGAAGGGGTGGCCTCCTTGGCCGGGTATGCGGATATTTTTCTGCGTAACACCCTCGCCAGCGGCGTCATCCCGCAGATCAGCGCCATCATGGGCGCCTGCGCCGGCGGCGCGGTCTACTCGCCGGCGATCACCGATTTTATTTTCATGACCCGCGACACCTCCTACATGTTCGTCACCGGGCCCGACGTAATCAAAACGGTCACGCACGAGGAAGTCACCAAGCAGGAACTCGGCGGCGCCATGACGCATAACGAAAAAAGTGGCGTGGCTCACTTTGTGTCGCGCGACGACGCCGATTGCCTGGCCATGATTCGCGAACTCTTGAGCTTTCTGCCTTCAAACAATCTGGAGGATCCGCCGCGGCGTCCCTGCGCCCAGGTGCCAGACTGCCGCAACGAGGCGCTCAACACGGTCGTGCCCGACGACCCGCAGAAGCCCTACGACATCAAGGACGTGGTTCACGGCGTGGTCGACGACGGCTATTTTTTTGAAGTCCATGAACACTTTGCCAAAAACCTCGTGGTAGGTTTCGCGCGGCTGGACGGACGGCCCGTTGGCATCGTGGCCAACCAACCCGCGTTCCTGGCCGGCGTGCTGGACATCAACGCCTCCGTCAAGGGCGCGCGCTTCGTGCGCTTCTGCGACGCCTTCAACATTCCGCTGATTACCTTCGAGGACGTGCCGGGCTTTCTGCCGGGCACGCAACAGGAGTTCGGGGGCATCATCAAGCACGGCGCCAAACTTCTTTTCGCCTTTGCGGAAGCGACCGTGCCGAAAATAACCGTGATCACGCGCAAGGCTTATGGGGGTGCCTATTGTGTCATGGCCTCCAAGCACATCCGAACCGATGCAAATTTTGCCTGGCCCGGCGCGGAAATTGCCGTGATGGGCCCGGAAGGCGCCGTTAACATCGTCTACAAACGCGAATTGGACAAGACGCCGGAAGAGGAACGCGCCGCGCTGCGCGAAGAAAAGATCGCCGAATTCCGCGCACGCTTCGCCAATCCCTTCGTGGCCGCCGAGCGCGGATACATCGATGCGGTCATCGAACCGGCGGAAACGCGCGGCAAGCTAATCACCGCGCTGCGCGCCTTGGAAAACAAGCGCGATAGCAATCCACGCAAGAAACACGGCAACATTCCTTTATAACTTTCCTGAACTTTCGCTAACGTTTCCCGTCCCGACGCCCAGGTTAGCCCAAACAATTGGGCACGCCGCTCGCACGCCCGCCGCCTGCGCAGCCCGCTGCGTGCTAACATTTCGCTGCGTCGCCCAGCGCCACGCTAACGAAATGTTCAAGAAAATCCTGATCGCCAATCGTGGTGAGATCGCCGTGCGTATTTTGCGCGCCTGTCGCGAGCTGAGCATCGAATCCGCGGTCGTCTTCAGCGAGGCGGACAGACAATCCCTGCACGTGCGCCTCGCCGACGAAGCTTACGCCATCGGCCCCGCACCCTCTCGCGAAAGCTATCTGCGCATCGACAAACTCATGGACGTAGCCCGCCGCGCCGGCTGCGACGCCGTGCATCCCGGCTACGGTTTCCTCGCCGAAAACGCCGATTTGCCCAAAGCCTGCAGCGAAGCCGGCCTCACCTTCATCGGCCCGAGCGCCGAAGCCATGGAAGCGCTCGGCGCAAAAACCGCCGGTCGCCAACTTGCCCGCCGCTCCGACGTCCCGACGGTGCCCGGCACCAATGACCCCATCGAGAAAATCGACGAAGCGCAAGCCCTCGCGCAAAGCATGGGTTACCCGGTGCTGCTCAAAGCGGTGGCTGGCGGCGGGGGCAAAGGCATGCGCGTCGTAAACAAAGACGCTGAATTCTCTGCCGCCTTCCGCGATGCCGGCTCCGAGGCCAACAATGCTTTCGGCGACGCGCGCCTGTACCTCGAAAAATATCTTGAGAAGCCGCGCCACGTCGAAGTGCAGATCCTCGCCGACGCCCATGGCCGCGTCGTCTCTCTCGGCGAACGCGAATGCTCCGTGCAACGGCGCCACCAAAAGGTCGTCGAAGAGGCTCCTTCGCCCATCATCACTCCCGATATCCGCAAGAAAATGGGCGAAGCCGCAGTCCGCCTCGCGCGCGCCGGACGCTACGTCAACGCCGGCACCGTGGAATTCCTCGTCGACGCGCATTCCAATTTCTATTTCCTCGAAGTCAACACCCGCCTCCAGGTCGAGCATCCCGTCACCGAACAAGTCACCGGCCTCGATCTCGTCAAACTCCAGATTGCCATCGCCGCCGGCCATCGCCTGCCCTTTGCATGGGAAACCCTTACACCGCGCGGTCACGCCATGGAAGTGCGCCTCTACGCCGAAGATCCCGACAACAATTTCTTTCCCTCGCCGGGAAAAATTCTCTCCCGCACCGTCCCCAGCGGCCCCGGCATTCGCCTGGACGAAGGCATCTACGAGGGCTGGACCGTTCCCAACGACTACGATCCGCTGCTCGGCAAATTAATCGCCTGGGGCAACAGCCGCGAAGAAGCCATCGCTCGTTTGCGCCGCGCGCTCGAGGAATACACCGTGACCGGCATCAAAACCAATGTTGCGTTGTTCCGTCGCATTCTGAACGAGCCGGATTTTCTGCGCTCCGAAATTCACACCACGTGGCTCGATGAATTGCTGCGCCGGCCACGCACAACGTCGCCGCCATCCTCCACCGAGTTCGACGCCGCGGCCATCGCCGCCGCGCTTTTTCACGCGACGCATCAGGCGGGGAGCGCCGAAGCGCCGGCGCAAAGTGCCGAGCCTTCGCCCTGGAGAGCCGCATCCCGCCGCGAACAGGTGGATCGCCAGCCATGAAACACGAAATCAAACTCAGCGCCGCCGGCCGCCAGGAATCGCGCCACGTCGAACTCCAGTGCAACGGCCAAACTTGGCACGTCCTCCTCGACGGCCACCCGCTCGAAGCCGACGCCGTCGAAATCGCCCCCAACACTTTCTCCGTCCTGCTGCACGGCAAATCCCATGAACTGCGCGTCACGCCCCTGCCGGAGGGCGCGCTGCAAATCCAGAGCGGCACCGCGGACTTCATCGCGCAAATCGTGGATCCGCGCGAATGGCGCGGCCGTCATGGCAGCGTACAGGCTGAAGGACGCCAGCACGTCACCGCCCCGATGCCGGGCAAAATCGTGCGCGTATTAGTTAGTGTCGGAGAAAAAGTGGATGCCGGCCAGGGCCTGCTGGTCGTCGAAGCCATGAAAATGCAAAACGAAATTCGTTCGCCGAAAACCGGCACGGTCGAGGAAATCCTGGCCGTCGAAGGCCACACCGTCAACCCCGGCGACGTCCTCTGCGTGGTGTCCTAATCGTTCGTGGTCTCTGTTTTTTTTGCAACGGACTGCATGAGGGAAGACGTTTCGGACGTTACTGCTTCGCCGGCACAGCGCTCTTCCCGGCGTCCTGCAACTTTCCGGCCGTCTCAATCACTTGCTGCGCCAGGTAATTCGCCACCCGCGCTTCATCCCGCGCAATCGATAGATACGCCGCCCGCAGCAGTTGTTCTTTGCGGTTGCGCAGCGTGTCGCGAATGGTCTGCTGCACCTGCGGATCCGAAACGCCGCGCAGCCCGGCCGGCTCCCGCGTGATCAGCTTCAGGATGCGCACGCCCTCTTTCAACTGTATCGGCTGACTGATCTGCCCGGGCTTCAATTCCAGCAGCGCCTTCTTCAGCGCGGGATCCGAACGGCTCAGCGCGGACTCTGGCACATAACCAAGGTCGCCGCCGGTAGCCGCGGAATTGGCATCCTCCGAATAGTCCATCGCCAGCTGCGCGAAATCCGCCCCGCTGTTCAGCCGGTCCATCAGCATCTTCACTTTGCGCTGCGCTTCCGCTTCGTTCGTCGCGTCGTCATTCTTGCGGTTGCGCACCTGCGCGTCCTTCACCGGCGTCACCACGATCTGCGCCACGCGGAATTGCGGCTCCGCCACGTTAAACTGCGCTTTGTTGGCGTTGTAAAAATCCACCACGTCCTGATCGGTAATGGAAATCTTCGCCACCACTTCGCGATTCAACAATTTTTGGATGGAAAGTTGCCGCCGCAAATCGCGCTTCAAATCGTCCACCGTGACGTTGCGTTCCTTCAGCTGCCGCTGAAACTCATCCTCGGTGTACGGGCTCTTCAGCTCCGTAAACTTGTCTTCCACTTCCCCGTCGCTGGCTTCCAGGTTCGCTTTCTTCGCGCGCTCCAGCAAAATTTCGTTGTTGATCAGCTCGTCCAGCACATTCAATTTCAGCGAAAGCGCTTCTTCCTGCGAAGGCGGCGGTCCCTCGGGATTCACCCGCGTGCGATAATACTTCTCTACCTCATCCTTCTGAATCTCTTTGCCGTTCACCGTCGCCCACACGTCCGCGGAGTGCGCCGTCTGCTTGTTGCAGCCCGCCACGCACACCAGCAGCATGGCGCCCAGCAGCAGCAGCGCGCCGTCAAACTTCCGCGTGGAAACACCTGTAGACATGCGCAGTTTCACAAAAGGGAGGCGCAAATCAGCGGCTCAAGCAGCTTTCTTGACTTTGCCCGCGCGAATGCACCCGGTGCACACGCGCATCTGCTTGGTATTGCTGCCGGACGCTGCGCGCACGCGCTTCAGATTGGGATTCCAGCGCCGCCGCCGCGTATTATTCGCGTGGCTCACCACGTTTCCGTACTGCGGCCCTTTGCCGCAAATCTCACACTTCATCGCCATAAGTTGTTCCTGCTTCGTAAAATGTACTGTTCAGAAGCTCTTAATTGTAACAGACCGCCGCTGCGGGATAAAGCACACATTCAAGGTCGCCGCTGCGGGATTTCGTCTTTGCTCCAAAGCGGTATTATAAGCCCCCATGAACCTCGCCCGCCTCCGCGCCCTAATTTTCGACCTTGACGGCACCCTCATCGACTCCGAGCGCGATCTCGTCAATTCCACCAATGCGACCTTGCGCCACCTCACCCGGCCCGAGCTTCCTTACGCCATGGTCTCTAGCTACATCGGCCACGGTGTCGCAAAGCTCGTCGCCAGCGCCCTCGGCCCAGATGCCAGCCCGCAGGAACAATCCGCAGCCCTGCAATTTTTCCTGCCTTATTACAATGAGCACAAGCTCGACCACACGCGCGCCTATCCCTCCGTCCCTGAAGCTCTCGCGCAACTCGCCCCGCGCCCGATGGCCGTACTCACCAACAAGCCGCGCCTCATCGCCGAGCAAATCCTCGCCTCGCTCGGTCTCGCAAAGTATTTCGCCGTCATCTACGGCGGCGACAGTTTCCCCGCCGTCAAGCCCGATCCCGCCGGTGTCCACGCCATCCTCGCCGATTTGGCCGTCGCACCAGAAAACGTACTCTACGTCGGCGACTCCCAAGTTGACGTGCAAACCGCTCGCAATGCAGGCATCTCCGTCGCCATCGTCAACTACGGTTTCGGCCAGCGCGACCGCGCCGTCCTTCCCGCCGACCTCTACCTCGACCGCCTAACCGACCTCCTTCCGTTGTTGCATCTTCCGCCTTTGTAGTCGCGCACCATACTGCGCTTTTGTAGAGGTGCAGCATGCTACGCTCCAGCTTGCTCGACCATAATCCGCTAGCCTCGTTTTACCTTATCCCTGGCTCCCCGCTCAGAACGCTTTTTCTTGCCTTCCAACCCCGCCCTTGGCAGACTCACCCCGTGCTGATTGGCCTCTTTCCAGAGCTGGACGCAGCAGGTGGTGTGCAACGCGCAGGCCGCCACATCGCCGCCGTCATGAAAGAGTTCGCCGATAGTCGCGGCCTCGAATGCCGCTTCTTGGCCCTCAACGATTCTCAGGAACTGCACCGCATGTCCGTTGGCGAACGCGATTTCGTCTTCACTGGCTGCGCGCGCGGCAAAGCCCGCCTGGCCGCCACCGCTGTGCGCATGGCCCGCCGCAAAGCCAAGCTCGTGCTCGCCGCGCACCCCAACCTCGCGCCGGTAGTGCAAGCAATGAAAATAGTTTCTCCCCGCATGAAGACCATCATTGGCACGCACGGCGTGGAGGTCTGGGAACCGCTCCCGCCGTTGCGCCGCCGCGCACTTCGCCTGGCAGACCTGGTCTTGTCGCCCAGCCAAAGCACCGCGGAGCACGTCGCCGCACTGCAAGGCATTCCCGCAGTGCGCATCCGCGTCCTGCCCTGGGCCCTCGATCCGCAGTTTGAGGCTCTCGTCACCCAGCCGCGCGCCCTCCTCCCCCCTAATTTTCCTGCGTCTGGCCAGGTGATTCTCACCGTTGGCCGTTGGCTGGCCACCGAACGTTACAAAGGCATGGATACCCTGATTACCGCGCTGCCTCGCCTCCTCGCCCGCTGGCCGAACCTGCAGTTGGCCATCGTCGGCGAAGGCGACGATCGCCCCTGGCTCGAGGAACTTACGGAAAAAAATGGTGTGCGTCTTCACGTGCATTTTCTTTCCAAGCTCTCTTACGCGGAACTCGCCTCCTGCTACGCCGCATGTGATATTTTCGCTTTGCCCAGCAGCGGCGAGGGATTCGGCTTGGTCTATCTTGAAGCCATGGCCTTCGGCAAACCGGTCATCGGCGGCGCTCACGGCGGCGCTCCGGAAGTCATCCAGGACGGCGTCACCGGCTATCTTGTGCAGCACGGGGACGCCGTGCAATTGGCCACCAGCATCGAAACCCTGCTCCGCGACCCCGCTCTCGGCCGCAAACTCGGCGAGCGCGGCCGCGAACGCGTCGCCAGCGAATTCCGCTTCAGCGTCTTTGCCAAATCCCTGAAAAAAATCCTTCGCGAACAATGCGAATCCTGAACGTCACCGCCTCCTATTCCCCATTCCTGGAATTCGGCGGCCCGCCCGTCAAGGTTCATGCTCTCGCGCATCGCCTGGCGCAACGCGGCCATCAAGTTTCCGTGCTCTCCGCCGATTGGGGTATAGAGGCTCGCTTGCCTTCGCTGCCTCCCGAAACGCGCGCCGACCGCTCCCCTTTTGGCTGGCGCCTCCAGGAGGGCCCCGTCCAGGCCATCTACTTGCCTACTTGGCTGCGCTACCATGCCGTCAGTTGGAATCCCGCCGTCCACCGCTATTGCCGCGCCCGTCTGGCCAACTTTGATATCGTCCATATCTTCGGTCTTTACGATTTGCTGGGACCTGCCGTCGCCGCCGCTTGCCGCTCGCAAGGTCGGCCTTACGTCGTCGAGCCCATCGGGATGTTTCTTCCAATTGTCCGCAATTTTTGGCTCAAACGGATGTATCATTTGGCGCTAGGTAGACCACTGTTGCGGGGCGCGAGCACGCTCATAGCCACCTCGCAGCAGGAAGTCGAAGAATTGGCTGTCGGCGGATTGCCGCGCGACAAAATTGTGCTCCGCCCGAACGGCGTTGCCGCGCCTGCCGCATGGCCCGCGCCCGGCGAATTTAGAACCGCGCACCGCATTCCCCGCGATGCGTGGATGGTGCTGTTTCTTGGACGTCTATCGGCAAAGAAAAGTCCGGAACTGCTGCTCAACGCTTTTGCCGCAATTCCGGAGCGTCTCGGAGGAAAAGAAGTGCATCTCGTATTTGCGGGACCAGACGAAGGCTCCATGGCCGCCCGATTGCTTCAAAAGGCCGAGCAACTTGCCGTCTCTCCGCGCGTGCATTTCACCGGGCCGGTCTTTGACGCCGCCAAGTGGTCGGCCTACCGCGATGCCGACGTCTTCGTCCTTCCTTCGCAAAACGAAAATTTTGGCAACACCGCCGCCGAATCCGTGGCCGCCGGAACACCGGTAGTCGTCACCCGCCAGTGCGGCATCGCCCCCGTTTTGCGAGATCGCGCCGGCCTCGTCGTCAACCACGACGCCCGGGAACTTGCCGCCGCCATCANNGTCGCGGCGGAATTGTCTTGGGACGCGCCCGTAGCCCAGATGGAAATCCTTTACGCTGGCTTGCTAGCCAAAAAACAGTTCGCCCACGGTCAAAGTCAAAGTTCCGGAGCCTGGGAGTAACCGCGTTGCCCACACCGCGCCATCGCCTCTTTCGCGCCAGCTGGTGGACCACCAACTCCCTGTTGGCCCTCGTGTTCCTCTCGCTGATTTATTCCGCAGGTTGGGAATATTCCGTTCGCCAATATCTCAAGGGCTTTTCCGACGCCGTCGTGCCCGCCCTCGTCAGTCCTGAGTCAAAAGTCGAATCCATCCTCACCTGGATGCGCAGCGGCGCTCCGCGTTCCAAGGCCGCGAATCCCGAGGAGCTCTCCAAGCGCGATCCCGAGGCCACGCTCAACTACCAGCAATTGCTCGCCGTCTGCGGCACCGCCACCAACGCCTTTCTGAACCTTTCGCGCAGCGCCGGCATCACCGCGCGCCGCTTGCTGCTCCTCGCGCCGGATCGCAGCACCAAACACGTCGTTGCCGAAGTCTTGCTGGACGACCGCTGGGTCATCGTCGACCCCACCTATCGCGTCATCATGCGCGACCCGCAGGGCCGCATGCTCACGCGTCAGGATCTCAAGCTTCCGCAGGTCTTCGATCAAGCCATCGCCGCCATTCCCGGCTATCCGCCGAACTATAACTATACGAGCTACGCCCACGTGCGCATCGCGCGCTTGCCGCTACAAGGTCTCGGCCTGCGTCGCGCGCTCGATTGGGCCTATCCCGGCTGGGATGAAGCTCTCGATTGGAGCCTCCTGCTCGAACGCGAATCCTTTGCCGTTCTCGTCACCTCCGCGTCACTCACGATCTTCTTCCTGCTCTTGCGCGCGTACCTCGGCTGGTACGCCGATCAGCGCCTGAAAATTCCCCGCTTCCACTTCCGCGAACACTTCATTCGCGCCGCCGCCACCTTTTTCTCCACGCCGGAGATCGAACGCTAGCGTGTGCGGTATCTGCGGCGTCGCCTTCGCTGCGCGCACGGCGGAAGCCGATTCCCGCGTAAAACTCATGACCGCCGCGATGCGCCATCGCGGCCCGGACGAAGAAGGCTTCCTACTCGGGGGACCGCGCGCTCCAGGCCTCGCCCTGGGCATGCGCCGCCTCAGCATCATCGACCTTCCCGGTGGTCACCAGCCCATATGGAATGAAAAGCACGATGTCGCGGTAATTTTCAACGGCGAACTCTACAACTATCGCGCGTTACGCGACCGCCTCACGCAATTCGGCCACCATTTCGCCACGCAGTCCGACACCGAAGTCCTCGTCCACGCCTGGGAAGAGTGGGGCGAGGACTGTCTCAACGAACTGCGCGGCATGTTCGCCTTCGCGCTCCTCGATCTCCGCGAGCGCTACGCCATTTCTCCCATTCTCTTTCTTGCGCGCGACCCCCTCGGCATCAAGCCGCTCTACTACACGCAAACCGCCGAAGGTTTCTCCTTCGCCTCCGAAGTCCGCGCCTTGTTAGCCGCCGATCCTTCGCGCCGCCAACTTTCTCACGATGCCCTCACTTCCTACCTGCTCTTCGGCAGCGTCTCCGAACCGGTCACCATGCTCGATGGCGTTTTCTCGTTACCTCCCGGCCATCGCATGCTGCTCTACGTCCCAGACCGCCGCCGCACTCCCCGCGCACGCCCGTGGTGGGACGTTGCGCAGTCCCCCGCCGCCCGCGACCCCAAAAAAATCCGCGACCTCGCCACCGCCGCGCACCATCTGCGTCCCCTCCTCGAAGACGCCGTGCGTTCCCACCTCGTCGCCGACGTCCCCGTCGGCCTCTTCCTCTCGAGCGGCCTGGATTCCAGCGCCATCGCCGCGCTAGCCGCCAACGCTCATCCCGGCATCCGCAGCTTCACGCTCACCTTCCCCGGCACCCCCTACGACGAAGCCACCCTCGCCAATACCGTAGCGTCGCGTTGCGCCACGCAACACACCGAGGTTCCGCTAGATGGCGCCGCCGTCCTCGCGCGCCTCGACGAAGCCCTCACCTCCCTCGACCAGCCCACCATGGACGGCATCAACACCTATTTCGTTTCCTGGGCCGCCCGCGAACTCGGCCTGAAAGTCGCACTCTCCGGCTTGGGCGGCGACGAACTCTTCGCCGGCTATCGCACCTTCACCGACGCCCCGCGCATGGCCGCCATGGTTCGCACCGCATATTTCGTCCCAGCACTTCTGCGTCAGGCGACCGCTTCACTGGTCAGCAGTCTCGCCGGCCAGCGCAATTCCCCGGACGCCGCCAGAAAAGCCGCCGCCGCGTGGCTCCAACCGGATCGCTTGCCCCATCCTTATTTCTACGCCCGCGCCCTTTTCCCGCTAAATCAACTCGACCAACTCATCGATCCGCGCTTCCGCCCCAGCACCATCAATGCCGACGGCGTCACCCTCGATCCCACCTGGCTCGGCTGGCTAGAACGCGCCTCCGACGAAGCCCGCAAAATGGAGCCCGTCGCCGGCATTTCCTGGCTCGAGATGCGTACCTACCTGGCCAGCACGCTACTCCGAGACACCGATTCCGTCAGCATGGCCCGCTCTCTCGAGGTCCGCGTCCCACTACTAGATACGCTGCTAGTCGAATTCGTCTCCGCCTTGCCAGACGAAGCTCGCCGCATCCCCGGCCAGCAAAAAGCCCTGCTCACCGAAGCTCTCTCCGATCTCCTGCCCACGGAAATTCTCGCGCAGCGCAAACGCACCTTCACCCTCCCGTGGGAACAGTGGCTCCGCGGCCCGCTAAAATCCCGCCTGGCCGCCAGCTTCGCCGAACCCGCCCCCGCACTAGCGCCCTACCTCAAACCCACGGCCTCAAAACCAAACGCCGCAAACAACGCCGCAGGCTCCAACGCATTGACGCCTAATGCCATGACAAAAGTCTGGGACGATTTTCTCGCCGGACGCACCACCTGGTCCCGCCCCTGGTCCCTCTACGTCCTCAATGAGTGGTGCAAATCCCACCTCTAGCGCACCGCGCGTCCGGATCCCAAAACAGATCTCGCCGCAACACCACAGTTCAGCAGCACAACATCGTCTCCGCAAATTCATGACAAAAAGCCCCCAAAAAATCCTTGACAATAAAAATTGTCAAGCCTACCATCTCCCCGTGCTCGACCTCCAAATCATCGACGACCCCGCAGCCGCCACCGCCGCATTGCTCCCCATGCGCAGTCGCCTCCTCTCCGAGCTAGCCCTGCCCGCCTCGGCTGCAACCTTGGCCACGCGCGTTGGCCTGGCGCGCCAGAAGGTCAACTATCACCTGCACGCCCTCGAAGCCCACGGCCTCGTGCAACTAGCCGAGGAACGCAAGTGGGGCGGCCTGACCGAACGCCTCCTCGTCGCCACCGCCGCTTCCTACGTCGTCTCGCCCGGCGCCCTCGGCCCCGTCGCCGCCGATCCCAATCGCGAAATCGATAGGCTCTCCGCCAGCTATCTCATCGCCCTGGGCGCACGAATCGTCCGCGAGGTCGGCGATCTGCTTCGTCGTGCGAAAGAGGCCGGCAAACGCCTGGCCACCCTCGCGGTCGACACCGAAATTCGCTTCCGCTCCGCCACTGACCGCGCCGCCTTCAGCAACGAACTCACGGACGCCATCACCAAACTCGTCGCCAAGTACCACGATGCCGCAGCCCCGGGCGGCCGCGTGCATCGCCTGGTCGTCGTGGCCCATCCTTTGCCGCAAAACGTGCCACAGAAATCCGTTCCCCCGGTCGCCGCAAAATTCAAGGAGCCCTCATGAGCGTTAAGAAAGAATCCTCCGGACGCCATTTCGTCCAGGTCGAAATCGAAGTCCCCGGCACACCGGAGGAAGTCTGGCAGGCCATTGCCACCGGCCCGGGCATTTCCTCCTGGTTCGTCCCGGCGGAATTCGAGATGCGCGACGGCAAGCCCGTTGCCGTGAAGCTCGACTTCGGCCCCGGCATGGAGTCCAGTTCCCCCCTAACCACTTGGGATCCACCGCGCAGGTTTGTCACCGAGGCCCCCGGCTGGGCCCCGGGCTCGCCGGTCATCGCGGACGANNCACCGACGATTGGGACAATCAGCTCGAGGGCACCGAATCCGGCTGGCCCGGCTTCTTCCGTATCTTGAAGATCTATCTCACCCACTTCCGCGGCCAGCGCTCCGCGATGATGCAGTGGATGGCCCCCGCCGCAGGCACCGAAGCGGAAGCCTGGGAAACCTTAACCGCCGCATTGGGCCTAAAGGGCGTAAGCGCCGGGCAGCGTTGGACCGTCCCGGCAGGCGTCCCACCGCTCAGCGGTGTGATCGAGCACATAACCCAAACTCCAGGCAACGCCCTGGTCCGTCTCGACAAGCCCGGACCCGGCACCGCCGCCCTCGGTGCCGTCAACTTTGGCGGCCAAAGCATGGTCACCCTAAATTTCTACCTCTACGGCGATCAAGCACCCGCGACCGCAGCCCGCGAAACCCCGCTCTGGCAAGCCTGGATCGAAGCCCACTTCCCCACGCCCCCAGAGCCAAGCAAGACGGAATGATCGCCGGGGTGACACTTGGGAGGGCACGACTTCCGTCCTGCCCTGATCGAATCCGGAAAACCCGGCTTTAGCCGCTGCGGTCGCCAGTCCGACCTTCCCGCAACCTACAGTTATGTAGCTACTTTTTTGAAGCTATAATTGGCACTCCTGATTCAGTTCGAGTGGGACCCACGCTGGCCTTTGCCGACCCTTACGCCGTCGTCCAGCAGGATCATGTAGAGCGCGGACGAAATTATCCGCATAATCGCGGCTCGCCGTGCCGTTCGCAGGGAGCGCAAGCGTTATGAAGAAAA
>PMOV01000375.1:7306-7503 GCA_003161195.1 Acidobacteriota bacterium | reverse complement strand
AGGGATTTTTCGATGAGGACTTGGACAATCTCGGAAGCAGCGGTCGGGATTTGCCCGGCGTAGACTTCGCCGGCGGTGCCGTTGATGGAGAGAGCGTCGCCTTCTTTGTAGGTGTGGCCGTCGACGGTCATGGTTTTGGCGGCGTAGTCGATTTGCAGAGCGGCGGCTCCGCAGACGCAGACTTTGCCCATCTGGCG
>PMOV01000375.1:0-7226 GCA_003161195.1 Acidobacteriota bacterium | reverse complement strand
GGGACGCGGCGGATGGCGGTTTGCCAGTCGATGAGTTTTTCTTTTTCCATTTCGATGGCGAAACGGACGGCGGCGAGGCCGGTGCGTTTGCCGCTGCGCGTTTGCAGCATGAAGACTTTGTTGTCCTGGATGGTGAATTCGAAGTCCTGGACGTCCTTAAAGTGTTTCTCGAGCTTTGTGCGGATGGCTTCGAGTTCTCTGAAGGCTTTGGGCATGTAGTTGTGGAGGTTGGCGACGGGCTCGGGAGTGCGCACGCCGGCGACTACGTCCTCGCCCTGGGCGTTGATCAGGAATTCGCCGTAAAAAACTTTTTCGCCGGTGGCGGGGTCACGGGTGAAGGCTACGCCGGAGCCGGACTTGTCGCCGGTGTTGCCGTAGACCATGGCTTGGACGTTGACGGCGGTGCCCCACTCGGCGGGAATGTTGTATTTGCGGCGGTAGACGATGGCGCGGTCATTCATCCAGGAGCCGAAGACGGCGCCGACGGCGCCCCAGAGTTGCTTCCAGGGATCCTGCGGGAAGTCCTGGCCGGTGCGTTCCTTGATTAGCTTTTTGAAGCGGGCGACCATTTCCTGCAGGTCAGCGACCGTGAGTTTGGGATCGTCAATGTCCGCGTGATAGCGCTCGTGCTTTAGTTCGTGGATAACGACCTCGAAGGGTTCGTAATCTTCGTGGGGACGCTTCTGGACGTTCATGACCACGTCGCCGTACATCTGGATAAAGCGGCGGTAGCAATCCCAGGCGAGGCGGTCGTTGCTGGTGGCGCGGGCGAAGGTGAGGACGGTTTCGTCGTTGAGGCCGAGGTTGAGGATGGTGTCCATCATGCCGGGCATGGAGTCGCGTGCGCCGGAGCGGACGGAGACGAGGAGCGGCAGTTTTGTTTTGTCGCCGAACTTGCTGCCCATGATTTTTTCCACGTAGGCGACGGCGGATTTGGTTTGGGCTTCAAGGTCTTTGGGGTAGGACTTTTTGTTTTTGTAGTAGTGGGTGCAGACTTCGGTGGTGATGGTGAAGCCTGGAGGAACGGGGAGTCCGATGCGGGACATTTCGGCGAGGCCGGAGCCTTTGCCGCCGAGGAGGTCCCGCCAGGTGCCTTGGCCTTCTGCTTTGCCTGCTCCGAAAGTGTAGATCCACTTGGTCACTTTGTTTGTCCTCGTTGTTCGATTTGTGTGGTGCCAGTTTAGAAGCAAAATTCTTTGTCGTTGAATAGTCTTGTCGGCGGGCCGACAAAACCAGCGCTACAAAGTACAAAGATGACGNNTCGTCGGCGGCGATTTCCGAGAAATCGGCTACCGTCGTAAATTCGCGTAAAACCTGTGCCAGCAGAGCCAGGCGATTGTTGCGGACGCGTTCGTCTTCGGCCATGACCATGACTTCTTCAAAGAAACGGTCAATGGATTTGCGCAGGCCGGCGATGGTTTCCAGGGCTTCCAGGTAGCGGCCAGCGCGCTTGTGGGCCTGGACCTTTCCCGCTGCGTCTTTTACCGCGTGGTGCAATTCTTTTTCGGCCTCGTTCTCGAAGAGTTCAGGCGCGCCGGCGTCGGCGCTGGCGGCGCTGAAATTGGCTTTCTCAAGAATTTTGCGGATGCGCTTGAAGCTGATGGCCAGTGGTTCGAAATTTTTGGATTTGCGGACTTTGCGCAAGGCGAGGAGGCGCTTTTCGGCGTCGACCAGGTCGATGTCTTGCGCTGCCGCTTGGGAGGCGCCTCCCTGCCCTGCGGCCGCCGGCGCGAAGGCTGGGGCGAAGACGGCGTTGAGCTCGTCGTAGGCGAAGGCGAACTTTTCCTTGAAGAAAAATTTGGCGCGCTCGATCAGGAATTGATAGGCCAGGTTTTTTTGCTCGGCGGAGACGGCCACGTGCGGAGGATTTTTCGTTAAAGCGTGCTGGGCGGCGGTGAGCGCGTCGGCGAGCGAGAGCGGGAGAGACTTCTCGACAAGAATTTTTACGATGCCCAGGGCGGCGCGGCGCAGGGCGAAGGGATCGCTCGAACCCGTCGGGATTTTGCCGGCAGCGAAGCAGCCGAGGATAGAGTCGAGCTTGTCGGCAATGGCTACGGCGCAGCCGGTCAAGTTGCGGGGGATGGCGTCTTCCAGGCCGACGGGGCGGTAATGATCGTAGACGGCGTCGGCAATTTCGTCGGATTCGCCTTGGGAGCGGGCGTAGAGGCCGCCAACGATGCCCTGGAGTTCGGTGAGTTCGCGAACCATTTCAGTGGCGAGGTCGCACTTGGAAAGTTCGGCGGCGCGGTCGGCGTCGAGGACGTGGGCTTGCGCGATGCCACGATTGAACCAGCCTTCGGCGAGCCAGCGGGCGAGTGCGCGGACGCGTTCGACTTTGTTGAGGTAGCTGCCAAGCTTGGATTCGTAGGTGATGCGGTCGAGCTTGGGGAGATAGTCGGCGAGCCGACATTTCTGGTCGGCATGCCAGAAGAATTGCGCGTCGGCGAAGCGGGCGCGCAGAACGCGTTCGTGGCCGGCGCGGACGACGCCTTTGGGATCACCGGCTAAATTGATGACCGCGAGGAAGTTTGGGGCGAGATCGCCGTTGCGCTTTTCCAGCGCGAAATATTTTTGATGGTCGCGCATTACGGTGACGAGGATTTCGTCGGGGAGCGCGAGGAAGGCGGGATCGAAGGTGCCTTCGATGACGCTGGGAAATTCGTTGAGGTAGGTGACCATTTTGCGCAGGTGGGCGTCTTCGTGAATTTTCAGGCCGCTCTTCTTAGCGTGGGCGGCGAGTTCACGTTCGATTTTTTCGGCGCGAGCGGCGGGACGGACGAGGACGCCGTTGGCCTTGAGGCGCTTTTCATAGTCGGCAAAATCGCGGACGGGGATTTCGGCGGAGCCCAGGAAACGATGGCCGCGGGTTTTTGTGCCGGCGGGGACGCCGCCGTAGGAAAAGTTTAGGGGCTGGCTGTCGAGGATGGCGACGATCCAGCGAATGGGGCGGATGAAGCGGGCGCCGTCGAGGCCCGTCCAAGTCATGGAGCGAGGCCAGGTGAGATCGTGGATGACGCGCGGGAGAATTTCCTGGAGCACTTGCGCGGCGGTGCGGCCGCGCTTGATGGTTTTGGCGGCGAGGTATTCGCCCTTGGGCGTGGAGATGGTGTAGAGGTCTTGCAGGAGGAGGCCTTGCTTTTCGGCGAAGCTGACGGCGGCGCGCGTCGGCGCGCCGACCGCGTCGTAGGCGACGGACTTCGGCGGGCCGGTGACTTCACTGGTGACGTCAGCTTGTTTGGCGACGAGGCCGCGCACGGAGGCGACCAGGCGGCGCGGGGCGCTGAAGGTTTCTACCGTGACGCCTTCGACGAAATTCTCCGCGGCGAGCAGCTTGGTGAGACTGGTGCGAAGTTCCTCTTCGGCTTTGGAGAGCATGCCGGCGGGAATTTCTTCGCAGCCGATTTCGAAGAGGAGATCGACGCGCTGCTCGGCGACAGCGTTGGTGGCGGCGGACCTCGGGGACTTCCCCGCTGGCTTCTTACGGCTGGAGTTCGTGGCGGCGCTCATGCGCGCACCTCGGAACCAACTTCGCGGCGGACGAGCGGACCGCCAATTTGCTCGAGATAGTTAGCGGCGGTGCGGCAGGCGATGCTGCGCACGCGCGCCATGAGCGCGGCGCGTTCGGTGGTGGAGATCACGCCGCGGGCGTCCATCAAGTTGAAGAGGTGGGAACACTTTAAGCAGTGATCGTAGGCGGCGAGCAGCGGGAAGCGGTGGCGCGCAGGACCTTCGACGAATTTATAGGCTTGCAAGAGTTCCTTGGCTTGCTTCTCGTGCAGCTCGAATTCCGCGCGAATGGCTTCGGCATCGCTGCGATCGAAGCTGTATTCGGAGAATTGCTGCTCTTCCATGAGGCGGATGTCGCCGTAGGTTTTGTCGGCGGACCAGCGAATGTCGTAGACGCTTTCGACGCCTTGCAGGAAAGCGCAGATGCGCTCGAGGCCGTAGGTCAGCTCGACGGAGATGGGGTCCAGGTCGATGCCGCCGCTTTGCTGGAAATAGGTGAATTGCGTGATTTCGAGGCCGTCGAGCAGGACTTGCCAGCCGATGCCCCAGGCGCCTAGGGTGGGGGATTCCCAATTGTCTTCTTCAAAGCGCACGTCGTGGATTTTCAGGTCGATACCGATGGCGGCGAGGCTTTCGAGGTACATGTCCTGCACGTCTGTCGGCGAGGGTTTCAAAATCACTTGAAATTGCGAGTGCTTGTAGAGGCGATTGGGATTTTCGCCGTAGCGGCCGTCGGCGGGGCGACGGCTGGGTTGCACGAAAGCTACGCGATATGGCTGTGGACCGAGCACACGGAGAAATGTTTCCGGATGCATGGTACCGGCGCCGACTTCGACGTCGTACGGCTGCTGCAAAACGCAACCCTGCTTCACCCAGAAGTGAGAGAGCTTCAGAATGAGGTCCTGAAACAGGAGACCTTTGGTCGTCCCTTTGATCTGGAGCTTGGATTCAAGTTTTACTTTAGATGTCAAGTCGTCTCCAGCATTCTGCGCGTGCCCAGCTTTTTTTCCGTGTGATGCTCGATCCAGTTCAACGCGGCCTCGCGAAGTTCTTCTGCGGCGCGCGTCATAGGTGGAATTCCAGTTTCACTTGAACCTAAGCGATCCAAACTTGTACCCGCGAAGGCTTCTGCCAACTTGCGCGCTTCGGCGCCCACGACGCGCATGCCTGCTGAGCGGCAATTCTCGCAATACAGCCCGTCGGCCCAGCCCGCAGCGTACGACGGTTGCGCGGCGAACGGCGTGCCGCACTTGGCGCAGCGGTCAAAGCGCGGGAGCCAGCCGCCGAGGCGCACGGTCCAGAAGGCGAAGTAGCTGACCGGCAACGTCCAGTCCGCGGTGCGCTCCACTTCCCTAGCAGTGAGCAGCATGAGGCGGAACATGGGCTCCGAGACTTCGTGATCGGGGAGCACGAGTTCCGCAATTTCGCTGACGATCGCCAGACCGGTGCTCAGAGCGTAGTCGCTCTGCGCCTTGTTGAGCGACTCGAGCAACTCGCACTGCTGAATGCGCACCAGCTCCCGCGTCTCCTTCTCAACGTACCAGAGTTGCACGTGGGACATGACGCTAAGCGTGGAACCGTAACGGTTCTTGACGCTGCGCGCGCCAGCCGCGACACCGCGCATCCTGCCGGAAGCGCGGCCGAAGAAACTGACCAGACGGTCGGCTTCGCCCAGGGGAAAAGTGCGCAGGATGATGGCTTCCGTTTCTATGGCGGGCATTGAGGCGGTCGGCGCGCCGACGCAACCTGAAAGACCCATGCGGTCAAGTTCGTCGCAAAAAGCCGAACGGAATTTTCTCATATGGGTGGATTGTGCGCAATGTATTGCGGGAGAAATCGTGGCGCGGCGAGGATTTTTTCTCGGAGGAGGAAGTGCGCTGGCGATTCTTTGTAGCGCCGGCGTCTCGCCGGCGCTACTCGGAAGGCACTCTGGCGGCGCGTTGCCTTTCTCGAAAACTTCGAAAACCCAGCGATGGCGCGTGACTTGACGGCCGAAGGGATTCTGTTAACTACGCCCCTGGTTGCTTGACATTATCGGACGCGCTTGACGGACACTTCCCTGCCTGGGTTGCAGAAACCCGCTAAATCGGGAGATCGGCGCTCCCTAGAGAGGCGATTTGCAATTTTAGGGGATTTGGATACTCTGCGAAGGGCCATCCTACTTGTTCATTCCTCTCAAAGACGAGAATCCGCGCGCGAGTTTTCCCGTCGTCAATGTGCTGCTGATTCTGACGAACATTGCGGTTTTTGTTTACGAGATCAGCCTGCCGCCGCGGGCGTTTAAGGCGTTCATTCTGGCCGACGCTACCGTCCCGGCGCGGTTTCACGCGTTTCTTGCCGGGCACATGGGATTTGAAAGCGCCTTCCTGCCGCTGTTGACCAGCATGTTTCTGCATTCCGGGATTCTGCACATTGCCGGGAACATGCTGTTTCTGTGGATCTTTGGCGACAATGTGGAGGACTACTTCGGCCACCTGCCGTATCTGATTTTTTATATTTTCTGCGGGATTGGGTCGGGGCTACTGCACGTGGCGTTTAATTGGGGGTCGACGGTGCCGGCGCTGGGGGCGAGCGGTGCGATTTCCGGGGTGATGGGCGCGTACATCATTCTCTTCCCTCGGGAGCGGATTTTGACGCTGGTGTTTATTTTTCTGGTGCCCATTCCGGCGATTTTTATACTGGGATACTGGTTTGTGATTCAGTTTCTGGAGGCGATCAATACGGTGGACACCAACTCGATGGCGGCTGGAGGCGTAGCGGTCTGGGCGCACGTCGGAGGATTTATTTTGGGGATGCTGGTGGCGGGATTGGCGGGGCGGCCAAATAGGGATGGAGCCTAATATGTTTGAAGGTTTGCCAGAACACATAGTGGATATGACTCCGGAGTATCACGACGAATACACTCTTCTCTTAAAGGAATTTGCTGGAGCGCGAGCCGATCAGATTTTTGGTCGAGACGCGGAATTTAAGCGGTCGAAGGTCAGGTTCGGCTTCAACTGGCCACAATGGGGAAGCGGCTACCAGCCTGGTAGCGGATTACTTTTGATCGGGAGGGCGGCCAACGGAGAAGACAGCGGCTGGAGCTTGTCGGACCTCTCGAATCCATCAGTGGAACTATTGAACGAAATAAAATCGAAGGCGGCGAGCAGACCGTTTGCTTTGGAAGTATGGCTCAGGGAGTACTGGGACAAATCAGGCGGACATGGGTACAGCTTGAGCAGGTCGGGCTACTGGAGAGCCGCGAAAGCTATCTTGGTAGGATGGCCTGATTACCCTCACGACGTTCATTGGGCTGCGAGACTCGCGAGCACAAACCTGTTCAAGATTGCGCCGACCGAGGAGAAGGCCGGCCGAAATCCCTCTGAGATGCAACGCAGCTATCAACTGGATAGGTGCATCAAGCTTTTGGAACTCGAACTCAAAATCTTTCAACCCGCCTTCGTTTTGGTCGTGATCGGAGAGTGGCACCAAGATTTAATGAAGGCTCTGAGCTGGACCGAAGGACCAACACCAGTTAGAGAACAACCATACATACTTCACACTGCAAAGCGGGAAGCGCAAAGCTGGGTATTTACGAAGCGCCCTGACCGAATAGCTGCGCCTGGTTTCGCAGAGGCTGTTCTTGACGCATTCAAGCCACGGGACTGACTTTTCCACTAACCCAGTTCCCGACTTGGGTGGTGGATTTGTCGCCGCCGAGATCGACGGTGACGTAATTT
>PMOV01000128.1 GCA_003161195.1 Acidobacteriota bacterium | reverse complement strand
TGGGCCGCGAAAGAACCGCGATGAGGAATCGGCGTGACCTAGGGCGGCGGGGCGGGGTGGCTGCACGCAGACATCGCGGTGCGGTGGGGGAAAAGCACACAGACTGAAGTCTGTGCTACAAAAGGCTGATGAAGCGGCATGTGCTGATTTACGGGTTGGTGGGTGGGGTCCTGATCGTGGTGCTCAAGCTGACGGAGTACCGGTTCCTGGTACTAGAGCATTCTCTGGAAATTTATGGCGGATTGACGGCGGCGACGTTTGCGACGCTGGGGATTTGGCTGGGGTACAAGCTGACGGGTAGGCCGCGCGTGGTGGTAAAAGAGGTTGAGGTGCCGGCGCAGGCAGCAGCCTTGCAAAGCCCTCTCCCTGGCGAGCCTTTTCTTCCGAACGAGCGGAAGTGTGAAGAATTGGGGATTACGCCGCGGGAGCTGGAGACGCTGGGGCTGATTGCGCAAGGGCTGAGCAACCGGGAGATTGCCGACAAGTTGTTTGTGAGCGAGAACACCGTCAAGACCCATTCGAGCCGCGTGTTTGGGAAGCTGGGGGCGCGGCGTCGGACGCAGGCGGTGCAACTGGGGAAGGAAATGGGGCTGCTGCCGTGAGGCGGCCCGGCGACGGAAAAAAGAGTGTGCAGGGCGGTTCGAGCGTCGCGAGTGGGCTGGTTTCTGGGAAATATTGCAAGAAAGCAGATTCCTCGGGCAAACCCGGCCCCCGGGAATGACAGGTTTGCGGTGGAATTGTCACTGGAAGGGATGATTTTGCGATGCGAGACGCAAAATCATACGAAAGGGTGACGACAGACTGGGCCGCGGTTGCGGTAGGGTGCGTCAGCACGCCGCATGGCATGCACAGGAGACGCTGATGAAAAAGATCATTGTGGTTTATGGGCTGATTTCCGGGGCGGTGGCCACGGTGATGATGTTCATCACCATGTTCATCGCCGATCGCATTGGATTCGAGAGGGGCGCGTACATTGGGTATACGACCATTGTGCTGTCCTTGCTGCTGGTGCCCGCCGGGGTGAAGACCTACCGCGATCATTATGGGGATGGGCAGATTACATTTCTGCGGGCGCTGGGCATCGGGCTGGCCATCACGGTGATTTCCTGCCTGTGCTACGTACTGGCCTGGGAAGTGCTTTACTACAACTTCATGCCGAATTTCTTTGATAAGTATGGAGCGCATATGGCGGCGAAGCTGCAGGCGGACGGGGCAAGCCAGGCGGCCATTCAGAAGGCGCTGGCCGATGCGCAACGGTATAAGCAGATGTATGCGAATCCGCTGCTGAACGGGGCCATGACGTTTATGGAGCCGTTTCCGGTGGGGCTGGTGATTGCGGTGATTTCGGCGGGGGTGCTGCGGAAGAAGGCGGTGCGGCAGGCCGCGGGGCAGCCACAGGTGGCGGTGTAGTGAGCGAGTGACGAATCAGCGGCCTGATGCGTTGGCACTATACCGCTGGGCAGGCTGCGGCACAGCATGCTGCGCCGCTACAAAGACTGGGCAGGCGGGGCAATCCCGGATAGAATCGGCAATTCGTTTTGGAGTGCCCGGTGTCTTCCCCTAATGGAGCTGAACCGCAGAATACTGCAGACGTGCCTGGCGGAGGCGGGCCGCAACGTGCGGGTTCACGGGCGGCGTTTGTTTTTATTTTTGTTACCGTGCTGCTGGATTTTCTGGCGTTTGGGATTATTGCGCCGGTCCTGCCGAACCTGATCATTCATTTTGAAGGCGGGGATATTTCGCGGGCGGCAGTGATCACCGGCGTGTTCGGTTTTGCCTGGGCGACGATGCAGTTTATTTTTTCGCCGATCCTGGGGTCGCTGTCGGACCGCTACGGCAGGCGGCCGATCATCCTGCTTTCCTGCGCCGGGCTGGGGTTCGACTACATATTGATGGCGCTGGCGCCATCGCTGGGCTGGCTATTCGTGGGGCGGCTAATCTCGGGCATCACTACCTCCAACATTTCTACGACCTTCGCGTATGTTACGGACGTAACGCCGCCGGAAAAACGCGCCAAGCAATTTGGGCTGTTGAGCGCGGCGTTCGGGCTGGGATTTATCATTGGGCCGGCGGTCGGTGGACTGCTGGGGAATTTCAGCTTGCGGCTGCCGTTCTGGATGGCGGCCGGGCTGAGCTTGACGAACGCGCTGTATGGATTTTTCATCCTGCCGGAATCGCTGGCCCCGGAGAAACGCGCAAAAAAAGGTTTGAAGATGGCCAATCCGCTGTCGACGCTGGGCTTGCTGTGGTCGCATCCGGGGCTGGCGGGGCTGGCGCTGGTGATGACGCTATACTACCTGGCGCATCAGGTGCTGCCGTCGGTGTGGGTGTTGTACACGGTGTACCGCTTCCACTGGAGCGAGGGGATGATCGGGCTGTCGCTGGCGGCGGTGGGCGTAGGGGTGAGCGTGGTGTCCGGCGGGCTGGTGGGGCCGATCGTGAAGCGCTTTGGCGAACGCAGGAGCGTGTTGTGCGGGTTGCTGTGTGGCGTGGTGTCGTTTCTGGGATTCGGGCTGGCGGCGAAGGGCTGGATGGTGTTTGCGGCGATACCGTTTCTGGCGCTGTGGGGGATTGCCTCGCCGTCGGTGCAGTCGATGATGTCGCGGCACGTGGATCACTCCTCGCAAGGGAAGTTGCAAGGCTCGATCAATTCGGTGCGCTCGATGACGGGGATGTTCGGGCCGCTGATTTTTACGCAAGTGTTCGCCTTGGCGACGTCCGCCAGGCGCGTGCATCCTTTGCCGGGAGCGCCGTACGCGCTGGCGTCATTGCTGCTGTCGTTTAGTTTGGTGGTGGCATATTTCGTAACGCGCGGCGTGGCGACGGGGCCGGGCGAAGGACGAAAAGAAGGCGCGGCGGAGTTGGCAGGGGATGCGGCGGCCGGGGATAGTGGAGTTTCCGAGGCGACGCCAGCATAACGCAGGCAGGATTTTTTCTCGAGAAAAAAGTTAGGGCGTCCAGTTATGCGGACGCCCTAAATCGAAATCGCGCTTGAGTCGACCCGAGCGGCTTGCTGTTAGCTGCGAAACTTCAGCAGGGCCAAGCCCGCGAAAGCGGCGCCGAGCAAGAGCAGCGAACCGGGTTCCGGAGTTTTGACGGTGACACCGCCCGCATAGTCCAACCCGAAGGACGAGCCCGCTTCCTGATAGACCACGAAGGAAAGCGTGTTGGAGCCATCGTCGTTCAAGTAGGGAGCGAGTTGCGCGGTATTGAACAGGCCCTCGGTGGGAGTGAGGCAGCCGATGGGCAGGGAGGAGCAAGTGGGATAGCTGCCGCCGAGATTGGCGTGGTAAATCGTTACGCCATTCAGGATGACGGTAGCGGTGTCGTCGGCCAGCACATCAAGATACGCGCTGGTGACCGGTCCGCTCAGCGAAAACGTTTGCGAAAAAGTGACGGCGGTGCCGTTCGCGGGGCTGAAGAAACCCGCGCCGGTCGAGCCGCTGGTGGTATACGAAACCCAACTGGAACCGGCGAGTGGCGCGGCCCAGGCGGAGTTGCCAACAATGTTTTCCGTGGCGCCGGCCTCAGGAAGACCGAGGCTAATGGAATTGTTGGTGGTGGTGCCGGCCGAACTAAAGAGCGGAGTGACGGTGTCGGCCTTGGCGGACAGCAATGCGCCGCTGAGGACGAGAAGTGTAGCCAGTCGTTTAATCGATTTGTACATAGATCCTCAAAATTTCGATGTGCCGAGAGGCGGGTGCGGGGGCGAACGGCGCCTGTCGAAAATCCTGTAATTCGAGGGTAGTAAGGGCATGTAGAGGGCCACGCCCCAGGTCAATTTGCGATAAAAACAAAGGACTTAGCTGGCTTAGAGGACGTTAACGGAAGATGCTTGTCCCCGAAAGACGAAATTGGCCTCCCTGGATGGAAGACGTCTAGTACTGGCCTCGCTGTAAGCTTGCTTAAAGGCCAAATCTCGCCCAAACTGCCTTTTTTTGCCCATCCCGCATTCTGACGGTCCGCTTCTTGGCAGACTGTGTTATTGTCAGACTTGCGACGTTGGATTGCCTGAATTCCAGGTGGCCGCTCCGGCGACCCCCTCCCGCTTTTGATTTCAGCTCACTCCAAACCGCGCGGTCCCAGTGCGAGGTGGCGGCGGCTTGCCGAAACCTCACGCGAGCGGCGCATCAAAAATCCGGGAGAAGCAACGTGAAAAGTCTTTTTGTCGGAAACATGAATTTTCAGACCACGGAAAGCGACCTGCGGGCGCTGTTCGAGCCGTTCGGACAAGTGTCGCGCGTGCACATGGCCATGGATCGTGAGACGGGACGGGCGCGGGGATTTGCGTTCGTGGAAATGCCGAACGATGCGGAAGCGGCGCAAGCGATCGCCGGTCTGGACGGCAAAGAATCGGGCGGGCGAAATTTGAAGGTGAACGAAGCGCGACCGAAGGGTGAAGGCGGAGGTCCTCCGCGCGGTCCGCGTCCAGGCGGCGGTGGATTTTCCGGGCCGCGTGGTGGCGGAGGCGGGCGTCCTGGCGGCGGTGGCGGACGCGACGGCGGCGGTGGTCGTGATGGCGGACGCGGCGGGAAGGGCGGCGGCGGGCGCGATCGTTTCTCAAACGAGGATTATCGCGAGTCTGCGCGACAGCCACGCGAACCGCGCTGGTAAGCCGGATTTTTTGGAGCTCGCGCGAGAAATCAGCGCGAATTCCGATTAAGCAGGGTTTCCCCGGTTTTTCTGCGATGCCCGTTTTTTTGCAATGGATGTTGCTGGACTGGCCGCTGGTGCGTATCGGGGTGCGGCTTGCCGGCGCTGATTTTGCGGTGCCGGATAACTTCTTACGAGGAGCAGCTTTGACAACTACCTTCCTGAAACGTCAAAAAGAAATGAAGCGCGTGGAAAAGAGCAAAATGAAGGAACAGCAACGGGCGCAGCGCAAGCTCGACAAAGCGGCCAAGAAGGATTCGGGACAATCCGGCCCGGAGATCGACATGAATCCGCCGGAACTGGATATTTTCAACGACGTAAACTACAACGATTCGACGCGCTAGCTTCGGCAGGGCGCGACGTAAACTTCCCCCGCGGTTTCAATGCTAATCGTCCAAGGCACGATTTTCCCGCTCGCTTGCGGGCGCGGTATGCGTATGCCCGGGCGCATCCATGTAGCCGCAGGCAAACCTTGCGGCGCTTCCGCTCCCGGCCGCGCCGCACGCTCAACTTACAGGCCGAGCCTTTCAGCGTTTTTTGCCGGCGAAAAGCTGCACCACGAACAGGATGAGCGCCACGATGATCAGCAGGTGAATGAAGAAGCCGGCGATGTGATAGACGAGGAAACTGATGACCCACACGATCATCAGCAGAATGGCAAGTCCAAGGATGGGTCCGGCTCTCAAGAGCACCTCGATGCTGCGGATGGTATGTCCGCTCGAAGATGCGGCGGAAAACAAATATAACACTAGAAGCCGCTTGCACAGACCCCAGCCCCCTTGCCACGGTTTTTCCCAAGGTATAGGCTTTTTCCCAGGTAGGAGGCTTCCGACATGGCGACAGCCACAGCAGTGTTTGAACCGACGGTAAAAATCAGCGCAACGAAATTATTAATTAACGGCAAGTGGGTGGAGGCGGCGTCCGGCAAGACCTTCGCCACCATCAACCCGAGCACCGGCGAAGCGATCACCAAAGTGGCGGAAGCGGATGCCGCGGACGTGGACAAGGCGGTGGCGGCGGCGCGCGCGGCGTTTGAAAAAGGCCCGTGGCGGAAGATGTCCGCGTCGCAACGCGGGCAGCTGATGCACAAGCTTGCGGACCTGATCGAAAGGCACGGCGACGAATTGGCGCAACTCGAATCGCTGGACAACGGCAAGCCCTATCACGTGGCACGCGCGGCAGATTTGCCGCTGACCATCGCCTGCTATCGCTACTACGCGGGTTGGGCGGACAAAATTCAAGGCAAAACCATCCCGGTAAACGGCCCCTATTTCTGCTATACCAAGCACGAACCGGTGGGCGTGGTGGCGCAAATCATTCCCTGGAATTTTCCGCTGCTGATGCAAGCGTGGAAGCTGGGTCCGGCGCTGGCGGCGGGATGCACGGTGGTGATGAAGCCCGCGGAACAGACCCCGCTCACCGCTTTGCGCGTGGGTGAACTGGCGCTGGAAGCCGGCTTCCCTGACGGCGTCATAAATTTGCTGCCGGGATACGGTCCTACGGCGGGCGCCGCTTTGGCGCGGCATATGGATGTGGACAAGGTGGCGTTCACGGGCTCGACGGAAGTCGGCCACTTAATCATGCGCGCCGCCGCCGACACCAACCTGAAGCGCGTGACGCTGGAGCTCGGCGGAAAGAGCCCCAACGTCATTTTTGCCGACGCTAACATGGATGAAGCGGTCGAAGGCTCGCATTTCGCGTTGTTCTTCAATCAAGGGCAGTGTTGCTGCGCCGGCTCGCGGACGTTCGTGGAAGAAAAGTGCTACGACGAATTCGTGGAAAAGAGCGTGGCGCGCGCCAAGAAGCGCACCGTGGGCAACCCGTTCGATAAGTCCACCGAGCAAGGCCCGCAAGTGGACCAGGAACAGTTTAATAAGGTGATGAGCTACATCGAGTCCGGAAAACAGGACAAAGCCAAGCTGGTGGCGGGCGGCCATCGCGTGGGCGACAAAGGCTATTTCATCGAGCCCACCGTTTTCGCGGACGTGCAGGACAACATGAAGATCGCGCAAGAAGAGATCTTCGGCCCGGTCATGTCCATCTTGAAATTCAAGAGCATCGACGAGGTCGTGGAACGCGCCAACAAGAATATGTATGGCCTGGCCGCGGCGGTGTGGACTTCGGATATCACGAAGGCCCATGCCATCGCGGACGGCGTACGCGCGGGCACGGTATGGGTCAACTGCTACGACGTGTTCGACGCGGGCGCGCCGTTTGGCGGCTTCAAGCAGTCCGGCATCGGCCGCGAACTTGGCGAGTATGGCCTGGCGAACTACACGGAAGTAAAAACGGTGACGATCAAGCTGTAACTCGGCGTTCCATAGTGAGTGGAACGGGAGGGCGGGCGGTTAGCCCGCCCTTTCCATTGTCGGAGGATTGCCAGAGATGATTTGGCGACGCATGGCTGTGGCGTTGGTTTTCGCCTTGCTCATGGGAGTTTCCGTTTGCGCGGCGCAGGCTACGGACGTGGCGCAGCGGCGCGCGCAGCATCTGCGGCACGGCATCAACCTAAGCGAGTGGTTCGCGCAAGTGTACGACTCGCGTGGCTACACCAAAGAGCATTTCGCGGACTGGACCACGGCTCGCGACATCCTGCTGATTAAACAAATGGGCTTCGATCATGTGCGCCTCAGCGTCAATCCCGCGCCCATGTTGCGGCGCGGCCACGCCGACGAAATTCCCGCGGACTATCTCGCAAACCTCGATCTTGCCGTAAAAATGATTCTCGACCAGGGATTGGCGGTGATTATCGACGCGCATCCCGAAGAAGATTTGAAGGAGAAGCTGGCCAACAGTGCCGGAGCCGTCGAAGAATTCACGGATTTCTGGCGCGCCTTGGCGAAGCATTACGCGGACCGCGATCCGGAAATGGTGTTCTTCGAGGTTCTGAACGAGCCGGAAATGCGCGATGCCTATCGCTGGGCCGGCATTCAGGCGCGCCTGGCGGCGGCCATTCGCGAAGGCGCGCCACGCCATACGATCATCGTCGCAGGCGCACACTGGTCCGACGACGACGATTTACTGGCGCTCGAGCCGCTGCACGATCCGAACGTCGTCTACAATTTTCACTTCTACGAGCCGCATGTTTTCACGCACCAAGGCGCGACGTGGGGCGATAACTACTGGCACGCGGTGAAGGCGCTTCCCTACCCATCGTCACCGGAAGGCGCCGAGCGTGTGGCCGAAAACGTTCCCGACCGGCAGAAGAGACTGCAGGTGGTTCGCTACGGCCTCGATCACTGGGACGCTGCGCGCTTCGACGCCGAATTCGCGCAAGTGGAAGCCTGGGCCAAACATTGGAACGTGCCCGTGACGTGCAACGAGTTCGGCGTCTACCGCCGCGTGTCCAGACCAGAAGACCGCGCGGCGTGGTTAAACGATGTGCGCACTGCTCTCGAAAAACACCAGATCGGCTGGGCCATGTGGGACTACAGCGGCGGCTTCGGCGTAGTCACGAAAGCGCCAGGACAACCGGCCGTCGTGGATGAAATCACGGTGAAAGCCCTGGGATTAGACATGCCGCCCGCCTCACCCTGAATTTGCGCTAGAATTACAGCGCTCGACGGAGCGAATGGAACGCCTGTGCCTGGCGAATCGGAGATCACATGTCGATCAGCGAACTGCTATTGCCCGAATTCGACGAGGAGATGAAGAAAACGCGCACCACGCTCGAACGCGTTCCGACGGACCAGCCCAATTTCGCACCACATCCTAAATCGATGCCACTCGGCAAGCTGGCCCCCCACGTGGCGCAGTTGGCCGGCTTTGGCGTTCCCATTTTGACCAGCCCGGAAGTGGACTTTGCCAAGGGCAGCTATAAGCCGTTAGTCGTCGAATCGCCGGCGCAGCTCGTCAAAGTGTTCGATGAAGGCGCCACCAAGGTGCGCGAAACCCTTGCCAGCACGCCGGACGAGGCATGGGCCGAGAACTGGAAGCTGCTCATCGGGGGCAAGGCCATCTTTGACGGGACCCGCTTCCTGGGATACCGCCAGATGTTCCTCAATCACATCGTGCATCATCGCGCCCAGCTTGGTGTATACCTGCGTCTAATCGGGCAGCCAGTTCCGTCGATCTATGGGCCGTCGGCGGACGAGACCCTCGGCTTCTGATTCGCGGGCTCTGCGCCATGGCGGTGTGGGGGTGCCGGAGGGCGGGCGGCCGCAGACGCAACGCGGCAGCCGTGAGCGGCAAGGGTTTACGCTTGCAGAGCGAAGTGCGGAAACGTCCCGTCTAGTCCNNGTGGCGGAAGGTTTGCGGATGTTGATGCAGTGGTATTCGGGTATGTAAACGCGCTGTTCAAGCCCCCACAGTTAAAGCCAACGCCAAGAACCAAAGGGGAGCATCAGCTTCGCTTAACGGCGGAGCATTCAAAAGGAGAACTGTGTCTGAATTGAAAGCACTTTTCGTCGAACAGTTACGGGATTTGCTGAATGCTGAAAATCAAATCGTAAGTGCGCTACCGAAGATGGTGGGGGCCGCCCATTGCAACAGACTGAAGGCGCTTTTCGAGAAACATCTGGAGCAAACCGAGAGGCATGTCGATCGCCGGAAGACGTCTTTGGAGCTGTTGGGCGAACCGGCGGATTCCAAGGCCTGCAAAGGAATGCAGGGTATTTTGGCGGAGGGCGAGGAAACGGGAGTTTGCGAGGGCGTGGGGTAGCGGTTAGACTGGGGCTAATGGCGACGGAAAAAAATGCCGCGGGGAACGAAAAAAATACCACGGGACGATTGATTGCGGTGGAGGGTGTGGATGGGAGCGGGAAACGGACGCAGGTGGAGTTGTTGGCGGGGGCGTTGCGGTTGCGCGGGTACGGGGTGGTGCAGACGGGGTTTCCGATTTACGAATCTACGTTTGGAAAATTGATTGGGCAATTTTTGGATGGGCGGTTGGGGGCGCTGGATGCTGTGGATCCGCGCTTTACGGCATTGTTGTATGCGGGGGATCGGCTGGAGGCTAAGCCGATGATGCAAGCGGCGCTAGACGAAGGAAAAATTGTGCTGGCGGACCGGTATATTGGGTCGAACTTGGCGCATCAGGGCGCGCGGCACGCGGCGTTGGGGCGCGAGGAGTTTTTGGATTGGATACGGCACGTGGAGTACGAGATTTATGGGTTGCCGCGAGAGTTGCTGGTGATTTATCTGCGCATGCCGGCGCAGGAGGCACAGAAGATGGTGGCGCGGAAGGCGGCGCGGGAGTACACGGCGGCTACGGCGGATTTGCAGGAGGCTAGTTTGGCGCACCTGGAGAGCGCGGCGGCGATGTATGACTTGTTGGCGCGCGAGGCGCCGTGGACTACGATACAGAGTTTCGATGAGCTGACGGGTTGCATGCGGTTGCCGGAGCATATTGCGGAGGAGATGCTGAGCGTGGTGGAGGCGGCGTTGGCGCAGGCGGAGAAGGCGGAGGCGCGTTGATGGGATTTGGGGAATTTTTGGGGAATGCGCGGATTGTGCAAGCGCTGCGCGGGGCGTTGCGCAGCGGGCGCGTGCCGCATGCGGTGCTGTTTACCGGGCCGCGTGGCGTGGGGAAATTTACGCTGGCGCGGATGTTTGCGCAGGCGGCGAATTGCGAGCGGTTGACGGACGATTTTTGCGGGGAGTGCGCGACGTGCCAGCGGGTGAGTTTGCTGGCGGATACGGATTTGTTGATTGAGGAAGGGTTGACGGAGCGCGGGGAGAGCGCGGACGCGGCGACCGTGGAGCGCATGCCGCTGATTTTGCAGCCGTATCCGGACGTGTGGGCGGTGGTGCCGGATCCGGTGAGGCTGAAGACGCCGGTGGCGAGGCCGATGCTGCGGATTGGGCAACTGCGCGCGGTGCAGCGGGCGGCGTATTTTCAGCCGATGGGGCGGAGGCGAGTGTTTATTCTGGATGGCGCGGAGACGATGCGCGGGGATGTGTCGAACGCGTTTCTGAAAATTTTGGAGGAGCCGCCCGGGAGCGCTACGCTGATTTTGCTGGCGCCGTCGCCGTATACGCTACTGCCGACGATCTTGTCGCGGTGCATGCAGTTTCAGTTTGCGCCGCTGGGGCTGGCGGAGGTGGAGAAGATTTTGGCGGAGCGGACGAAGCGCTCGGCGGCGGAGAATAAGTTGGCGGCGGCGCTGGCGGAGGGGAGTCCGGGTTGGGCGATGGAGATGGATGTGGAGCAGACGGCGCAGCGGCGACGGGAGGCACTGAAGATTCTGGAGAGCGCGGCGCGCGGGTCGGGCTTCGCGCAGCTTTTTGCGGCTACAGGGGCGCTGGCGAAGGATAAGGAAGCGCCGTTTGATGAGCAGCTGGGGATATTTTATGGGCTGCTGAGCGATTTGCTGGAAGTGACGGCGGGAATTGGGGCGCCGAGCTTCCGGAACGTGGCGCTGGCGCGGGAGTTGCGGGAGTTGGGGGCGAAGGTGGATACAGCTTGGGTGATGCGGGCGATTGCGGGGTTTGACCAGTTGCACTATGGATCGCGGAGGAATTTGAATAAGCAGCTGGGGCTGGACGCGTTGGCGGCGTCGTTGGCGCGGTGAGCGCGGCGCGGGGAACGAATCCGGCGTGGCGTGGGAATGGTGAGTATAACGAGGTTGCGCGACGGTTCGATCCACGGGAAGCGCTACCTTGCAGGCGTTTGCGTCTATTGGAGTAGTGGAAGCGGCGATGGCTGGCGAAGCGATTCGTTGCGGGTCGTTGCGGGGCGCGTGTTTTGGAAAAGATTTGCGCAACTGTAACCCCCTTCTCTGTTCATGCATCTCACAGGCAGGGCCACCCCCACCAGCGCTATAAGGAGCAGTCTTATGGTTAACCGTCGAATGTTCCGTCCGGGATTTGCGGAGGCGAAGGAAGCGGGAGCGCCGCGGCCGCAGCACAATGGCAACAGCGGCGGCAACGGGGGGCCGATCCCCAATAAGAAACCTGCGCCGCCGGAGATGACGCATGCGGAGAATTTTTATTGGGTGAAGCAGATGCAGTCGCACACGCCGATGGCGGTGGTGCTGGATACCGGGGAAGTGCTGAAGGGGACGGTGGAGTGGTACGACCGGGACTGCATTAAGTTGACGCGCACGGGGAGCCCCAACCTGATGATCTTTAAGCGCGTGATTAAGTACGTATATAAGGATGGGGAAGAATCGGCGCATGGGGGCGACGAGTAGGTTAATGGAGACCCTGACGTCCTAAAGGGCGTCGCTACACATCTTCTAGTGTTTCAAGTTGGCGGCGACGCGGTCGGCGATGGCGCCGAAGGTTAGCAGGGATTTAGCGGCCAGAGAACCATCCTCGTTTCGAATTTCACATTCCACGACCACAAAATTTCTGCCGGTGCGTAAAACGCGCGCTTCGGCACGAATCTCGCCGCTGTGGACGGCTTCAAGGAAATTGATATTCATTTCGATGGTGGCGATTTCGCTGCCGCGGGGTAAGGCGCTGTAGGCGGCGAGGGCGGCGACGGTGTCTGCCAAGGTGGCGAGAACGCCGCCGTGAACAACGCCGTGAATCTGGCGGTGGCGTTTTTTTACGCGCATGCGGAAGACGGCCAGGCCGCTTTCGACGCTTTCGACGTGGAAGCCGAGGCCGCGTGTGGCGTGGCTCTGTTTGAGGCGATCGCGAACGACCGCGAGTAGCTTGCGGGATTGTTTGGCGAGACGGGATTGTACCGCGGCGGTTGGTGTCATTTTGTGGAGTGCCCTCGTTTTCGCGTTTCGCTCGAAGAAATTAGGAAGCAGAGAGACCGCCGTCGAGTGGAATGGCTACGCCGGTGAGCCAGGAGGATTCAGCGGAAGCGAGATAGACGGCGAGGGCGGCGACGTCGCTAGGCTTGCCGAGGCGGCCGATAGGGATGGCGGATAGGCGCGATTGGCGTGCGGCTTGGCCTGCGGGCGTTTCTGGGAAAAGTGATTGCACCATTTCGGTTTCGACCAGCGAGGGGCAAATGCAGTTGACGCGGATATTTTCGTGGGCGTGGTCGAGGGCCATGGCTTTGGTGAGCATGGTGACGGCGCCTTTGGAGGCGCAGTAGGCGGCGCGATTTTTCATGGCGTAGAGGCCCAGGACGGAGCCGGTGTTGATGATGGAGCCGCCGCCGGATTTGCGNNTGACGGCGTGTTCCGCGTCACGCGCACTCGTTACGTCGCATTGGATGGTCAACGCTTCCCCACCCTGGCTGGCAATGGCTTTGACGGCTTCATCGAGCTTGTTTTTGCGGCGGGCGGCGAGGGCAACTTTGGCGCCTTCGCGGGAGAAAGCTTCGGAGATGGCGCGGCCGATGCCGGTGGCGCCGCCGGTGATTAGGGCGGTTAGGCCTGCTAGTCTGGGTGCGGTGGGGATCGTCACGGAAGGTTGGCCTCGCGCGTCTAATGGCGGGGGTAGAGATATAGTACCGCAGGTTGATCGGCGAACGGATTCGTGGTGGGTGCGGGCGGCGCGCACAGGCAAGAGTGCCTGTGCTACCTAGAAGCTCCCGCGATTATTGAACGGCGCCGCCGATCGCCAAGGCGGCCGCCTCCCCGGTTTTAACGGGGCAGGCAGAGGGCGGCCGATACAGAGTCAAAGGCAAGGTCAAAGACAAAGTCAAAGGCGAACGTTTATGCGAATTGGGATTACTTGTTATCCGACGTATGGCGGGTCTGGCGTGGTGGCTACGGAATTGGGGACGGAGCTGGCGGCGCGCGGGCACGATGTGCATTTTATTAGTTATGCGCCGCCGATCCGGATGAATGCGAACGATCCACACATTTATTTTCATGAGGTGGAAGTAGCGTCGTATCCCCTGTTTGATCATCCCCCGTACACCTTGGCGCTGGCGACGAAGATGCTCGAGGTGTTTGAGTCGCAGGCACTGGACTTGCTGCACGTGCACTACGCGATTCCGCATTCGGTGAGCGCGATGCTGGCGCGGTCGATGGCGGCGCCGAAGCGGCTGCCGTTTATTACCACGCTGCATGGGACGGACATTACGCTGGTGGGCAGCAACCGAAGTTATTTGCCGATCACGCGGTTTTCCATCGAGCAGAGCGATGGGGTGACGGCCATTTCGCAGTATCTGCAGAAGCAGACGGTGAAGGACTTTGAGATTAAGCGGTCGATTGAGGTGATTCCGAACTTTGTGAACTGCGACCTGTACACGCGGAAGGAGAATGCGGGATTGCGCGCGAAATGGGCGCCGGACGGCGAGCCAATCCTGATGCACCTTTCCAATTTCCGGCCAGTGAAACGCATGCTGGACACGGTGGAGATTTTTGCGTTGGTGCGCGCGAAGATGCCGGCGAAGCTGGTGCTGATTGGGGACGGTCCGGATCGCGGGGCGGCGGAGTATCTGGTGCGGAAGAAAAAGCTGCAGAAGGATGTGCTGTTCCTGGGGAAGCAGGATCAGGTTTATGAAAAGCTTTCGTTGGCGGATTTGTTTTTGATGCCATCGCAACTGGAGTCGTTCGGGCTGGCGGCGCTGGAGGCGATGGCGTGCGAGGTGCCGGTGATTGCGACGAATGTGGGCGGGGTGCCGGAAGTGGTGGAGCATGGCGTGGATGGCTACCTGGTGGAGCCGGGGGATGTGGCGAGGGCGGCGAAGTATGCGATTGAGATTTTGTCGCGGGCGGACCGTGGGCGGGAGATGGGGAAGATGGCGCGGCTGAATGCGAAGAAGAAGTTTTGTTCTAATGATGTGATTCCGGCTTATGAGGATTACTACCGGCGAGTCTTAGCGGAGACGTGAACGCTTGAGGCGCAGGGAGTTCTTGCAAATTTCGGCGGGGTCGATTGCGGTAACCGCGTTACGCGGTATACCACAGGTGCCCGAGAGACCTGCTCTACGGGAATTGGCTGGGGCGAAGAATTTGTTGGTCGGTTCGGCGTTTTCATTTGCGCAGATGGCGCGGCCGGAGATGGCGGCGTTGCTGGCGCAGCAGTGCTCGATTATGGTTTGTGAGAATGAGCTGAAGTGGGGGCCGACGCAGCCGGAGCGCGACCGCTACGAATTTGAGCACGCGGATGCCATGGTGGTGTTTGCGGAAGCGCACGGGCAGAAAGTGCGCGGGCACAACTTGTGCTGGCACCAGAGTAACCCAGCGTGGCTCGAAACGACGATCACACCGGGGAACGCGGCGGCGCTTTTGCGGCAGCATATTCTGGTGGTGGCAGGGCGGTATCGCGGCAAGATTCATTCGTGGGACGTGGTGAACGAGGCGATTCATCTTGAGGATCAAAACGCGGGCGGGCTGCGGAACTCGGTGTGGCTGAAGAATCTGGGAGAAGGATACATCGAGTTGGCCTTTCGCGCGGCGGCGGAGGCTGATCCGGGCGCGATTTTGACGTACAACGACTTTGGCATGGAACATGATGCGCCGGATCAGGAGCGGAAGCGCAACGCAGTGCTGGGTTTGCTGCGCGGATTGCGTGCGCGGGGCGCGCCGGTGCAGGCGCTGGGGATACAGTCGCATCTGACGGCGCATCTGGTCCCGCCGCGGTTTCACGAGTTGCATGGATTCTTGAAGGAACTGGGCAAGATGGGCCTGCGGGTATTCATCACCGAGATGGATGTGGACGACCGGGATTTACCGGCGGATGTGGCCAAGCGCGACCGCATGGTGGCCGGCCTATATCGGGATTATCTGCGGACGGTTCTGGCACACGATCATGTGCGGGCGGTGCTGACGTGGGGATTGGCGGACCGCGGTACGTGGCTCGATGCGTACCATCCGCGAGGCGATGGTCAGAAGAAGCGGCCGCTGCCATTTGATGCGGAATTGCATGCCAAGCCGGCGTTTGCGGCGATGTGCGAGGCGATTGCGGAGTGTCCGGCGCGGAGTGAAGAAAGAGTTTGAAGCAGAGGACGCCGAAGAAAGCGCGGATATGGTCTGGGGCATTATTGCG
>PMOV01000001.1 GCA_003161195.1 Acidobacteriota bacterium | reverse complement strand
GAGCGCTTCGTACGAAGCGCTCCCAAACCACCGGCCCTTCCCAGCGAAGTCTGGATCAACAAGCCGGTTCTAGTCACATGAACAGCTCACTAAATTCCGTGAGTACCTGTCTCAAGGTCGTTGACACGCGCCGGAACGTGCTCGCCCAATCGATGACGACTTCAAAAGCAGGTTCCCATGTATTGTGGTATGCGAGAGCTGCACGTATGTTTTGACGTGCTATTCTGCGCACAGCGCCGATGTGGTCGGCGTAGGTTTGTGGTTCAATGTTCTTGGCCGCGCGACCGCTATGAGCGAGTGGTTTCACTTTTCAGGAAATCAGGTCCGTCATGCCGGAGATACGATCAGCCAAATCCGCAGGCAGGGAAGTTGGAGCCACGTAGTCGTGCCAGCTTTTACTGGGACTATCTTTATCTTTCTCGCTGGTCCGCTTTGGTGTTAGAGCGTCGATGAGTGCAAAGTCAGAACACGAACCAAGGGGCGACTTGTGTTCGATGTGCCACGCGTGCCGGATGTTAACAGTGGGACGAATATAAGATGCGGTATTAGTGTAGGCGTAAGGGATTAGCTTCGTCATCAACTTGATGTCCGTTTCCGTGCATCCAGATTTCCTAGCTGCGGTCGGATTAATGAAATAGGGCATCAAATAAACACCGTGAACCACGATGCGGTAAGCGAGAGGTGCCATGCCTCGATCCTTGTCGGCCTCCACGCCAGCTTTGCTGGTATTGGTCATCCGTTCTACTTCCACCGGGCAGATGGAGACACCCATACCTAACTGCGCGACACCCGTTCGGATGGATGTCGATGCTCCCTCTTCGAGAAAGGTGTTTCCAAACAGGCGGGCATCCCAATACTTTTGGATAAACGTACCGGATTTCAATTCGGCCTCGATCTTTTTGCGGTCACGCCCTCGACTCTCGAGGATACCGAAATCTTCCACAGATAACTTTGGATTGAAGTTCGCTGAGATTTCAATCCAAACTTGACCTTGCTTGTCTTCCACGAGGTCGCGCAGTTTTCTCTTGAACGAAACCGGGGAGATCATGCCCCGCTCATCGGGACGCAGTCGGGGATCACTTTCCTGGTCAGGGTTACCGTTAGGGTTCGAATTGATGACCTCGATGACGAGCAGTCCAGTGGCGCGATTCATTCCGCTTTTTCCTCATCTTTCTGAGCACCCTTCGTGTTCGCCAGATACCCCAACAAAAGCTCGGCCTTTCCTGTCGTAGCTACCTTTGAACCCAAATCGGTGTCCTTAAGATCAGAAGAAATGCGTCCCAGTTCTTTTCGTGTCCACTTAACCAAGCCTGCGTCGGCACCTTTATATCGGTCTGCCCACGCGAGATAAACTAGCATCCGCTGCGAAAGCACCTGAAGAGCTCGGTTCGGACTTTGAATAGCCATTGAAACGACAGCATTTCCTATAAGCTGGGGTGGCATGGAGCCTTTGCGTTCGTGCTCACAATATAATTTGTGGAGGCGGTCGGAAAATTGCAAAAACTGTCCCAAAAGATAGTCACGCCCTTCCATGTAAATCTCCTTCTTGCGATCCTGGTGGTGCAATAGGATTCCGTACACCGCAATAACGATCAATGCCTGGCGCAAAGCCCCGTTCATGGCCTTTCGAAAAGATTGTGGAAGATTGGAGCCCCCCGTGAGGAAGCGGGCCAGACCGATAATGAGCGAATCTGTGCGGGGAAGATACCTGTCCAACAGCCACTTGGCCTGGTTATGGGTATCGGGACCAAGCATCAGCGCATAGATACGCGAGAGTTCGACACCGGGTACGGACTGTGCCAATTGACCACCCCGGAGCCATTGCACTTTGAAGCTACGCATAGTTTCGTTTGGGCTAGGGACGTAACCAGACCGCCACTCAGCAGGCTTTCCCTTACCCATCGGAAACGGTACGGCTATGTTCGGGACGTTTTTTGCGCCGGCCAGCCAATTATCTCGTCCGCGGTAAATAGCATCGGTAGAGTAGCATGCGCTGAAGATGACCTGCTTTCGACCTTTGTCGATTTGGCTGAGTGCGATAACTTGGATATGCAGATCGCGCCCTCTCTTATCTATAAGTTTCAACGCTTGGTGAATGTGTTCGGTTCGTGCCTCGTATTTCGCGAGTTTCAGTTCATCGTCTGCTTCCGTATCAGCGAACAAACCAACCAAAGGAACGTCCGCATTGGGTTCTTCATCAAGATATGTAATTACCAGGTCGAGTTTGTCATTGAAGCTATTAGGAACGCCCGTCCATGTTATATTTCGCTTTCGAGAATGCGTGATAAACCGGATAGCGTTATTGAGATTATGAATGCTGGTTTTTCCTGCCGGGAAAATCTTGGTGGACGTCCGACCATAGCGACTGTGGCAGGGTATATCTGCGTTCATCGACATAAGGTAGGTGGGGCCAAGGATTGGGAGATTCGGACTCGGCATTTTGTCGCCAACGGGCACATCGGTTTGTCCCGTCAGACCGCAAACAAAGGGGAGCTCGTTCGGAGCGGACGCTGGTGCTGAGTCTGATTGCAAAAGAAGTAAGCTCCATTCGCTGGGCACAACGGGGTCGGCAACTCGGTGGGAGAAGTTGCCTAAGTCATTTACGTCCAAGATGAGAGTTATCTGCCAAGCGTCCGTTCGGAGACTGCTCTTATTTAGCTTGCCGTAGAGAATTGCTAAACCCATCTCCTGAGGTACGCGTCCTTCCCTGATCGCGGCTACTATTTTAAAGGCAATATCGTGAACAAATGCTTCAGGAGCAACCGTACCGAGAGTTAAGCGCTGGAGGAGAGCGAGAGTCGAGCTGACCTTAGGTCCGCCTCTCTTCAGGCGTGAGGCGATTTCCTGCGGAAAACTCCAGAGGAGGTTTGCCAAACGATCAAGGTCTTTTTTCTGATATTTCAGGGTACTCTGCGAAGTAATTGCAAGAGCCTCTTTCCACAGGAACTCTGGCTGTCTAAGCTCTGTGGAGTCCTTCAGTTGCAGCAAGGGACAATTGAGGTTGAAACCAGGAAAGGAGTTATGGTTGTCTTTTGCGATGTTCTGCAAATGAGACACCTCGTCCGGCGAGAGGAGAGCGACGCGGGCGAGAGCTCCGAAAGAATCCATCTCAGCCACGAGCGCATCACCCTTCTTGAAAGACTTGATCCAAGGATGCCACACGGGAGCGTGGATGTGACCAGCCCGAGTTTTTGTACCACGGCGAATGAGAGAGTCTACATCACAACCTCATCGGGCAAGGGTGCAAATGGCGGCTCGCAGGGAGCCGTAGGCGACCGGAGAGCCGCCATTTGCGGCGCGAAAGTCACCGGCGCCGGCGGCCTGTAGCCCAGCGCCGAATGCGGTCGCAGCGTGTTGTACACCACCCGCCATTTTTCGATCACCACCTGTGCCTCCCTCAGTGAATAGAAAATCTCACCGTTCAGGCATTCGTCCCGCAACTTCCCGTTGAAACTTTCGCAGTAGCCGTTCTCCCAGGGACTTCCTGGTTCGATGTACAGCGTCCCCGTGCCCACCTTTGCCAGCCACTTCCGCAGTTCTTCGGCCACGAATTCGGGGCCGTTGTCTGAACGAATGTTTTCCGGGATTCCTCGATACAGCATTACGTCTGCTAGTGCTTCGATCACTTCGTACTTTCCCAGCCTTCTCGCCACGCGGATCGCCAAACACTCCCGCGTGTACTCGTCGATCAGCGTTAGCATCCGCAACGTTCTTCCGTCGTGCGTCATCGCGCTCACGAAATCGTAGCTCCACACATGATTCGCTCGTTCCGGCCGCAGCCGAAGGCACGATCCATCTCCCAACCACAGCCTCCCTCGTGGCCTTTGTTTCTGCGGCACTTTCAACCCCTCGCGTCGCCAGATCCGTTGCACGCGATCCTTGCCGACATGCCAACCGCGATCCCGCAGCAGCGCCGTGATCCGCCGGTAGCCGTAGCGCCCGTATTCGCTGGCCAGTGCCACGATCTCTCGCGTCAAAGCATCTTCGTCGCTTCGGTAGAACACTTCGTAGCGTTGTGTCCCTCTCCACTGCCCCAGCAGCCGGCAGGCATGCCGCTCGGAAATCCGATAGTCCTCGCGTGCATGCCTGACCGCGCCACGCCGCCGCTCAGGGCTTAGAAGTTTCCCTCTGCCACATCCTTCAGAATTTGCTTCTCCAAAGACAGCTCCGCCACCAGGCGCTTCAGCTTGGCGTTCTCCCGCTCCAGCTCCTTGAGTCGTTTGGCCTGATCGAGTCTTAATCCGCCGAATTCCTTCCGCCAGCGGTAGTAAGTCTGTGCGGTGATCTCGGCTTCTTTGCAGGCTTGCGGTGTGGTTTTCCCGTTGGCCAGTTCCACTTCAACCTGCCGTAGCAGTGTCACGATCTGCTCCGGCTTGTATTTCCTCATCGGCATACCAGCTTCCCTCCAGAGTGAATTCTCTCTCACTCCCGCTGGTACAAAAAACCCCGGTCACGTCAGATTGAAACCTCGTGAGCACCACCGGGACGCTGAGCAGCAACAATGTCGCGCCCCATGCGGGCGCGTGGATTGAAACCTACTGTTCTGCTGTTCCTGCACGCTGACTTCAGTCGCGCCCCATGCGGGCGCG
>PMOV01000052.1:1262-3150 GCA_003161195.1 Acidobacteriota bacterium | reverse complement strand
TGCGTATTCCGGCGATGTGAATAGAGCGTTCCGACGATCTGAATAAGCCGTCGAAGCGAGCGACGCTGGCACTTGCAATGATGCCTTAAGGTTATTCACATGGTCAAGGGGGGAGCGCGGATTTTTGGTGGGGGCCGACCAGCGGGAGGCGGCACACGGCTGCAAGCGGAGAGCAGTTTTGCCTTTGCAGTTGCCCCCTTTCCCTTCTCTAAGGTGCGTGTTCGGAACGGCCCGGAGCGGTCCAGGGCGCGCCGGTTTTGCGCGGCGTAGCGAACCCTGGACGGCGAGGACCGTTCTGAAAGATGGGGATGAAGGGAAAGGGGGCTGGTCGGTAGCGGTATACCGGCGATCATTGTGGGTCCTCCTCGCCGGGCTTGCGCCGTTTTTTCCGCATCGATTCGCCCTTCAACTCGATGCGATACGCGTTGTGAATCAGACGATCCAGGATGCTGTCGGCGATGCTGGGGTCTCCGATCTGCTCATGCCAGTGCGCCACTGGCATCTGCGAAGTCAGGATCAGGGAGCGACGCTGGTAACGGTCGTCGCAGATCTCCAGGAAGTCGCGGCGTTCGGCATCTTTTAGGGGCGCCATGGCGAAGTCGTCCAGCAGCAGAATGTCGATGCGGGAGAGCCGGACCAGAAATCGGCCGATGCTGCCATCGGCGTGCGCCACGGCCAGCTCGCGAAACAGTTCCGAGGTGCGTTTGTGCAGCACCGAGAAGCCATCGCGGCAGGCCTTCTGCGCCAGTGCGCACGCCAACCAACTTTTGCCGATGCCGGTGGGTCCGAGCAGAAGGATGCTTTGATGCTGGCGCACCCAATCGCTGGAACAGAGGGTGCGCACTAACTTTCGATCCAGGCCGCGGGGGTGTTGGTAATCGACATCTTCCACGACGCCGCGTTCTTTCAAATGAGCGGCGCGCAGCCGCCGTGCCAGAGCGCGGTTCTCTTTCCACAGCCACTGTTGATCGACCAGCAGTGCAAAGCGCTCTTCGAAGCTGAGCAGGCTGGCTTCGGTGGTTTCCAGTTGTGCACGGAAGGCGTCAGCGATTCCGTGCAGTTTCATAGCGTGCAGTTTTTCGATGGTTTGTTGGTTTAGCATAGTGAGTCCTTTTTGAGATCTCAAGCACGGCGCTACTGCACCAGCTTGGTGGGTGGATCGTAGTACAAAGGCCCGCGCAGATTTTCATGGCGAGGGCCGGGCGAAACGGTTTCTGGATCGAGCACCAGTTGACGGTCCAGCGAGCGCTTCAGAATCGATTTCAGACTCTGATAGGAGAAGGCTTGGAGTTGGACGGCGCGCTGGCTGGCGGCTTCCAGTCTGGGCTTGGAGTACATTTTTTCCAGACTCAGGATGCCCAGGCAGGCGCGGTAACCCATCTCCGGATGCGGCTTGCGTTCCAGAATGGTGCGGACCACTTCGGCGGTGGCCACGCCGACGCCTTCGGCCCAATGGATCAGCCGCGAGGGAGTCCATTCCAGATGCGCCTGGTGGCTTTTCGGCATGTGACCGGAGACGGTGGTGTGGCGATAAGCCGCGCTGCCGCGTATATGCGAAGCGATCCGTTTTCCGCCATGCAAGATCTCCACGGTGGTGGCGGTCGAACGGGCCTCTAGCTTCTGGCCGGCCAGTTGGTAAGGGACGCTGTAATAATGACGATCCACTTCGACGTGATAATCGATGGAGGCGCGAACCGTTTTCCAGTGCGCCAGGATGTAGCGTTCGGCTGGCAACGGCTGCAATGCCGGCCGGTCCAGTTCAGCGAACAAGCTGGCGCGCGATCCTTCGCGCTTGCGAAAGGGGCGATGGTTGAGTTTCTCCAGGAGCTCGGAGATGGCTTCATTCAGCTCCGCCAACGCCTGAAACTTGTGGTGGCGCAGAGCGGCG
>PMOV01000052.1:0-1169 GCA_003161195.1 Acidobacteriota bacterium | reverse complement strand
GTGCTGGCGCCCAGAACGGCGACGAACAACGAGGCCGGCCTGATCTCGCCGGTGCGCTGGTCGTGGAGGGGAATGGTGTCGCCGGCCCAGTCCACGAACATCTTCTCGCCAGCGCGGTGCTCCTGGCGCAGCACCACGTCCTGATTGCGGCTCCAGCGCTCGTACAACTCGCAAAAGTGGCTGTAGCCGTAGCCATCGGGCTGGGTTTCGCGATATTCTTCCCAGACCAGTTGCAAGGTCAGATGCTTGTGAGTCTGCAACTGGCGGCGGATCTCGGCGAAGTCCGGTAGGGATCGAATCGTGCGGCTGGGCCGTCCGGCCGGGGCCGGGAACAGCAACTCCTCCAGACGTCGATCATCCAGATCATCCGGCAGCGGCCAGCTCAAACCGGCCGCCGCGGCTTTGTGTAAATAACGGTGAACGGTCGCTTGACCGAGGGAACAACTGCGGGCGATCTGACTCTGCTGCAACCCCAGACCGAACCGCAGACGCAAGACTTCTTTCAGTTTTCGCATGGACACACGCTCCTGGGCCACGAAGTTTCCTCCACCCCCGTGGAATCGACTTCGCCCCGCTGGTGTCCAGCGCCGCCTTTCGATTAAAGCTTTTTCAGAAAATCATTCCGGGATGTNNCGATTCCGGGCTGAGCCGGTTTGCGTTCCACATCCCGCCGGAATCCGATTTCAGCATTTCCCGGAATCCGTATTCACCATTTCCCGGAACGCCTATTCACATGCCCCGGATTCCGCATCCGCGGACCTGAACTTGGGAGCCGCTTCGGCAAACGACCCGAGCATGCCGCCCCTATTTAGAGCGGACGATAATTGCGCCCTGCCAAGTCATTTGACCCAACCTTGACCCTGCTGTAAGTAAGAATCACGTGAGTGCTGGAGCGAGGCAATATGCAACGTTTGAACGGACCCGAAGCCGACAGTGTCTTGCGACCCTTTCCGGCCGAGATTCCCCCAGTCCGCCAGTTGATTAAGGCCAAGGATGTCGCATTGAAGCTCGGTGTCAGTGTTTCCTGGGTGATCCAGCACGCCTCCGGGAAGCGCTGGCCGGAGTCCGCTGAGATTCGATCCCAGCGAAGTCGAGCCGCACGGGGATGCATTTTCGCGAAAGCATCGGGACCGCCGGAGCCGTGGACTCGGACACGAATCAGTCGAGAC
>PMOV01000323.1 GCA_003161195.1 Acidobacteriota bacterium | reverse complement strand
CCGATCGCCAGATACGCGGGCGACAGCACCAGGATGAGCAGTAGCCACAATCCGGAGTTCATGCCCCGCCGTTTGGCATCGCGATACACGTAGCCAAGCAGCAACAGATACCCGCCGAGAAAGATCGAGGTGACGGTGATGACTCCTGCGAGCGCCAGCGATGCCAGAACCGGGCGGTCGGCGAGCTCCGGCGGAAAGATGTCATGGTGGACCATCGCCGCGACGGAGTGGGATTCGTTGAACACGAGGCTGTAGCCCAGGTTCACGGAAATGCCGATGACCAGAGCCAGCACGTACAACATCACCACGGCAATGCGCAGCCATCGCGGCACAACGCAAAATTCCCCTATGAAGGTGGTCTTCTCCCGCTGACGACGGAAGCGATTGAGACGCATCCTTTCACTGAATGAGCTACTCACCCGATTTTGATAGTCAGCCATACGTTCCTCGATTCCACATGCAAAACTCTCGTCAGTAATCTTGTAACCACGCTCAACTTAACGGCGGCGTGAGGCGTCGCTGAATCTGTCCCGCGGATTCTCCACCAGTAAAATCGCGCCGGCGATCGATGCCGGGATTAACCACCACAAACCAAAACCCAATTCCCACACGAGCTTGGGCACATGCAAGCGTTCGCCAACCCAGGAAAAGAGTTGCCACACATACGGGGCGGTGGCAATGCCGAGCACCCAGGACATGCCGGCGACGGCCCACACCGCGAGGCGGCGGGGTTCGCGCTCCAGCAACTGTTGTGCACGCAGGTGCACGCGAAATTGCGTGCGACTGGCAAGGCCGGCGGGAAACGGGATTGCCGCGGTTCGCATCGCGCGCAACGCTTCTTCCGTGGAGTGCGCGAAGGCGGCGCAATCGCCGCAATCTTGCAAATGAGCATCGAGCCAGGCGCGCTCCTGCGCCGCCAGACCTTCAACGTGATGCTGATCGATCAATCGCTTCGCGCGCGCATGCTCGTTAGCGGGCATGGCCTGCTCGTTTTCGTAATTCATGACGCCACTCCTTGCATCGCCACGCGCATGGCTTCGAGCCCGCGGTAGAGCCGCGTTTTCACCGTGGAGATCGGCAGGTTCATCACCGACGCAATCTCGTCGATCTGCAGTTCTTCGTGGAAGCGCAGCACGACCACTTCGCGGTAAATCAGCGAAATTTGCGCGAGCGACGCGCGCACCGCGGAGTCTTGCTCGTCGCGCATCGCGGCGTGCAGCGGCGAAGGACTGCGCGTGTCAGCAATCTGCAGCGGAGTTTCCTGCGCCGGATCGGTGAGGGTATCAAGGCTTTGTACCTTGCGCTGGCGCTGCCAATCGATTACCAGGTTGCGCGCGATGGTGAAGAGCCAAGCTTCAAATTTCGATTTGCCGTCGTACTGGTAACCGCGCTCCAGTACGCGGATCCACGTCTCTTGGAAGAAATCCTCGGCGCGCTCGCGGTGCCCGGTTAGATACAACAAATAACGGAACAGTCGAAACTGATATTGCTCGATCAATTGGTCGAATACATCCGGGTCGCGCCGCTTCAGCCCTTCGGCCAACGCGCGCAGGTCGCTGGTGTCAGTGGTGGTACGAATGGCCATCAGTGTGGAAAAAGACGCCGTCACGCGGCTGAGTAACCCGGAAGCAAGTGCGCCGGGCGCGGCGGGAAATGTGCATGTTGTGCTCATTCTACTCACATATACGAGCCGAGCCCGCAAAAAGACTCACCGTCACGTTAAGCCATAAACCGCATCCTATCAATCATTTACGAGCCGGACAGAATTGCTATAATTAAGGGCCATGCTTTGCCCACAATGCCAAGCCGAGTATCGTGAGGGATTCACCGTTTGCGCCGATTGCGAGATTTCGCTCGTCGCCCAACTTGCGGCTCCCGCCTCGACGATTCCACCCAATCCTGAAGAGCCGACGGCGTCCGGTTCGGACGATTCCGAAGATCCGTTCTGCAAGTTGTGGGAAGGTGGTGATGCCCGCATCTGCGCCGATTTGTGCAGCATCCTCGACGAGGCCGGTATCCCCCACCGCGTTTTGCGGCAGGAAGCGCATATCTTCCGCATCTCGCCGAACAGCCAGATCAAGCTGGGCGTGCCCTTCTCTTGTTATGAGAAGGCGGAACAAGCGATCGCCGAAGCTTTTGGCGGCGCGGTAGAGACGCAACGCCTGCTCCGCGCTCCGCGCGGGGACTGAGGCAGCCGAAAACCTCGCCGCAGCCGCGCTGGTGTAGACTTGACGCTGCGACGGTGACTTGCCCACATCGTCGAGACAGATGACCGCCCACTGCGCGCCGCCATCTCACATCCTTGGAAACGAGGCACCTATGCCCGAAGCACTTCCCGAAGGTTCGTTCGTCACGCTGTGGGCTGGCGAAGACAATGCACTGCACGTTGAACTACTCGAAAGCCTCGACGACGCGGGCATTCCCTACAGTGACAAGGCGCTGGGCGACGACGAAGTCGCCCCCACCGCCGATCCCCTGCCCATCGATTGGAAGCCGCGCTTTGGCTTTGAAGTCGCCGTACTCTCGACCGACCTGGATCCCGCGAAAACCATCCTGGAAACCTTGCTCGACCGCGCCCCCGTCGATACGGAAATTCCGGCCGAGCCGGTGGGTCCAGGTCCCCTCGCAGGCATGCCCGCCGTCAGCGACGCTCCCGCCACGCTGCGCGTGTGGTCCGGCAACGACGAAAAACTGGCGCAATTCGTCATGAGCGCCCTGGCCGAAAATCAAATTCCCGCGCATTACGACACCAGCACCATGCAATTCGTAATTCTTGTCGCGCCCGGAAATGAAGCACGTGCGCACGAAATCGTCCGCGAGATCACCGAGGCCACGCCGCCTGTGTGAGCCACTTGAAGCCTGACCGTTCACGGAAAAGGACCGAATGTCCGCTCTTGAAAATATAAAGACCATTGCCGTGCTCGGCGCCGGCACCATGGGCAACGGCATCGCCCACGTATTCGCGCGCGCCGGTTTCCCGGTGATCCTGCGCGACGTCGAGCAGGGATTCCTCGAGCGCGGCCGGGAGACCGTGGCAAAAAATCTCGACCGCGAAATCAAGAAGGGCAAGCTGCCCGAATCGGAGCGCGCCAACGTTTTGGCCAGAATTTCGCTGGCCACCGATATGGCTGCTATCGCGCCCGCCGATTTCGTCGTGGAAGCCGTCCCGGAAAAAGTCGAAATCAAGCGCGCCGTGCTGACGGAAGCGGATCGCCTCCTTGCACCGCACGCCATCCTCGCCAGCAACACGTCTTCCATCGCCATGACCACGCTGGCGGCCATGACCGGACGCGCTGACCGCTTCGTGGGCATGCACTTCATGAATCCTGTTCCGATGATGACGCTCGTGGAAGTCATCCGCGCGCTGCAGACCAGCGACGCCACGTTCGCCGCCACGATGGACTTGGCGCGCAGACTCGGCAAGGCTCCGGTCGCCGTGAACGACGCGCCGGGCTTCGTCTCCAACCGCGTGCTCATGCCGTTGATCAACGAGGCTGCCTACTGCGTCCTGGAAGGCGTGGCCACCGCGGAAGCCGTCGACTCCGTC
>PMOV01000008.1 GCA_003161195.1 Acidobacteriota bacterium | reverse complement strand
TTTTGGGACGCGCAAGACATGCCACTCGAGATGGTCAAGAGAATCGAGGTGATTCGGGGACCCGGAGGGACGATTTGGGGCGCTAACGCCGTGAATGGGGTGATCAGCATCTTCACCAAGAAGGGTGGGGAAACAAAAGGGGGGCTGTTGGAAGTGGGCGGGGGAACGACGGCCCAAGAGTTTGGAACCGTGCAATACGGCGGAGCGCTGAACGGCGCGACGGAATACCGCGCCTACACAAAATATTTCAACGACAAGCCCTTGCTGGAGGAGAACGGGCAAAGCGGAGCAGACGGGTGGCACCTACTGAGCGGCGGTTTTCGCGTAGATAGCACGCTCTCGGCCAAGGACCAGTTGACGGTGGAGGGCACGCTGCACGACGGACGAGAAGGCCAGTATGCGTTGGCACAGCGAGGAGTGACGCCGCAGGCAACCCTGGCGGACCACGAGGAGGTCGATTTCGAGGGAGGAGGCATCCAAGGGGCATGGAATCATACCTATTCGGAGCGTTCGGACGCCACGCTACAGTTTTCTTTCAGCCGCTATGTAAATGGGACCTTTGAAAGAGAGACGGATAGCGCGTTCAATGTGGATTACAAGTACCACATAGCGGCGGGCAAAAAGCACGATATCGTTGCCGGCCTGGGTTATTCGCACACGGAGGACGGAATCGAGGGAGATTTTGCGGTGATGTTCACGCCGTCGCACCAGGGGCTGGCGGTGTTCAACGCCTTCGTGCAAGACGAGATTGCGCTGATTCCCGATCGCCTGTATCTGACCGCGGGAACCAAACTCGAGCACGAGTACTACAACGGATTCGAGGCACTACCAAGCGTACGCCTCGCGTGGGAGCCGAGCGACCACCAAATGTTCTGGGGGGCAGTTTCCCGAGCGGTACGCACCCCGTCACGCTCCGACACCGATGCGGTGGCCAACGTCGATAGCTTTTCCGGTCCCGGCGGCATGCCGGTTTTGGTCCGCTACACTGGTAATCCGAATTTTTTGGACGAAACACTGATCGCCTACGAGGCCGGNNAACGAAAATTTGATGCATGGAAAGACCGCGGGCATCGAGGCAGCAGCCAAATGGCAACTCGCAAAACGCTGGGCATTGAGCCCCGGATACGCGATAGAGCAGATTCAGATGCGCACCTACTCGGTGAGCAAGGACCTCGGTACTCCACTTTCCCTGGAGCACAACGCTCCGCACAACAGCGCGCAAGTGCGGTCGCACGTGGATCTCGCACGTGCAATAGCCTGGGATACCTCGGTGTACTACGTTGACCGGCTCAACTACCAGGGAGAGACCTCGGCGTCAAAAATTCCCTCGTACACCAGGCTGGACACGGGACTACAGTGGAAGATACGAGGGGGATTGGAGATGAGCGCGGTGGGGCAGAATCTGTTGCAAGGCCACCACCTGGAGTTTCTGGGGTCGCTCGGCAGCGTGCAATCCAGCGAAATAAAACGCAGCGCGTACGTCAAGTTTGTCTGGACCTTTCGCTAGGAAGTTGCCCTTCGAGCGCGGGCAAACTGGGCGAAAGATCCGTGTTTTTCAGGAGAGGGCGCACGGCTGCGACTTTGCGGACGTGGTACGAAACGAGTGCGCGAACATCAAGGAAAAGCTTTCTATTGAGGGCGCTGGTGGTTGTGCTCGCCGCGGCATCCGGGGTGCCTCCGGAATTGCGCGGGGAAGCGGTCGGCGAGCACCGATAAATAGGACCCCGGAGGACTGAAGGTCCACAAGGATCGATACGTCGATGGTGTTGTTCAGATGATGTTGGACGCGACACAGAAATTTGGTGAAAGGTTAACAAAGGAACGTCTATTCGATTGGCACGCGAATTTGTTTCCCGAAGTCCGCAAGACGGCGATAAATTCCGGGTGGGAGCTTGGAGAGACGACAGTCAGGGACCAATGCAGGTACTGTCCGGGCCAATCGGTCGCCCACAAGATTCACTACGAAGCACCCATGGCTGCCCACATCGACAGTGAAATGAGAAAGTTTCTCAAGTGGCTGGACAGCAACGAACAGGAAGATCCGCTCTTGAAGGCGTCAATCGCACACCTGTGGTTCGTTACGATCCATCCCTTTGAAGACGGCAATGGGAGAATTGGAAGAGCCATAGCTGAGATGTGCTTGGCAAGATCGGACGGTGGTGAACAGAGGTTCTACAGCATGTCGTCGCAAATTCTTGAAGAACGAAAAGGCTATTACGACGTTCTTGAGAGAACACAGGCCGGATCGCCGGACATCACGGAATGGCTGACGTGGTTTCTTGGGTGTCTGGACCGAGCCATCTAGAAATCGACTCAAATCTCAGACAGCGCTCTCGAAAAGGAACTGTTCTGGCAGGACTTGAAGAAGAGGAACCTCTCTCTGAACGACCGACAGAAGAAAGTACTGAATAAACTCTTCGGTGGGTTCGAAGGAAAACTAACCAGAGACAAGTGGATGAAAATCACAAAGGCTTCCTCGCGGACTGCGCTTCGAGATATCGAAGAGTTGATCGCTGCAGGTGTCATGGAACAAGAAGAGGCCGGAGGAAGAAGTACATCCTATCGTCTAAGGAAGGCAGCAAAGATTTGAGAACAAGATAGCAAATATTGGTGCGTCCGATTCTGAACGGAAACATTGGTGTCCGTTCTAAGATGAGTTGACGATTCTTCGCGCAAATCATCCTAGGGTTGCGCCCTCGTCCATAGAAATATAGAAGACTTGGCCATGCATGAGAGCTTCCTCGTGGAAAGCTCCTCTGTGATGAAGTTCAATCCAGATTTTGGAGATTACGACGGCCAAGCGGCTTTCCCGTAAGGACCTGTACGAGCTTGTCTGGTCGGAGCCGTTGAAGATTCTGGCCCCGCGATTCGGAATTTCAGGTGTCGCTCTTGATTTACTGGCATCTTGGATTGCCATCGGTATACAGGCACCAAAGTCCTGCTACACGACTATATAACTATAAGTAAATAGAAGCAGAATGTAGCAGATTTGTAGCAGTAAACCGCGTAAAATGAGCCAAAATGAGACAAAACCCAAAGTTGAAAAGTGTCGCTATCTTGCAGCTGGCAAAGGGATTAGTCGATTTTTAAGCAAGATAGCAAACGACCGGTTTTATTTTTCAAGACCGCCGGTTTCAACCGTTCACCCACTCCTCCGTTTTTAAGTATAGCTGGCAACCGCCTATCAAGTGGATGACCGGTGGTATCTTTCGTGCCCTATCGGTGCGGTCAGATTTCGATGATGCCGCGCTTTAGGGCTATGGTCACGGCGTGCGTGCGATCATTGGCGCCGAGTTTGGACAGGATGCTTCGCATGTGCGCTTTGACGGTTTCTTCGGAGATAGCAAGCCGGTCGGCGATAATTTTGTTGGCATGGCCGCAGGCTACTTCGCGCAAGACTTCGATCTCGCGGTGCGTCAGCGTGTCGTCCGTGTGATGCTCGGCAATGCCGATGGCGATTTCCGACGGGATGCGCTTTCGACCGGAGTGCACAATGCGAATGGTTTCCAGCAGCTCCTTGCGCAGCATGCTCTTCAAAAGATAGCCGGAGGCGCCTGCGCTGAGCGCCTTGGCCGCCTGCGCGTCGCCGCTGTAGGTCGTTAACACGATGATGCGGGCATTGGGAAAATCGTGCCGGATGGCGGCAATGGCCTCGATGCCGCCGAGTTGCGGCATCTGCAAGTCCATCAGGGTGACATCCGGNNACGCGTCGCAACCATATCCAGCGTGGGCCTGGTACTTTGCGCTGGTAGGCGCGACTTGCGGGTACTCGCAACTCGACTTCCGTGCCGCTGCCGACCCGGCTCCAAATGTCCAAACGGCCGCCGATTTGCCTGGCACGCTCCCGCATGCCCTGCAAGCCCCAATGGCCCTGCCGACCGCCGGCCTCGAGTACAGACGTATCGATGCCGCAACCGTC
>PMOV01000309.1:33621-38803 GCA_003161195.1 Acidobacteriota bacterium | reverse complement strand
CGCTGGAAGACCCGTCCGCCCGGGGAAGGGAAGCTCTACCCATTTCTCGACTAGCTTTCTGCATCCCGTAGCTTCATCCGTCGCGACGCAGCCACGCGCTCAGCACGCGTGCCCTTCCCCGCGCTCTCCACGCTGGCCGTCCTAGCCCGCCGTCGCGGTTCTGCGGCGGGAACCTTTTGCGCTTCCTCGCGGAACTAAAGAGCGGTCAAGAGTAAAATGCATGCAAGCCGGGCGTCAGCGGGTCTCGGCGTCTGGCTTGCCTTTTCCGGGAGCAAGCCGCCGCATGTCAGGCCATCGAACACGAAGCGCGAGTTGGACCCACAGCATGCCGCGGGCAGCCATCCAAGCAATCCAGCGCTCTCGTAAAGCCTGCGCCGCCGCTCTGTTCCTGCTGCTCTTCCTGCTCATGGGCGCGTCGCCACTGCGGAGCCAGCAGCCGCAGGCTCCGTCGGCGCAGCAGCCAGTCACCACGACGCAACCGTCGGCAGCAGCTACGCAATCGCCAACCGCGCAATCGCCAGCCGCGCAATCAACAGCCGCCGGGCAAGCAAAAGTCTCCGTGGACGTGCGCGTCGTCACCATGCTGGCCAGCGTGCGCGACAAGCACGGCAAACTCATTCCCAACCTCACCAAAGACGATTTTCAGCTCGAAGAAGACGGCCACCCGCAAAGCATCAAATATTTTTCCCAGGAATCCAACGTCCCGCTCACCCTCGGGCTGCTCGTGGACACCAGCATGAGCCAGCGCCGCGTCCTCGATCAGGAACGCACCGCCACCCGTACGTTCATCGACCACCTCATCCGCGAAGACCGCGACAAAGGCTTCCTCATTCATTTCGATCGTGAAGTCGAACTCCTGCAGGACCTCACGCCCTCACGCCAGAGGCTCGAAGCAGCCCTGGACCAGGTTGGCGCGCCGCAATTTTCCCAAGCCTCCTCCAGTGGCGGCAGCGATCCCGACGATAATACCCGCGGCGGTGGTGGCCGCGGTGGCACTCGCGCCGGTCGTTCTGGCGGAGGCACCGCCCTCTACGACGCCGTCTATCTCGCCTCCGACGAACTCATGAAGAAACAGCAAGGGCGCAAAGCCGCCATCGTGCTTTCCGACGGCGTCGACCGTGGCAGCAAGGAAACCCTGCAGGAAGCCATCGAAACCGCGCAGCGCGCCGACACCATGGTGTACTCCATCTATTTCGTCGACAAAGAAAGCTACGGCAACGGCGGAGGTTTTGGCGGACCGCGCATGGGTGGCGGCGGAATGGGCGGAGGCGGTATGGGCCGCGGTGGCGGTGGTTATCCGCGCCGGCAGGAAGAGCGCCCCGACGGCAAGAAAATCCTCCAGCAGCTCTCGCGCGAAACGGGCGGCCACTTTTTTGAGGTCACCAAGAAGCAGACCATCGACCAGATTTACACGGAGATCGACGAAGAGCTGCGCAATCAATACAGCCTCGGCTTCACGCCGGAAAAGCCCGACGCCACCCCCGGTTATCACAAACTGCAGCTCACCACGAAGCAGAAAGATGCGGCAGTTCAAGCCCGCGAAGGCGTATACATCGGCCAATAACCAAACGAGCCAAACGCCCAGCGTTCGCGTCCAGAACGCCGCTGCGTCGCACGCGTCACGCCGTTTCCGCCGCCCCCGTGCGGTGTTATGATACCCGGCAAAACTTCCCGCTGGAGTTCCATACATGCCCGATGAACACGACGGCCCAGACGCGCAGCCGCTCGAACGTAAGCTCGCGACCATACTCTCCGCCGACGTTGCCTCCTACAGCCGGCTGATGGGCGAAGACGAAGAGGGCACGCTACGCACCTTCCGCGGCCACAAGCAGGTCTTCGAGTCTCTCGTGGCTCTGCATCGCGGCCGCATCTTTAACACCGCGGGCGACGCCATCCTCGCCGAATTCAGCAGCGCCGTGGAAGCCGTACGCTGCGCCACCGATATTCAGTCCGCCCTGCGCACGCGCAACGATCAGCTCCCGCCGGACCGCCAGGTGCGCTTCCGCATCGGCATCAATCTCGGCGACGTCATGGTGCAGGGCCAGGATTTGATGGGCGACGGCGTCAACGTCGCCGCGCGCATCCAGACCGCCGCTGAACCGGGTGGCATCTGCATCTCCGGCAGCGTGCATGACCAAATCCTCAACAAGCTTTCGCTCTCGTTTCTGCCCCTCGGCGAGCGCAGCTTCAAAAATATCCAGCAACCCGTGCGCACGTTTTCCATCTCCGAAGCGGAAGGCGGCGGTGCGCTGCCCTCGCCCAAGCCCGCACCGCCGCCTCCCATGTCCAGCGGCATCAAACTCGCCATCGCCGGCGGTTTGTTGCTCGTCCTCGGCGGCACCTACTGGGCGTACAGCAGGTACCCACACGACAAGACGATGTCTTCGCCGAGCACTGTCGAGACCACTCCCGCACCGCCTGCGACGCCCCTCTCCACCTCCGCCGCAACTCCTTCGTCGGNNCGGCGGCGAATTCCTTGGCAACAACTGCGGCTCCGACATCGACGAGCCCTGCGGCGATCGCGCCCGCGGCAGTTCCACCGCCCCCGACTCACGCGAATCTTTCGCACAAGCACGCGCCCGCCGCAACACCGATGGCCACCAATTGGGACGGCAGCTACTCCGGCCCGATCTGTTTTGCCCAAACCCCAAGGGAGCCATCGCGCTGTTTTCGCCAGGCCGGCATCCTCAGCGGAAGAAAGATTTCCACGCAGTGGATGATGGGCCGCGAAAAGAAAGTCGCCATGGTGCTCACCGGCAACGTGGAAAACTCGGGCCGCGTCACCATCGACATGGAAATGCACAGCGGATCCTTCGACGGCGAACGGCTAGCCAGTATTGAAGTCATCGGACAGCTTACCGACGGCATCATCGACGCCAAAGGCAGCTTTCGCAATGGCCGCGGCGCCACGTTGCTGTGGCGCAAAGATGACCGCTGACTCTGCGCGCAAGCCCGGCTGGCGGCCGTAACCCACGGCATGCAAATATCGCGGCAACGGATCGCAAACGGGCCGCGGACGGGCAACGCTTCCAACGTCCCGCCGTTGACTTCACTCGACGCCCACCCTAAGATGCCTTTGCTTCCGTCCATATCCCTGTGACCGACACTGACGCCATCCTCGGCCATACTTTTTCTCACTATCGCATCATCGAACAGCTTGGTGGCGGCGGCATGGGCGTCGTTTACAAGGCTGAAGACACCACCCTTGGCCGCATGGTGGCCCTGAAGTTCCTCCCCGAAGACGTTGCGCGCGATCGCGTCGCCCTCGACCGCTTCCTCCGCGAAGCCCGCGCTGCCGCCGCGCTCAACCATCCCAACATCTGCACCATCCACGAAATTGGCGAAGACGAACATNNCCCGCCAACATTTTCGTTACCGATCGCGGCCAGGCTAAAGTGCTCGACTTCGGCCTCGCCAAAGTTGTTCACGGACCCGGCGGCGCCAGCAGCGGTGCGGCCACCACCGACGAAGCCAATCTCACCAGCCCCGGTGTGGCGCTCGGCACTGTCGCCTACATGTCGCCCGAGCAAACTTTGGGCAAAGAGCTGGACGCCCGCACCGATCTCTTCAGCTTTGGCGTCGTTCTCTACGAAATGAGCACCGGCCGCCCGGCATTTCCGGGCGCCACCAGTGCCGCCATCTTTGATGCCATTCTCAATCGCGCGCCCATCGCGCCCGTCCGCCTAAATCCCGTAATGCCCGCCGACCTCGAGCGCATCATCAACAAAGCTCTCGAAAAAGATCGCGCCATGCGCTACCAAAGCGCCGCCGAGCTGCGAACCGATTTAAAACGCCTGCAGCGGGACACGAACTCGAGCCGCTATGCAACTCTTTCCTCTGCGCAAGAAACCGCCAGCGGTGCCGCGCCCTACACTTCCGGCCAAATTCCGGCTGCGTCCGGCAGCACCCCGGTGCCGCCGCAATCCGGCGGCACCGCCGTCGCCCATACTTCCAGCACCACCGCGTTGGCCACCACCAAGGGCAAACTCCTCAAGCTCCTTCCTGTGGCCGTCGGGCTTATCGGCGCCATCCTCCTCGTGGTCTTCAAACTTACGCCACACCGCATGACCCTCGATATTCAGAACATGCGCATCTCTCCGCTGACGCAATCCGGCAAAGCCGCGGCCATGACCATCTCGCCCAACGGCCAATACGTCGTCTACGTGCTCGCCGATAGCGGCAAGGAAAGTCTCAATGTTCGGCAAGTGGAAACTGGCAGTGACGTGCAGGTTTTGGCGCCGGAAGAAGCCATCTACCGGAGCCTCACTTTTTCCAACGATGGCAATTACGTCTACTTTTGCCGCTCCAGCAAACAACTCGCCGGCTATAGCGAGATTTACAAGATGCCGGTCCTCGGGGGCGAGCCTCAGCCCATCGTCCGCGATTCCGACACTTCTCCCGGTCTGTCGCCCGACGGCAAGCGTCTGGCATTTGTCCGTGGCGATCCCGCAAATTTCCAACTCAACCTGGTGCTGGTCAACAGCGACGGCAGCGGCGAAAAAACTCTGGCGCAGATCCCCGCCAATATTACGGGAGGCAGTTTATTCACCCCCGCGTGGTCACCGGACGGAAAAACCATCGTGCTTCCCAATTACAGAAATTCCGGCGAGCGTTTTCTGATCGCCGTGAATGTAGCGGATGGATCCACGCAAATGCTTTACCAAACGCACAATTTCGTGGGCCGCGCCGTGTGGCTTCCCGATGATTCCGGCTTGCTTTTTCTCATGGCGGAAAATTTTCCCAACAGTCCCGGGCAGCTGTGGCACATCTCCTATCCCGGCGGCGAGCTCCATCGGCTCACCAACGATCTTACGAATTACGGCCTCGCCTCCCTGGCCATCACGCAGGACGCCAAAACGATCGCTGCGGTGCAAACCTCCGTGCACCAGGAACTGTGGTTCGCTCCCGGGGTCAGCTCTAACCGCGCCACGCAAATCCCTTTCAACGGCGAGCCGTTTCGAATTTCTTCCGTGTCCAACGATCGGCTCATCCTGCAAGACCAGCACGCAAAAGTTTTCACCCTGCACCTCGACGGTTCCGGCCAGACTCCCATGCTCACCGGCCGGCAAGTCAGCAATCTTTTCGACTGCGGTCCGAACGCCCTGATTTGGTCGGAAACGCGCGACGACGCGGTGAACATCTGGAAAGCCGACACCGATGGCGGCAACCCGGTGCAGCTGAC
>PMOV01000309.1:20051-33610 GCA_003161195.1 Acidobacteriota bacterium | reverse complement strand
CCGCTCGATGGCGGAGCAAACCGCTATATTTTCGACAATGTTCCCGCCAACGCCACCTGGGCGGACTGGTCGCCGGACAGTCAAGCCATGGATTACGCACTGCTGCGTCGCGGCGCCGCCAACGTTTGGCGCCAACCCATCGCCGGTGGCCCCTATCAGCAGCTCACAAAGTTCACTACCACAGTCATGAGTTGTTTCCGCTGGTCCCCTGACGGCAAAGACCTCTACGTGATTCGCGGCACACGCAGCGCCGACATCATTTTGCTGCGCGACACCAAGTAACATCTCGCCTTCGCCTTTCTTCTAAACCGCTCACATCTTCTCTGGCGCTTCGATTCCCAGGAGAGACAGCGCTGTTAGGAGCTGGCGCTCCACTACCTCCGTCAAACCTAGCAGGAACCCGCGCTTTTGTTCATCCGGTTCCGACAGGATATGAAACTTGTGATAGAACAAATTAAACGCTTGCGCTAGGCGAAACGCGTAAGTCGCCACGAAGGCCGGTTCCTGTCCGCTGATCGCCAATTCCGCCGCCTGATCAAGGGACCCGGCAAGTAGCAGCAATTCCCACAGATCGTTCCCGGCTGTCCCACCAAGGAGGGCGCTCGCCGTTTCTGTCGAGACAGCTCCTATCGCCGCGCCGACCGTCTCCAAGCCTTTGCGCCGAATCCCGCGAATCCGCACTACCGCGTACTGGCAATACGGCCCCGTCTCGCCCTCAAAGCTGAGCGCATCTGCAAAATCGAACGCGATGATCGAGTTGCGCGTAAATTTCAGAAGAAAATAGCGCAGCGCGCCCACGGCGATGATATGCGCGGTTTGCACTTGTTCCGCTTCGCTCATCTCCGCATGCCGCTCGCGCACTTCCTGCATCGTCGCCGCCTCCAGCTTGTCGATCAAGTCGTCGGCTTTGACGCCGTGGCCCCTCCGCCCGCTGACCTCCACGTACGGCTTCTTGGCTTCTTCCTCCGTCAACTCGTAGCCGAGTTCCGCCGCGCAGCGCGGCGTCAGCGCCACAATCTCATACGCAAAATGGATTGAATGCTCCGCTTCCTTCGCATGTCCCAGCGCCCGTAAACCCTGCGCCACCACATTCTGCAAGTAGGCCTGCCGCGCGTCGATGACGTTGTAAACCGTCGTTGCCGGCGCTCCAAAATTCGGCGCCTGCTGGTCGCTTTTCAGCGACGTCGTAGCCCACACTGTTTCCTCAGGCGGGGCGCCCTTCCATTTCGCATACTTAAAATCCTTGCCCAGCAAGCCAAACTTCCACAGCTGATAGGCAATATCCTTGCCTACATACGTGACCGTTCCGTTCGAGCGCACGATGATCTTGTCCTGCATATTGTCTTCATCGTCGCCGTCGTCAGCCGCGGTTTCCGTTGCCTCTTCTCCACACTTTACGTCCGCTGATTCTTTCTCCGCCGGCATGATCCAGCAACCCGCCATTTTCCCGGTGGTCGCCAGCACAATCGCACCGGACTTCTTGAGCATTTCAAAGGCCGCATCCCAAAACTTCAAATGCAGAATCTCGCTCTCGCGCGCCAGCAAATCGTAATGAATCCCTAGACGCGCCATAGTGCGCAGATGAAACGTTACAATCGCGTCCGCCACCACTTCCGCCACTTCTGCCTCTTCGCCCCGCCCCTCTTCAATCGCCCGCAACGTTTCCCCGCGCAGCTTTGTTGCCTGCGCCTGGTCCGCGGCAAAAAATTGCGTAGCTTTGGCGTAAATATCCCAGCAGTCGTAATCGAAATGCGGCTCCATGGCCATCATCTTCACGCTGACAGGCGTGCGCTTCTCCATCCACAAGAGTCCGATCACCACGTCGGCCACTTGCACGCCGGTGTTGTCAATATAGTTTTGCACCTGCACGCGACGTCCCGCATGCCGCAAAATGCGCACCAGCGTGTCTCCCAGCACGGCATTGCGCACGTGTCCAATGTGCGCCGCCTTGTTGGGATTAATGCTGGTATGCTCGACAATAATTTTCCCGCCGCCGGTGCCGCTGCCGGGGTTCGACTCGCCACTTTTTTCTTCTTTGGCCAAGTCCGCCCAAAACGCCCCGCGCGCAAAGTAAGCGTTCAGATAGCCGGCGCCGGCCACTTCGATGCGCTCGATGCCCGCCACCTCGGGTAAGGCATTGGCGATCTCTTGTGCCAAAATTCGCGGCGCCTTCTTGAGCCGTTTGGCCAGCTCAAAACAAAGCGGGGAAGCCGCCTCGCCCATCTCAATCCTCGGCGGGCGCTCCAGCGTTACGTCCATGTCGACGTGGTAGGCAAACGCGATATGCCGCGCCAAGGCGTCCCGCAACCGATCTTTTAAGGTCTGATACACATTGTCTCCGTCACATCGTCTCCGTAACGTCATCTCCGTCACCGCGCGAAAACGCCTGAGTATAGTGCAACATGGCCGGCCCCGGCACGCCATAGCCACGGTGCGTGGCGTAGCTGAAGGCCAACCGTAACCCAAGCCCAAGCTTGTGCGACGGTTGCAGCAAAACCTGGATCGCCCCGTCCGAAATCGTCGACAGCGTCGAGCAGGGCAAAGAAAAGCCGAAGCCCGCGCCCGCGCCTATTTGAAAACCCTTAACCTGGAAATGTCTTCCCCCGTTTGGAAGAAAGCGCGCAGCGTCTGAGCCCTCCATCGCGCCGCTAGGTTGCTTGCGTTGCGCTAAAGCCCGGCGTACGATGCGAAGTTGTGTTGCGGCAAGAATTTGACGTTGCAGCGGCGGGTCTTCAGACCCGTTCTTTTTTGTTCATAAGCCGATAAATCGGGAGAAATCCACGAATGAAATCCGTCGTAGTGGTCGGCGCGCAGTGGGGCGATGAAGGCAAAGGCAAAGTCGTCGACTATCTCGCCGGCTCGTTCGACTACATCGCGCGCGTCGCCGGCGGCCACAATGCCGGACACACCGTCATCATCGGCAACGAAAAATACGTCCTGCAACTCATCCCCTGCGGCATCCTCCGCCCGGCGCAACACGCGGTCATCGGCACCGGCGTCGTCATCGACCCCGCTGCCCTCGTCGCCGAAATCGAAACTCTCGCCAAAGCTGGCATCGGCGTGGAAAATCGCCTCCATATCAGCAATCGCGCCCACCTGATTTTTCCCTATCATCGCGAACTGGATAAGGCCGCCGAAGGCGCGCGCGGCGCGGACAAAATCGGCACCACCTCCCGCGGCATCGGCCCGGCCTACGAAGACAAAATGGCCCGCCGCGGTCTGCGCATGTGCGATCTTCTCGAGCCCGAACTCTTCCGCAAAAAAGCCGCGCACGTGGTCGTCGAAAAAAATCGCCTCGCCAAAGGCGCGTATGGCGCAAACATCGATTTCTCCCATGAAGTCGAAGAAACCCTCAAGTCCGGCGAAAAAATCCGCGCGTACATCTGCGACACCGCGCAACTCGTCAACGATGCCCTCGATGGCGGCAAGTCTGTCCTCTTCGAAGGCGCGCAAGGCACCATGCTGGACATCGACCACGGCACCTACCCGTTCGTCACCTCCTCCAGCGCTATCTCCGGCGGCGCTACCACCGGCGTCGGCGTGCCCCCCATGAAAATCAAGCACGTCCTTGGCATTTCCAAGGCCTACACCACGCGCGTCGGCAGCGGCCCCTTTCCCACCGAAATGCCCGACCTCGACGCCCAGGAACTCCGCAAGCGCGGCAAAGAATTCGGCGCCGTCACCGGACGCCCGCGCCGCTGCGGATGGCTGGACCTCGCCATGCTGCGCTACGCCAAAATGATCAACGGCATCGACTCCCTCGTCGTCACCAAACTCGACGTCTTCGACACCCAGCGCGAAATCCAGGTCTGCGTCGGCTACAAATACAAAGGCACACCGCTCACGGAAATGCCCGCGCTCGCCGAACACTACGAGCACGTCGTGCCCGAATACAAAACGCTGCCCGGCTGGTGCGAATATTCCACCTACGGCGTGAAAGAGGCCGCGCAATTGCCCCCCGCCGCCACCGACTATCTCAAATTCATCGCTGACTTCCTGCAGGTCGAAATCGGCATGATCTCCACCGGCCCGGAGCGCGACGCCACCATCGTCCCCGAAGGCACGCTGCTGGCCAGGTGGCTCTAGCCTCTGCATCTCGAGTGGTCATGCTCACCTTTCGCGAAGCGCGTTCCCTCATCATCGACCAACTCGCGAATCTCGCGCCACCCCGCTCGCCCGAACCCGTCGCCCTCGGCGACGCGCACGGCCGCGTCTTATCCGCCGCGGTCCGGGCGGACCGCGACTATCCGCCCTTCGATCGTTCCACCCGCGACGGCTACGCCGTGCGCGCCGCCGAAGCCACCTCAGGCGCGCGCCTCTCCTGCGTCGGCGAAATCAAAGCCGGCGACACGCCTCCCTCGTTCCTCGCTCCCAACTCATGCCTCCACATCATGACCGGCGCCGCCGTCCCCGCGGGCGCCGACGCCGTCGTCATGATCGAACACACCACGCGCGAAGCCGACTCCGTCCTTTTCACGCGCGCATCGCGCCCCGGCCAAAACATCGTTCTTCGCGGCAACGAAGGACGCATTGGACAAATCGCCCTCCCCGCGGGCGCTCGCCTCGGCTACGCCGAGCTAGCCGCCGCCGCCCAAGTTGGCGCCACCCAACTCCTGTGCGCTCCGCGCCCACGCATCGCCATCCTCTCCACCGGCGACGAAATCGTCGCCGTCTCCGAAACTCCCGGCCCCTTCCAAATCCGCAACAGCAACGCCATCTCGCTAGCCGCGCAAGTCCGCACCGCTGGCGCGGAGCTAGTGCTCCTCGGCAACGCCGCCGACCGCGAATCCGATCTGCGCGCCAAAATTTCGCAAGGCCTCCAGCACGACGCCCTCATCCTTTCCGGCGGCGTCTCCATGGGCAAATACGATCTCGTCGAAAAAGTTCTCCGCGAAATGAGCGCCGAATTTTTCTTCGACTCCGTCGCCATCCGCCCCGGGAAGCCCACCGTCTTCGCCATCTGCGCAAGCAAGCCCATCTTCGGTCTCCCCGGCAACCCCGTCTCAACAATGGTCACCTTCGAACTTTTCGTCATCCCCGCCATCGACATCCTCAGCGGTGCGGTTCCGCGCCCCCTGCCGCTAACACATGCCATCCTCGCCGCAGACCTGAACGAAAAGCCGGGCATGACGCATTTCCTCCCCGCAAAAATAGAATGGCCGTCCACTCCCGAAGGCGCCGAACGCCGCACCATCCCTCCCGGCCAGGTCCGCGCCCTCCACTGGCAAAGCTCCGGCGACATCGCCGTCATGGCGCAAGCCAACTGCTTGCTAGTAGTGCCCGCGGAGACCGAGCACGTCCCCGCAGGCACTCCCGTCTCCATCCTTCTCCGCAAAGACGTGGTCTAATGCTCGAGTCAGTCATTCGTACGAGAGCCGCCGCCAATGCGTAAACGCCCAACGCGCAAGCCCCCATCGAAACTCCATACACGACTCTCCCACTACCAATCCATCGGCCAAGTCTCCATGGTCGACGTCTCCGCCAAACCCATCACCACCCGCACTGCCGCCGCCCAAGCCTTCGTCACCATGCCGCCCGTCGTCGTCCGCGCCGTCCGCAAACTAAAAACCCCCAAAGGCGACCCCCTCGAAGTCGCCCGTATCGCCGGCATCGCCGCCGCCAAACGCACCGCAGAGTGGATACCTCTTTGTCATCCTCTCCAGCTCACGCACATTGATGTGACTGCGCGCCTATGCCAGAATGGCGTATCGCTGCGTTCCACCGTCGCCGCCGCGGCCCAGACCGGTGTCGAAATGGAAGCCCTCGTGGCCGTCAGCGCCGCCGCCCTCACGGTTTACGATATGTGTAAAGCCCTCGATAAAAGCATGCAGATCACGGACATTGCGCTGCTCGAGAAGACCGGCGGCAAAAGCGGCGAGTATCGTCGCGCCGTGAACGCGCTCCACGCAAACGTAGGCGCCAAGTCCATCAAGTCCACCAAATCGGCCAGGCGCGCAAAATGAGCGCCGGCGCCTCTAAAACCACCATCACCCTGCTCGTGGCAGACGACAATCCCCTGGTCCGCGACTTAATTGTCCGCGGCCTCGAAGGCGCATGCGAAGTCGCCATCGCCGCCGACGGCGCAGACGCTCTCCTCCGCGTCATCGACGATCCCCCCGACGCCATCCTCTGCGACTACAAAATGCCCGGCCTCGACGGTCGCCAGCTTTTCGAAAAACTCCGTGGTCGCGAAGCCACCCGCCACATCCCCTTCCTCTTTATGGCCAGCCGCGCCGACATCGAAGAACGCCTCCGTCCCATGGTCGACGGCGTAGAAGAATTCATCACCAAGCCGTTCTTCATCAAGGATCTTGTCCGCGTCACCAAAAAAGTTTTGGATCGTCTGCATCTCGAAAAACTACAAAAGCACGCCTCGCGCCCCGGCGTCATCCAGGGTCGCCTCGAAGAAATGAGCATGATCGATCTGCTGCAGTCGCTCGAGATGGGGCAGAAATCCTGCCGACTAGTGGTCAAGAATCAGGCCGACCGCGGCGAACTCTATTTCGCCAGCGGCCAATGTCGCGACGCCCGCATGGGCGCCCTCGAAGGCGACGAAGCCGTGTACAAGGTAATTCTCTGGACCGCCGGCGACTTCGAAATCGATTTCAACGCCGCCAACGGCTCTACGCGCACCACCACCACGCGCAACACCACCGGCCTGCTAATGGAAGCCATGCGCCTGATGGACGAAGCCAGCCGCGACGCCGTCAATGCCCCATGATTCTCACGCACCAATGCGCATCGCCGTCCTAACCGTCAGCGACACCGTCTCCCGCGGCGAACGCGAAGACGCTTCCGGCCCCGCCGCCGTAGCCGTCTGCCGCGGCCTACACTGGGAAATCATCCACACACAAACCGTCTCCGACGATCTCCCATCGCTCACGACAACGCTGCGCGAACTAGCCCACAGCAACCGCGTCGACATCATCCTAACCACCGGCGGCACCGGCCTCGGCCCGCGCGACAACACTCCCGAAGCCACCCAAGCTGTCGCCGACAAACTAATCCCCGGCATAGCCGAAGAAATGCGCCGCGCCGGCCAAACTAAAATCAAAACCGCCATCCTCTCCCGCGCCACCGCCGCCGTCTCTGCCAAAACCCTAATCATCAACCTACCCGGCAGCCCCAAAGGCGCCGCCGAATCGCTAGAATCCATAGCCCACCTACTCCCACACGCCATCCACATCCTCCACGGCGCCCGCCACGACTAGCCACAATCTGAGCTATTGATTCTCAATTAAGCCGAAGGCATCTCAGCCTCGACATAGCTACCGGGCTTCCCCTCATTCACGGCGGCGGCCACCAGTGCCACATGGTCGCTTAGGGCTGGCCCTTGGGCGTTGCTCATCACTACAAACGCAATCCTGCGGTGCGCAAAATTCTGTTGTAACGCATACCTGTGTCCGATGTGGCAAATACCTCTTCCGCCGCTTGCAGCAAATCGCCGTTTTTGTGCGTGTCCCAACCTCTTTGTGCAGCGGTTTCGACTCGATGCCCTACGAGGTATGAGCGGAGGCGTATAGGAGTGCTTTGATCGAAGAGACCAGCATCAGCGCCGCGACGCAGACGCCTCGTCAAGGCTCCGCGCGACAAACTCGATGACGGCCTTAATCTGTTCGCGGTCCAGGCCGTCGTACCAATCCACGATGTCATCGATATTGGCGCCGGCTTCCAAATTGTCGAAAATCAGAGATACTGGCATGCGCGTGCCGCGCAACCCACGCTCATCTTTCCCGGTACGCTTTCCACCGCCGTGCATCGTGACCAATCGAGGGCCATGCTCCTTTTCTTAAGCGTAGTCTGCCGCGACGGCCAATTTCCCGGGCCGTTATTCCATGTTCACTTTGTGGCAGCTGGATGCTGTTTCATCACGCGGTGGGGAGCAACGTCATCTTGTAATGCAGCCGTACAATCGTCATCCCCAAAAATGAAATCTTATGGTCTGTCCGCAGCACGCCTTCCTGGTCCTCATACACGTGGAACAATTCATGCAGCGTCTTGAAATTCCGCACCCGTAAATGCTTCTTGCCGGACGCGATCACGCGATAAAATCCCGACCTCCCAAACCCTGACCCTGAAGAATCCAGTCCAAACGATCCATCCGGATGATTCATCGGCGCCAGATACACGTTGGCGCTCCCGCGATCCGGAAAGGTAACCTTCACCACGGGACCCTCTTCGCTAGGAATTCTCGCTACCGAATAGATCCCGGCAAACATCACCATTCCCGAGGACTTCAGCTTGCGCAGCCAGCCCGTATAGATCAGCCTGCCGGTATTCTTCTCCCGCAGTTGAATCACCTGGCTACTCATCCCGCGCGCCATCTCGAGCGGCGAAATCGGAAAATTCAGCTGATCCATTCGCTGGCTGATGAACTCCACAAGCAGCCACAGGAAAAACTGCCCGATCAACGCGACTTCACTCCATGCCTCCAGCTGGTATTGCGAAGCGTGTTCGTAAAAGTGCCGCACCCGCGGGTGCACCGCGCTCGGATTAAATTTCGGTCCCCGCAGCGTCTCGAAATCGCCGATCAATCCCGCATCCGGAACAACGTGGATTTCCAGATTTTCCTCGCGCGCGATTTGTTCGTAAATCCCCGCCCCGATGAATACCGAATCGCCGAGCGGCGTATCCAGCCATGGCGCCTCGGCGCGGCTCACGCGGCATCCCAGAACGATTACCATCCACTCGATGATGACTTCCAGCGCCCGCCCGATCGCTGCACGGATTGCTCCGGGCAATCCCTTGCCACGTTCGCGCACCGCCGATTGCAAATTTGGGGCGTTCGCAGCGGGAGGTTCGTAGGACTCGGTGAGAGGGGGCATGAACTCATGTTAAGGTCCCCGCCTAGGCCCGGCGCACAAGAAGAATGCACGGTTGACGCAAGAGATAGGGTAATTAAGAATGTTTAGTCTATGCCGCACAAACTAAGCGACAAGAAATCTAGCGCATCGGACTCCGCCTCGCTGCACGGCAAAAAACTCGCCGTCCTCGGCACCGGTAAACTCGGCGGCATCCTCCTGCGCGCTTATCTACGCCAGGGCCTCTTCTCCGCCAAAAATGTCACCGCCACGGTCAAGCATCCGGAAAAAGCCGTGGCCCTCGCGAAAGAACTCGGCATTCACGCCGCCACGGAAAATCGCAAAGCCGTATACGGTGCCGACATCGTCCTGCTGGGAGTGAAACCGCAAGTCGTCGGCGAAGTCCTGAAAGAAATCGCCCCCGCACTTAGCGCGAACACTCTGGTCATCTCTGTCGCCGCCAGCGTCCCCATCAGCTACCTCGAGCAGCACGCCGGCGGCAAAGTCCCCGTCGTCCGCGCCATGCCCAACACCCCTGCCACCGTCGGCTGTGGCATGACCGGCATCTGCCGCGGCGCGCACGCTACCCGCGCACATCTCGACACCGCGCAAGCCATGTTCGATGCCGTGGGCCGCACCGTCGTCGTCGACGAAAAAAATATGGACGCCGTAACTGGTCTCTCTGCCAGCGGCCCCGCTTTCGTCTACATCATCCTCGAATCGCTCGCCGAGGCCGGCGTAAAGGTCGGCCTCCCCCGCGACATCTCCACGCTCCTAGCTGCGCAAACCATGAAAGGCGCCGCCAGCGTTGTCTTAGAAACCGGCGAACACCCCGCCCAACTAAAGGACGCCGTCACCACCCCCGCCGGCTGCACCATCGATGGCATTCTGGAACTAGAAGAAGGGAAGCTCCGCGTCACCCTGATCAAAGCCGTGGTAAAAGCCACCCAGCGCGCCTCCGAACTTTTATTCGAGAAATAACCACAAGTCCCTTGCGCTCAACAAAACTTCAATGTTTTAGTCCTAGTACCTATTTTTCTCTTGACAGCCGCGCCAAATCTTTGGTAATCCCGCATCGTACAGAAGTGCGTCTTGTCTCGGCAGCACTCCGATCTGCAACCCAAGCGTCCTCAACCACTTAACCTCTCCGTTCGGCGAAATCTGCCTTTTTCTCCCCAGCTCTTCCGGAGGTCCAAAAAATATTTTTAACGCAAACAAAGCACTTAGGTAGCACAGAAACTCTTGCCTGTGCGCGGATAGCCGATTGGCAAACCAAACATCCCGCCAGACCCAGCACAATGAACACTCAGAAATCCGTATCGAGACAAAGTACTTTAACTCCCATGAAACGAAACTTACACCCACCGCTTAGGGTTAGCTCCGCAGTCCGGTTTTGTACTGCTACCTGATTCGTGACCGGCTTTTGCTGCGCCACCGCCATCGCTCGCCCGTTTGGTTTACCCTGTAGCTCATGGGTGAAGCGCGTCAGGGCCTGCGGTTTCCAATCAACGCTGCGGCGGAGCTCGCTCCGGAACGCGCTCCCAATGCCACCGTCGTCGCCCGCATGACCGAGCTAAGCCTGCAAGGTTGCTATGTCGAGTATCCCGCCCCGTTTCCCGTGGGCACCCTTCTGCTCGTTAAAATTTTTTATGAACAGGAGTACTTCGAGGCCAAAGCCAAAGTCATCCACACGGAACCACCTGCAGGCATGGGCCTGACCTTCCGCGAAGTAAATCCCTACTGCCAGAGCGTCCTGCACAAGTGGATTCTAGCCGCCATGCGCAAACGCACCGACGCCATGGTCGGCACCGAATGACCTGTGGCGTGCGGTTGGCTGCGACTCGCCACTCGTCACTTCTGCCGTAATTAATCTCTCTGCGATTCCTTCGCCATTCACACGGAATCCGCAGACGCGATATTCCCAGATTTGCCATGTCGCCGATGTCCGCGCCAGTACACGGCCAGTGCCAGCGTGGTAGAAATCAGCGCGAAGCCGCACACGCCCCGCCATTGTGCGAAGCGCCAACTCGCCGCGCCCAGCAGCGAACCGAGCGAACCACCGGTGAAGTACGTCACCATGTAGACCGTGTTGAGCCGGCTCTTTGCTTCCGGCGCAATGGCGTAAATCCGCGCCTGATTCGAGACGTGGCCGGACTGCACGCCCAGGTCCAGCAGGATCACCCCGATAATCAGTCCCACCATGACGTGACCCAACAAGCCGAGCCACACAAACGACGCCAGCACGATCAGCAACGCGATCCCCAGCGTGTTGCGCGCTCCGTGGCGATCAGCCAGCCGCCCCACCAGCGGCGCACCCAGCGCCCCAGCCGCGCCCACCAGGCCGAACAGCCCCGCAACCTCCGCGCCATAGTGGTAAGGCGGCCTAGCCAGTAGGAACACTAGCGTCGTCCAGAACGCACTGAACCCCGCAAAGAGCAAAGCTCCCAGCAGCGCCGATTCCCGCAAGCCGGAATGGCGCATCACCAACTCGGCAACCGAGCGCAGCAGCGCCGCATAGCGCAGCGAAATCTCCGCCTCGCTGCGCGGCAGGAAGAAACGCGCGGTGAGCGCCAGCCCCACCATGAACACCGCCGCCAGCAGGTACACGTAGCGCCAGCCAAAGTGCGCGCCGATGAAGCCGCTCAGCGTGCGCCCCAGCAGGATGCCGAACATGAGCCCGCTCAGCACGATGCCCAGCACGCGACCGCGTTGTTGCGGCGGCGCAAGATGCGCCGCAAAGGGCACAATCACGTGCACAATGGACGCCGTGGCGCCCACCGCGAGGCTGGCGAAAGCCAGGCACAGCGCGTTGGGCGCCGCCGCAAAGAGCAGCAGCGACGCCGCGGAACACAGCAGCAACACAATAATCAGCGCGCGCCGCTCCCGCGTATCGCCCAGCGGCACAAAGAAGAGCATGCCCAGTGCAGCGCCAATCTGCGTGGCCATGGCTAAAGCGCCCGCCTGCGTCACACTCAGCGCGAATTGCCGCGCAATCTCCGCCAGCAACGGCTGCCCATAGTAAATGTTGGCCACAATCAACCCCGTGCTCAGCGCCATGTACCACACCGTGCGCGCCGGGATCGGCGCAGCGATTGCGGCAGCCGCAGCGAGCGGATTGGCGAAGGGCGTAGCGGCCATAGACGCAGCGGTTGTAGACGCAGTGGTCGTAGATGTCTTCGCGGTCGTGGACGTGGGAGTCGCGCCGAGGTGCGCTTCAGGCATGCGCATTGGATGCGACAATCGCGAATTCCTTTACATGGGAAGAGAAACGCAAGACAACAGAAGCTGGATTAGAGGGATCGCAGCATTCGTCCAGATGGATTGGTGACCCGCTCGGCAAAGCTTTGCATAGACGTGTATGCTGAGATTCCGGAGAGCGCGAATCTATGGCGGCTGGAGAAGTGCCTGGTGGCAGCGGGAACAAGCTGGGGCAAGCTGCGCGGCAGGACCGGAATCAGACGGCGATTGCGCTGGAGTTGCCCTTCGTGCTTGTCGGAGCGGTGGCGCTCGGCGGCCTGCTCGGCTTCCTTCTCGATCGCTCGTTGCACACCAAGCCGATCTTCCTGCTGCTCTTCGGCGCGCTGGGCGTGGCCGGCGGAATACGCGAGATCATCCGCCGCGTAAAGTGATGCCGGTGACCGCGTGATGCAAGCCTGTGAGCAGCTACGATGAATGCAATCTCCGAAGCTGTGCCTGAGTCGCGATGATGAGTGCTACGGCAGCAGCGACGCCACGTCACGATTCCACAGAGCTAACGATCGCGTGGCTGACGCCGTTTATCGGCGCGCTGGCTGCGCTGGCAGTATTGCTGGTGGCGCATCGCCCCGACTGGGCAGCCGGACTAGCCATCGGCGCCGGCTTGGCGTGGCTGAACTTCCGGTGGTTGCGGAGCGGTTTAGATACGCTCGTCGCCGAGTCGCAGGCGCAAGCGGACGCGGAAAAACCGCATGTTTCGCCGGTCACCTATCTCCTTGCATTGCTGCGCTATAGCTTGATAGCCCTGATTGTGTATGCTATTTTTGTTTATCTGCACATCCCTCTCGGCAGCATGCTGGTGGGGTTGTGTGCGCAGGGAGCTGCGGCGATGGCTGCCAGCGTGTACGAAATTCTGCGTCCCGCCCACTAGGGGTGGGCGCCTGCCGGGTGGAGTCACCAATCGATGGAGCATCACGTAAGCTGGATTACGGAAACATTTAATCGCTATTTTGGCAGCATGGCGCTGTCGCTGCTGGCGGCGCTGCACATGCGACCAAGCGATCCCGCGGTGCCCATTCCGCAGCACGTGGTGATGGCCATTCTGGTGCTCCTGTTTTGCACGCTGTTCGCGCTGATTCTGCGCGCGCGGCTTTCCGTGGAAAAGCCGGGCTCCTTGCAGCAGATTGCCGAGGGGCTGATCACCAATTCGCTGGGATTCGGCATCCGCGATCTGCTGGAGGAAAATGCCGGCCACGACGGGTGGAAGTATGTGCCGTGGGTCGGTTCCACGGCGATCTTCATTCTGGTGGGCAATCTCTTCGGAGCCTTTCCATTCTTTACCTCGCCGACCGGCGTGGTGGCCGTGCCGCTCTCTTGCGCGGTGCTGACCTTCCTGTATTTCAATTATCAGGGCGCGCGGCATCACGGCGTGCTTGGCTATCTGAAGACGTTTGCCGGTTCGCCAAAGACTCTGGGAGATTGGGCGCTGGCGCTGCTACTCTTCCCGGTGGAAATTATCAGCACCTGCGCGCGGCTCATGTCCCTGACGGTGCGTCTCTGGGC
>PMOV01000309.1:0-20024 GCA_003161195.1 Acidobacteriota bacterium | reverse complement strand
GTGTTCACGGTGTTGCCCGCGGTGTACATTGGGATGGCCACGGCGGACGAGCACTGATTCGCCGCGGTGCGCCCGGCAATCCAGATCTACGACTCGCGAAATTTTGTGTTTTAAAAAGTTTGCCGGACGCGGTTGGCCGGCAATGTGCCGCTCCAGTGTGAGCCCGGCTGCACGGTGTCCGGGAACCACCTCCTGGCGGCAATTCATAAGGAGGCAGTGATGAAGAAGTTGCTGGTGGTTCTGACGTCCCTCGTGGGCGTTTTGATCGTGGCCCCTGCGGCGTTTGCGCAGGGCGCTGATGCGGCGGCAGGCGGTGGTGGCGGCAAAGCCCTGACGGCGTTGGCAGTAGCGATCGGCATGGGCGCGGCCGCGTTTGGCTGCGGCCTCGGACAGGGCCGTATCGCGTCGGCAGCTTGCGAAGGGATGGCCCGCAATCCTGGAGCGGCCGGCCCGATTCGCGCGGCGATGATTCTCGGCCTGGTGTTCGTCGAGACGCTGGTGCTGTTCACGCTGGCGATGATGTACCTCGTGAAGTAGAGAGTTGCACCAAAGGAATTTTTCCGGGCTCGGAGGCATTCGCTTCCGGGCTTTTTTATTGCACGTCGTCGCCTACGCGAGCAAAAAAACAAGCCGCCGATAGTGCTGACGTCTGGGCGATGGGGCGCAGCATCCAGTGCCCCTACAAAGGTAGTCATGAGGGGCGACGTTGTGCGGCTCGTTCTAGCGGAGGTTGCCTATCAATGCTGGGTCGAGTATGAAGCGGAGGATGGGGTTGGGCGCCACTCCGAGGGCTACGGTGGCGATGGCGGTGATTACGAGGACGACGACTATGGAGAAGGGGAACGCGACCAGCGGGGCGGCGCTGATTTCGGCGTTGGGTTCGCGCATGTACATGATGACGATTAGGCGGAAATAGTAGTAGGCGCCGATGGTGCTGTTGACCGCCATGATGACGGCTAGCCAGATCAGGTGAGAGTCCACGGCAGCTTTGAAGATGTAGAGTTTGCCGAAGAAGCCGGCAGTGATGGGCAGGCCGAGCAGCGAGAGCAGGAAGAGGCTGAGCGTGGCGGCGATCCACGGCTGGCGTTGGCCAAGGCCGGCGTAGTCGTCGAGAGCGAGGTGCTTTTCGCCGGTGCCGCCGATTTGCGACACGATGGTGAATGCGCCGATCTTTACCAGGGCATAGCTGACGAGATAGAAGAGGATGGCAGCGTACGCGGGACCGGCGCCGTCGCTCAAGTTGTTGCCCAGGTACGTTACGGAAGCGAACGCCACCAGGATGTAGCCTGCATGCGCGATGGAGCTGTAGGCCAGCAGGCGCTTGATATTGGTCTGCACCAGCGCGCCCAGATTGCCGGCGAACATGGTGAGCACCGCGAGAATCCAGAACGCCCAGAACCACAGATGGGTAGCGGCGGGGACGGTGGCAAAGATGCGCAGGAGCAAGGCGAAGGCGCCGGCTTTCGGTCCGGCAGAGAAGAGCGCGGTGACCGGAGTGGGCGCGCCTTCATAGACGTCGGGCGTCCAAATCTGGAACGGAGCGGCGGCGACCTTGAAGCCGAGGCCGATGAGGATCATGGCGAAGCCGAGCTTCAGCAAACTGCTGTGCGGGTCGGCGGCGAACATTTTGTCCAGCTGCGTAGTGCCCGTAGCGCCGTAGACCAGAGCGATGCCGTAGAGGAAGAAGGCCGTGGCGAAGGAGCCAAGGAGGAAATATTTCAGCGCGGACTCACCGGACTTGAGGGAATCGCGTCGGAAGCCAGCCAAAACGTAGCTCGCGATGGAGCTCATTTCGAGGCCGACAAAGGCGGTCAGAAGCTCCTGCGCGCCCGCGAGGACGCCCATGCCCGCGGTGGCGAAAAGCACCAGCGCATAAAATTCGGCGGCCGGAAGATTTTCGCGATCGAGATACGGACCCGCAGCCAGCACCACGAGGAAAGCCACCAAGCCGACCAGCAAGTGGAAGAACGTGCTGTAGGGATCGGATTGAATTAGCCCGTTGAAACCTGGCCCGGGGAACGCGCCCGCGACCACGGAGCACGCGGTTCCCGCAAGAGCGGCGATGGCCGCGACGGCGGTGAAGAACTGGCGGCTCTTGAAGAACGGCTGCAGCAACATGAGCAGCGTGCCGAAGCCGCACCACAGCACTTCCGGCAGAACGCGATAGAAATCGTCAGGCGTCGGGAACATTTAGCGGCTGGCGCGCCTTTCCGTGGAGATTTTGCCGGCGTGCGCGGCGCGGCCATTGGCTACATCCATGATGTGGCCGATGACTATCGGGCGCGCGATCGCCGCGCTCGGTGCGAGTGCGTCGGCGTCGGGAGCCCCGGCAATCGGCGACGGCTTAAACGACGGTGCCGCGCCTTCATACAGGCGCTGCGGGTTGACCTGCTCGATTACCGTTTGCGAAGAAGCCGCGGTGCGGCGCGTGATGAACGACGAGCCGACGCCCATCCACAGGGTGACGACGGCCATGGTGACGAGGATGGTCCGTTCGCGCGCGGAGATGTCCGGCAACGTCTTATTTTTCTCGTGGGTGATTTCGCCGAAGAACACGCGCTGATAGGACCACAGCAAATAGCAGGCGGAGAGAATCACGCCGAGAGCGGCCCAGGAGGCCCACCGCCAGTTGGTCAGATAAGTACCGATGAGAATCAGATATTCGCCAACAAAGCCGTTGAGGATAGGCAGGCCGAGCGAAGAGAGCGCGACGAAAAGAAAGAACGCCGCAAGCTTCGGCATCGGGGTAGCCAAGCCGCCGTACTCGCTGATTTCAAAGGTGTGCTTGCGGTCGTACAGCATGCCGACGAGCAGGAAGAGCGCGCCGGTAGAAATGCCGTGGGCCAGCATCTGGTAGACGGCGCCCTGTACGGAAATACTCTGGAAGGCGAAGATGCCGAGAACCACGAAGCCAAGGTGGCTGACGCTCGAGTAGGCGACGAGCTTTTTGAGATTGGGCTGAACGAGGGCCACGAGCGCGCCGTAGAGGATGCCGATGATGGCGAGGATGGCGATCCACGGGGCTGCTCTATGCGCGGCGTCCGGAAAGAGCGGCAGGCAGAAGCGCAGCATGCCGTAGGTGCCCATTTTGAGGAGCACGCCGGCGAGCATGACGGAGCCTGCCGTGGGGGCTTCGACGTGCGCGTCCGGCAGCCACGTATGTAGCGGAAAGAGCGGCACCTTGATGGCGAAGGCTACGAAGAACGCTAGGAAGAGCAGCATTTCGGCGCGCGGTTCAAGCAGTGGCGTGCCGCTGGCCAGCATTTCCTGAATGCGTGGCAGGTCGAATGTGCCGGTGGCGTTGTACAGCCAGATGATGCCGACGAGCATAAGGATGGAACCGGCCATGGTGTAGATGACGAACTTGATGGCGGCGTAGATGCGGCGGTCATGCCCCCAGATGCCGATAAGGAAAGCCATGGGAATGAGCATCACTTCCCAAAAGAGGAAAAAGAGAAAGAGGTCCAGCGAGAGGAAGACGCCGACGACGCCCACTTCGAGCAGCAGCAGCATGACGAAAAATTCTTTGACGCGATGGCTGATGCTGGACCAGCTAGCGAGCACGGAAACGGGCGTGAGGAAAGTGGTGAGCAGGACGAGAAACATGCTCATGCCGTCGACGCCCAGGTGGTAGTTGATGGGCGGGAAGTGTATCCAGAAGTGGAATTCGCTCAGCGAATAGCCCGCACCGGTAACGGGGACTTTGGCGAGCAGCAGCAGCGAAAAGATAAACTCCACGACGGAAATGGTGAGTGCCGCCCGGCGGATCCACACGTGGTCGTCGGCTCGGAGCAGCAGAAGCGCCAGCGCGCCCACGGCGGGGAAGAAGATGAGGACGGAGAGCAAGCCGGGAAGCGGCATTAGCGCACCATCCCCTGGGCCGTGGGCTGCAGGCGTACCCAGAAAACCACGGCGATGACCAAAATCGCTCCGATGACCACCCACACGGCGTAGCTGCGCTCGTTGCCGGATTGCGTGTGGCGGCTGGCGTCGCCGACTTCGCTGGTGCCGCGGGCGATGCCGTTGACGGCGCCGTCGACGATATCAACGTCGACAATTTTCCAGAGAACGGTGCGCGAGAGCCACATCAGCGGGGAAACGATGACAGCGTCGTAAATTTCGTCGACGTAATACTTATGAAGCAACGTGGTGTAGACCGGTCCGGCGGATTTGGCGATGGCGGCGGGCTTGCCGGTGTCCTTGGCGTAGAGCCAGTAGGCCACGACCCAGCCGAGCGCCGCGGAGATTACGGCGACGATGGCGAGGGTGATTTCAAGAGAGTGCGCGGCGGCTTCGTCCAGGGCCGCGGCAGCTTCACCGGCGCCGAAGACCGGGCCGAGGAATGCGGTGAAATAGTCCGTGCCGCCCCAGAGCGCGGGCGCCGCGAGCCATCCGCCGATGATGGAGAGTATAGCGAGGACGACCAGCGGACCCAGCATACTCCACGGGGATTCGTGCACGTGGACGTGGTGCTCGTCGTAACGCGGCTTGCCGTAAAAGGTAAGGAAGACCAGGCGGAACATGTAGAAGGAGGTCATCAGCGCGGTGAAGAGGCCGAGCCCGTAGAGGATGTGGCCGCCGCTGTCCCCTTTGCTGAAGGCGGCAAATAGAATGGCGTCTTTGCTGAAGAAGGCCGCCAGGGGAGGGAAGCCCGCAATCGCCAGCGTGGCGATGAGCATGGTCCAGTAAGTCCACTTAATTTTGCCGCTGAGGCCGCCCATTTTGCGCATGTCCTGTTCGCCGCCCATGGCGTGGATGACCGAGCCGGCCGCGAGGAAGAGCAAGGCTTTGAAGAAGGCATGGGTCATCAGATGAAAGATGCCCGCGGAAAAAGCGCCGACACCGCAGCCGAGGAACATGTAGCCGAGTTGGCTGACGGTGGAGTAGGCGAGGACTTTTTTAATGTCGGTCTGCACGAGGCCGATGGTGGCCGCGAAGAAGGCGGTGGCGCAGCCGATTACCGCGACGACCACGAGCGCGGTCTCCGAGTGGGTGAAAAGAATGTGCGAGCGGGCGACGACGTAAACGCCGGCGGTGACCATTGTTGCGGCGTGGATTAAGGCGCTGACCGGTGTGGGGCCTTCCATGGCGTCGGGCAGCCAGACGTACAGCGGAATCTGGGCGGATTTGCCGCACGCGCCCATGAAGAGCAACAGGCAAGCTATGGTAAAGGTGCCCATGGTGCCCCAGCCTTCGACGGGCCAGCTGTGCATCGCCGGAAGGGTGAAGAGCCTGTTGAAATCGAGCGTGTGAAAGGTGCGGAAGAGCAGGAACATGCCGAGCATGAAGCCGAAGTCGCCAATGCGATTGACGATGAAGGCCTTTTTACCGGCGTCGGCCGCGGACTTACGCAGGAAATAGAAGCCGATGAGCAGGTAGCTGGCCAGGCCCACGCCTTCCCAGCCGACGAAGAGCAGGACATAGTTGGCGGCGAGGATGAGCATGAGCATGAAAAACATGAAGAGGTTCAGGTAGGAGAAGAAGCGGTAGTAGCCGCCTTCGTGCGCCATGTAGCCGGTGGAGTAAATGTGGATGAGGAACCCCACGCCGGTAACGACCATGAGCATGACGACGGTGAGCTGGTCCATCTGAAGATCAAAGCCCGCGCGGAATAAAGCGGGCTGATCGGGATGGAGGACGTTCGGGACGATAATCCAATCGAAAAATTCCTTGTGCACCAGGACCTGGCCGGAGGCAAAGTATTCGCGGACGGCTTCTAGGGCGCAGGCGAAGGAGAGGCCGGTGGCGCCGAGGGCTACGGTGTTGACGATTTTGTTCGGCCACTTGGACCCGAGCAAACCGTTGGTAGCCGCGCCGAGCAGCGGCAGCAGCGGGATGATCCACAAATAATCGAGTATGGGATAAGTAGACATTAAAGTTTGAGCAGGTCCACGCGCTCCACGTTGAGCGTTTGCCGGTTACGTGCGATTAAGATGACGATCCCGAGGCCGACGGCGGCTTCCGCGGCCGCCACGATGATCACGAAGAGCACGAACAGCTGGCCGTCGAGTTTGCCGCTGGCCTGGCTGAAGGCCACGAAGGCCAGATTGACGGCATTGAGCATCAGCTCGATGGACATGAAAATGGTGATGATGTTGCGCTTGAAAAGGAAGGCCAGGACGCCCAGGCCGAACAGGATGGCGCTCAACACGATGTAGTAGGTGGTGGGGACCATGAATTAACTCTCCCGCTGCGCGAGGACAATCGCGCCGAGGATGGCGATCAGAATCAGGAAGGAAGTGAGTTCAAAGGGATAGACGAAATCCTTGAAGATCATGGTGGAGAGCTGGCGCGTGGAGGAAAGGTTGGCGACGATTTTGCCGCCGTCGGTGGCGCTGGAGACGAAGGAGCCGGCGGAGCGGGCCAGCGTCGTGGCCACGAAACCCATGAGTGCGAGGGCGAGCAAAATTCCGGGGAAACCGGCGAGCTTGGATTCGCTGGTGTGCTCTTCGAGGCCGGCGTTTAGCAGCATGATAACGAACACGAAGAGGACCATGATGGCGCCGCCGTAGACGATGATTTGCACGGCAGCGACGAACTCCGCGCCCATCAAAAGATAGAGACCGGCGAGGGCGACCATTACGACAATCAAAGAGAGCGCGCTGTGGATCGGATGCTTCTGGAAAATGAGGCTGACCGCCCCGGCCACCGATAGCGCTGCGAGTAGGAAGAAGACCAGGAGCTCGGCGGTCATGGATTACTCCGCCAGAGCACAAAGAAAGAGGTTAGAACTACGTTGGCGATAGACACCGGCAGGAGCAGCTTCCAGCCGAAGGCCATGAGCTGGTCATAGCGGAAACGCGGGAGCGTGCCGCGCAGCCAGACATAGACGAAAAGAAAGACCAGGATTTTGCCAAGCAGCCAGAACGGCCCCTGGATGAAGACGTTCACGAATTGCAGCTGCGGAATGGCGAGGGCGATGCCGACTAGTAGGAGTCCTCCGCCGATCACAGGGAGAACAAGTTTGCCCCAGATGGTTTCGTAACGGATGCCGTCCCAGATGATCCAGAGCGCCGTGGGAACCAGGAGCAGCGACGGGAGATAGTAGGTGAAAGTCCAGGACTGCGGAAACGGGGAGAGCCAGCCGCCGAAGAAGAGAATCGTACACAGGCAGGAAACGGTGATCATGCTGGTGTATTCGGCGATGAAGAACATGGCGAACTTGAAGCTGGAATATTCTGTGTGGAAACCGGCGACGAGTTCGGATTCGGCTTCCGGCAGGTCGAAGGGCACGCGGTTGGTTTCCGCGATGGCGGCGATGTAGAAGCAGAAGAAGCCGAGGATTTGCGGAAAGGGCCCGGAGAAAATGTTCCAGCCGAGGATGCCGATGCCCCAAGCCGGGTGGGACTGGGCGTTGATGATTTCCGTGAGATTGAAACTGTTGGCCATGAGCAGGACGCCGACCACGGAAAGCGTGAGTGACAATTCGTAGCTGATCATTTGCGCGGAGCTGCGCAGGCCGCCAAGCAACGGATATTTGCTGTTGGAGGACCAGCCGGCAAGCGCCACGCCGTAGACGCCGAGTGCGGTGATGGCGAAAAGCACCAGCAAGCCGATGCTGGGATTGGCGATGTACAGCCAGATGTTGTGGCCGAGCAGGCGAATGGGCTCCGGTCCAAAGGGAATGACGCCGATGGAGGTGAGCGCGAGCGCCAGCGCCAGAAGCGGCGCCAGCAGGTAGACAAATTTATCGACGCCGGCGGGCATCGCATCTTCTTTGAACAGAAATTTCAGGCCGTCGGCCAGCGGCTGCATCAGGCCGTGCGGCCCGACGCGGTGCGGTCCCCACCGCGATTGCATGTGGGCCACGACTTTGCGCTCGAACCACGTCAGATAGGCGTTGACGGTAAGGACGATGAACATCAGCAGCGCGATTTTGATCAGCGTGATGATGAGTTCGGCGTGGGCGGAGAGAAAGTCGATCACGGCTGGGCTTCGGCCTCCGGCAAGGATTCCATCATGGTGCAGAAGCGGCCGAGCGTGCCGCTGGTGAAAAGCGAGTCTTGGGCGGAGCGAATGAGGCCGGCGGGGACGTCGTAGGGCGCGTGGCCGTTGCGCGCGAAGTGCACGCGGGTGGCCTCGGCGCCGCCGGTGAGCAGCCCAACGGCTTGCACGTTGTAGCCGGGGACGGCTTTGCGAATTTCTTCAAAGACGGCGGTGGGGTTTTTGTAATGGAAAGCCTTGCCGAGTCCGAGCTTTTCGAGTTGGTGCGAGAGGATGCGCAGCAGGTCGAAGTCGGTGCGCGGGCCCATCACTTCGGCGGCTTTGTGGAGGGCCTGAATTTCGCCCGAAGTGTTGGTGACGGTGCCATCTTTTTCGTACGCGGAAGCCGCGGGGAAAATAATGTCGGCCTGATTGGCGGTTTCCGTCATGAAGAGTTCGTGCACGATGAGCAGATCGAGCTTGCCGCGCCCGAAGCCGAGCGTGCCGAAGTGCGCGAGCGGGTTCGCGCCCATTACGTAGAGGGCTTTGAGTTTTCCGGCCTGTGCGGCTCCCACCATTTGCGGGGCGGTCATGCCGGGCTGCGACGGGATGAGGCCGCTCCAGAGCTTGTCGAAGGTTTCGCGGGAAGAGGCGCTGTCCACGTAGGCATAGCCGGGCAGGCGATCCGGTAGAACTCCCATGTCTGCGGCGCCGCGCGAGTTGGCGTAGTCTGCCAGCGCCATATAACGCACGCGGCCGGGGAGTTTCGAGCCGAAAGCGGTGAGCAGGGCAATCGCGGCTCCGGAAATTTCCGCGCCGAATACGATGGCGACTTCCTGTTCCTGCTCGAGGGCGGCTTTTAGCGAGACGAGTTGTTCCACGAGGTCAGGCTGGAGTTGGCCTTGTTCGTGAGCCATCCAGCGCAGGGCGGCAGGTTCCTGTCCGGCGGCAACCTTTACGTATTGCGTGGCCTTGCGGTGCAGTTTTATTTCGCCCGAATTAAGGATGAAAAGCTTGGTCTGGAAATGGCGGATACCGGAACGAATCTGCCAGGCGACGAGCGGATTCTGATTCGTGGGATCGTTGCCCACGACCAGGACGGCCTTGGACTCGTAGAGCTGCTCCATGGTGAGCATGGCGTCGCTAGCGCGCTCGCCGAGAGCCGTGACGAGGCCGGTGAAGTCGGCGGTGCGGTGATGGTCCACATTATTGGTGCCGAACGTGGCGCGCGCCATACGCTGGAACAAATAATTCTCTTCGTTGGACGTGCGGTTCGAGCCGATAAAGCCGATGGCGTCTTTAGCGCCGGAATCGTAGACCGCCTTGAGTCTGGTGGCGGCGGTTTGCGCAGCCTCTTCCCAGGAGACGGGGTAGAGCTTGGCGCCCTTGCGCACCATGGGCTGGCGGATACGCTCTGGGTGGCGCGTGAAGTCAAAGCCGAAGCGGCCTTTCACGCACAGAAAATCCTTGTTGATGCCGGACATGTCGCGATTATTGGCGCGCATGATTTCGTGATTGCGCACGCTCAGCGTGGTCTTGCAGCCGTTGGAGCAGTGCGTGCAGATCGTGGAGACGTATTCCATTTCCCAGGGCCGCGTCTTGTAACGATACGTGCCGCTGGTCAGCGCGCCGACCGGGCAAATGTCGATGCACATACCGCACTCTTCGCATTCGAGGTGATCTTCGCGGTTGGGGATGATGATGCTGTTCGCGCCGCGCATGCCCACGCCCAGGGCTTTCACGTCCATGCCTTCATCGCAGACGCGCACGCAGCGGAAGCACAGGATGCAGCGCGGAGCATCGTAATACACCAGCTCCGACCATTTTTCTTCCGGCCGGTGAATTTTTTCTTCCACGAAGCGGCTAGTATCGGCCCCGTAGCGAAAGACCATATCTTGCAGCTCGCACTCGCCGCCTTTATCGCAGACGGGGCAATCGAGGGGATGGTTGGTCAGCAGAAATTCCAGCATGTACTTGCGGGCGTCGCGCACCTGCTGCGAATCGGTCTTGACCACCATGCCTTCCGTCGCCGTCAGCGTGCAGGCGGTCTGCAGCTTGGGCATTTTTTCCACTTCCACCAGGCACATGCGGCAGGCAGCTTGCAAAGAAAGCCCCGGGTAATAGCAGAACGACGGCACTTCGGTGCCAATGCGCCGCGTGGCCTCGATGACCAGCGTGCCGGCGGGAACTTGCGTGTCGGCGCCGTTGATCTTCAGCGTTATGAGTTTCTGTTCCGTCTTCGTGTCGCCCATAAATTTAGTTACCGAGCCCCGTCCGCCACAAATCCCTCAGCGCGCTCCCATCAGCGCTTCCGCGCTTTTGTACGCGCACTTGCCCTGCAGATGCTCCTCGAACTCGTTGCGGAATTTCTCCACGATGGAAATGGTGGGCATGGCCGCGGCGTCGCCGAGCGCGCAGAAGGTGCGGCCGAGCATATTCTTGGACAACTCGAGGACATTCGTAATGTCCTGTGAGGTGCCGTAACCCGCATGGAAGCGGTCGAGCGTCTTGGTCAGCCAGGACGTGCCCTCGCGGCAGGGAATGCACCAGCCGCAGGATTCGTGCGAGTAGAAATGCATCACGCGCCGCGCCATGTCCACCATGCAGGTGTCTTCGTCCATCACCACCATGCCGCCGGAGCCGAGCATGGAGCCGGCTTTGGCCAGCGAATCGTAGTCCATGGGAATGTCGATTTCGCTGGCGGTGAGGAATGGGCAGGAGCTACCGCCGGGGATGACGGCTTTTATTTTTTTGCCGCCGGGGATGCCCCCGCACGATTCGTAAATAAAACTCTTCATGTTGAGGCCGAGCGGCACCTCGTAGATGCCAGGCTTCACCACGTGGCCGGAGATACACAGCATGCGCGTGCCGCCGTTTTTTGGCGTGCCCATGGCGGCGTACGCATCGCCACCGATGCGGATGATCGCGGGGACAGAGCTGAGCGTCTCGGCATTGTTGATGACCGTGGGGCAGCCGTACAAGCCGACCACCGCAGGGAAGGGCGGCTTGATGCGCGGATATCCGCGCTTGCCCTCGAGCGATTCCATCAACGCGGATTCTTCGCCGCATTCGTACGCGCCGGCGCCGGTGTGGGTGAGCAGCTCAAAATCGAAGCCGGTGCCGAGAATATTTCTGCCCAGGTAGCCGCGCTGGTAAGCCTCGCCGAGCGCCACGTCCATGATGTCCAGGACGTAGCGGTACTCGCCGCGAATATAAATGAAGCCCTTGTGAGCATCGAAGGCCCGGCCGGCGATGACCATGCCTTCGATCAACTGGTGCGGGTCGAGCTCCATCAGCGGGCGATCCTTGCAGCTACCGGGTTCCGATTCGTCGGCGTTGCAGATCAAATATTTGGGCTTCGGCGAATCTTTGGGCACGAAGGACCACTTCATGCCGGTAGGGAAGCCTGCTCCGCCGCGCCCGCGCAGGCCGGATTTTTTCACTTCTTCGATGATTTGTCCCGGCTCCATTTGCTTCAGGGCTTTGTCGAGCGCCTGGTAGCCTTCGTTCTGAATGTAGGTATCGATGCTGCGCGAATTGGGAATACCCCAGTGTTTGCTGATCAGCGGAATTTCCTGCGCACTGCGCGGATGCAGCGCTCCGGAGGTCACCGGTTCGGGATCGGGTTTGCGGCCGGCATCCAGCGTTTCAATAATGCGATCGAACTTCAGCGGCGTGAGGTTCTCATAATAATCGTAGTTCACCTGCATGGCCGGCGCGCCGGTGCAGGCCCCGATGCACTCTACTTCTTCCAAAGAAAAAACACCGTCGGAAGTGGTTTCCTTGTTGCCGATATTCAGGCGCTTTTTTGCGCGGTCCAGCAGTTCGTTGCCGCCGCGCAGCATGCAGGCCACGTTGGTGCACACCTGGACGTGGTGCTTGCCCCAGGGCTTGCGGTGCANNAGTTTGTCAAACTTCGCCGCAAGCGGTTTTGGCAGTTCCATAGTTCAGCAGTTCCCGAAGATTCGTCCCGAAAACTCGTCAAGTCCGGCCAAGGCCGGGCGCAGCAACCTGCTTCAGCGATCCACGTCCCCCAGCACGATATCAATGGTCCCGATGCAGGCAATCACGTCCGAAATCAATTGCCCTTCAATGATTTTCGGCAGCGCCTGCAAATTGATGAACGATGGCGAGCGAAAATGCACGCGCAAGGGCTTCGCCGAGCCGTCGCTGGCCACAAAGCAACCCAGTTCCCCGCGCGGCGATTCCACGGCCACGAACGCTTCTCCCGGCGGCGGCGCAAAGCCTTCGGTAAAAATCTTGAAGTGGTAGATAAGCGCTTCCATCTCCGTCTTCATTTTTTCGCGCGCCGGCGGCACGATGCCCGGCGCCAGCGAGCGTACCGGCCCGTCGTCGGTTATCTTGCTCATGGCCTGCCGCACGATCTTCAGGCTCTCGCGCATCTCTGCCACGCGCACCATGTAGCGCGCGAAGCAGTCGGACTCCGTGCGCGTCGGAACGTCAAACTCAAACTCCTCGTAACTCGAGTAGGGAAAGATCTTGCGGTTGTCGTACGCCAAGCCGGCCGCGCGCAGCGTGGGTCCGGTCATGCTCAGGGCCACAGCGTCTGCCGTCGAGATGTAGCCGATGCCTTGCGTGCGACCCATCCAGATGCGGTTTTTCGTCAGCAGCGTTTCGTAATCGTCCACGCGGCTGGGCATCATCTTCAGAAATTTATCGATGGCCGCGCGCCACCCGGCAGGTGGATCCAGCGCCAGGCCACCGATGCGGAAATAGCTGGTCATCATGCGCTGTCCGGCGAACAGCTCGAAAATCTTCAGGATTTCTTCGCGCTCGCGGAAGCAGTAGAGAAAGACGGACATCGCGCCAAGGTCGATGGCGTGCGTCCCCAGCCACACCAGGTGCGAGGAGATGCGCTGCAGTTCCACCAGCATGACGCGCACGTATTGGGCACGCTTGGGCACTTCGAGGCCCAACAATTTTTCCACCGCCAGGCAATACACCAGGTTGTTGCCGAGCGGATTCAGATAATCCATGCGGTCGGTGAGCGTGATGGCCTGCGTGTAGGTCTTGTCTTCGCAGGATTTCTCGATGCCGGTGTGCAGATAGCCGAGGTCGGGATCGGCCTTCACCACGGTCTCGCCGTCCAGTTCCAAGGCGATGCGCAACACCCCGTGCGTAGACGGGTGCTGCGGACCCATATTAAGGACCATGGTCTTCGCGGAGCCGATGGGCGTTTCGACGGTGGTCATGCGTGCGGCTTCCTGAACGCTGGGATATAGCTCGAGGGCACATCGCGGAAACCTTGCGTCGGGAAGTCGCGGCGCAGCGGGTGGCCGACCCAGTCCTCCGGCAGCAAAATGCGCCGCAAATCGGGGTGTCCAGTGAACTGAATCCCCATCAAATCGTAAATTTCGCGCTCCAGCCAGCCGGCACCTGGCCACACCGGCACCAGCGAATCCACCACCGGATCGCTGCCAGAGAGTTTGACCTTAAGCCGAAAGCGGTCGCGGCGGGGAATGGAGACCAGGTTGTAATTCACTTCATAGCGCGGCTCCATCGGAAAGCGGTCGACGGACGTGGCGTCCGACAACAGATTGAACTGCAATTCGGGATGGGCCAGACAGCGGGCCGCCGTCTCACGCAGCAGTTCGCGCGGCACCACCAGCGTCGCTTCCCCGCGGAATTCCAGCACTTCGGCAACGGCCTTGCCATTCCACGCGCGGAGGTTTTCGACCACAACATTAGCGACTTGGCTGGTATTCTCGCTCACGCCTTAGGGTGCTTTTCCCGTTCGGAAATCGCGCTTACCGCTTCCAGTCCAGCGCGCCTTTTTTCCAAAGATAGATGTAGCCGACCAGCAGAATTGCGATGTACACCATCATTTCACCGAAGCCGTACCAGCGCAAATCGCGAAACACATACGCCCACGGATATAGAAAAATCGCTTCCACGTCGAACAAAATGAATATCATCGCCACCAGGTAAAAGCGCACGGAAAAAGGTTGCCGCGCGTCGCCCGTCGGCTCCATGCCGCACTCGTACGCTTGCTGCTTGGCGCGATTGGGGCGCCGCCACCCCACCAGGACCGACGCGGCGCTGATGGCGCTGGCAAGAAATACGGCAACGAGCAGTTGTAAAAGAAGCGGAGTGTAGACTTGTATGCCGGAATCGCTCATGGCGAAGGGTTATAATAGCGATTCGATGGCATCCGGTCAAATGTCTCGAGCAAATTACAGAAGTTAAATATTTGACCGCTAGTACGAAAGCGAATCGCGGAATGCTCTTTGGGCACAACTCCAATGTCAAGGTTGGTGACACCACCTTCCACGTGCAGACGGAAGATCGCGGCGTGGCCACCGCGCTGATCGACACCACCGTGTACCACATGGGACGGGTGATGCACCGGCGCACCAACAACTACCACGATCTCGTGCCGCTCAACCCGGACCGCGAAGAAGCGCTGCGCCTGCGGCTCAACGAACAGCACCGCTCTACCTTGGAAGATATTCGCACCGGCGCGCTGCATCTTGCGCCGCCGCCGCAAGGCGTCAAGTCCGCAACGGCCGAGGCACATCCAACGCACATTTCACCAGACCCGCCTGCGGAGACGGTGGTTGCCGCGGTAGCCGCGGGCCAGCAAACCTCGAGCGATCTTTCGCCGGAACTGGCCCCGGATCCTTTGTCGCCGACATTAAAGTTGGAATTGTGCAACGCGCGCGCCTGGCTTTCCGGCAAGCTAGCACGGCTCGAAATCGTCGTCGCCACGCCAGCCGGTCAGCCGCTGGCAGGAGCCAGAGTGGTCGCTTACGTGGAGGGCGCAGCGGTCGTCGAGCAGTTTGCGGCCGAAACGGACGTCGCGGGGAAAACGGAAATTACTTTTGCGATGCCGAAGCTCACAGGGGGACCGGCGGCGCTGGTCATCGAAGCGGAACGCAACCACGGCGAACCCATGTCTCGCGCTCGCGCGTACGCCAAGCTGCGTTTCGCGCTGCGTACCAAGCCGCGCCCGGCTTAACTCGCGGCGTCGTTGCGGAAACGTGGGCGAGTCGCCGCAACGCGGAGGCTCTACCCGCCGCCCACAAATTGCACAATCTCGTACCGGTCACCCGCGCTGATCTTCGTCTCCGGCCATTGCGGACGCGCCAGAATCTCCAGATTCCGCTCGATGGCCACGCGGCCTGGTTCCAGCCCCATTTCGCGCAATAATTCCGCGACCGTCGCGCCCGCACGTGCCGCGCGCTTTTCGCCATTCACCACAATCGCTATCGCATCTTCCATATTTCCAACCCCTGCTAGCCCGCCGTCACAACCCACCGAGGATATGTCCCATTTTCTCTTTCTTGGTGGCCATGTAGGCCCGCGAAATCCTCGAGACGCGCGGCTGGCACGGTACACGCTGCACCACGCGAATCCCGGACGATTCGAGCTGCCGCACCTTCTCCGGATTGTTGGACAGCAGCCGAATCTTTCGCGCGCCCAATTGTTTCAATACCTGCGCCGAAAAATCATACTCCCGCGCGTCGGCCGCAAAGCCCAGTTCCTCGTTCGCTTCCACGGTGTCCATGCCGCCGTCCTGCAGCTCATAGGCGCGCAGCTTGTTCATCAAGCCAATCCCGCGCCCCTCCTGCGGCAGGTACAGCAAAATGCCGCTGGGCGCCTTGGCAATCTTCTTCAAGGAATATTCCAGTTGCGCGCGGCAATCGCAGCGCAGCGACGCCAGCACATCCCCGGTGAGGCATTGCGAATGAATCCGCACCAGCGGCGCCGCCTTGCCATTCAGCTTACCGCGCACCAGCGCGACTGCTTCCTCCATCGGCCCGTGACCCGCAAACCCATGGATCGTAAATTTTCCAAACTTCGAGGGCAGCGCGGCATGCGCCACGTGCTTCAAGGCGGAATTGGTGTTCTTTCGCTTGCTGCCGGCAATTTTTCGCGTCATCGCAAGCCTCAAGTATAGCAGGCCATGACCAGGCGTTCTGCTCGGGACACGGCATTGCAGGTCGCGAGCCTTCCGCCACATCGGTTAAACTCATCGGACACAAATGCCCGTCGCCACCACCTCCGTCCGCGACCTCCTCTTCACCTTGCTGCTCAAGGTCGGCGTATCCGCTTCCATCGCCGCGCTGCTCGCCCGCTGGCAAACCTTCCGCCGCGTGCTCTTCACCGAAGAGCGCGACCCCGACCAAAAACTAAAGCTGATGCTCTTTATGACCCCCCCGCTCATCGTCGGCGTCACCCTGCGCCTTGGCAGCTACCAATACCGCTTCGCTGATCTTTCCCTCGAAGGCGCCTTCCTCATGGGTCTACTCGGCGGACGCGTCGTCGGCCCCATCGGCGGCGCCATCATCACCATCCCCGCGCTGATCTTTCACGAGTGGTTGGCCATGCCCGCCGCATCCTTCGCCGGACTGCTCGGCGGCATCATTCGCCAAGCCATCCCCAATAAAGAAGACCTCTGGAACTTCGGCCCATTCACCTTTCTAAATATCCCGAAAGCCGTGGTCCGCCTGATGACCCGCGCCGAGCTGTTCTGGGAAATGGCCCCGCTGATGGCCTGCGTAGGCCTCGAACTCGGCCGCGTCGCATTAGTCACCGCCACCAAGACCAATTGGCTTTTCGCCATCGATCCTCACTGGGACTGGTGGCTCGGCCTGACGGTCATTGCCACGCTCATGTCCGTCGCCGCCCCGCTCAAAATCTGGAACAACACGCGCGTCGAGATGAACCTCGAGCGCCACCAGCAGCTCCTGCTGAAAGCGCGCATGGACGCCCTCGCCAGCCAAATCAACCCGCACTTCCTCTTCAATACTCTAAACACCGTCTCGGCGTTGATCCGCTTCGATCCCGACGCCGCGCGCGGCGTGGTGCTCAAACTCAGCAACATTCTTCGCCGCCTGCTGCGCAAGCATGAAACCTTCGTTCCGCTGCGCGAAGAGCTCGAATTCATCGACAATTATCTGGATATCGAAGTTGCCCGCTTCGGCCGCGACAACCTGGACATCGTNNTCCGAGGAAAAAATGCCCCACGTCTACGTCGAAGGCATCGGCCTGAGCAACGTCCGCGAACGCCTCCGCGTCCTCTACGGCACGGACTTTAATCTGGACATCCAGAGCCAGCCCGGCGAAGGCACCATCATCCGTATCGACATCCCCGAAGTGGTCGCCACCATGCAAGCCGTCAAGTAGCCGAAACCTCGTAAAATTTCTCTAACCATCTGTAACGATTTCCACCGCGCAATCACTATCCTCCGGAGCATCCCGGCACTCCAAATCCCCGGGAAGGGAAGCCGTCTGCGATGACAAACATCTACGCAATACAGGTCAACATCAACGGAGCCACCACGGAGGTCATCCTTAACGCCCTGAATCAGGGCGAAGCCATCCGCAAAGCCGAAGACTTCTTCGCCCGAAAATTCGAGCAGCCCGCCGCGACGTGTTCCTGCAAGCCGCTAGCCTCCATCGTGATCCATGGCCTGGAGCACGAGATCATCCTGGGAGAGCCAAGCCGGCCAATCCCGCACACTTTCTCCCTCCCGCGTCCGGTCACCACGTAAACAGCCAACTCTTGCTTTTGTGGCGTCCGGACTTCCGTGCGGGCCGCTTTCTTTGCCGAACAGCCTCCGGCCGCTCGGAAGTCCCGCCGAACACCCCTCCAATCCGCTGCACCCGCTACCGTATATTCTGTCTTTACAGAAGCTCCAGTACATGCTATTGTGTCCGTCGTCACAGATTCTCGCACCTCTCCCGGAGCCGCCATGACCGAACAAGCCCACCACCCCGAACCCCAGCCCCTCACCCCTACCGCCCAAAAATTCGTCCTCCACTGGGGCGAAATGGGCACCCGTTGGGGCCTCAACCGCACCGTCGCCCAGCTCCACGCTTTGCTCTTCATTTCCCCGCGCCCGCTGCCCGCCGACGAAATCTCCACCGTCCTCGCCGTGGCGCGCAGCAATGTCAGCACCAGCCTGCGCGAACTGCAAGGCTGGCGCATCGTGCGCGTGGTGCACGTCCTGGGCGACCGCCGCGACCATTTTGAAGCCATCAAGGACGTCGTCGAAATCTTCCGTATCGTCAGCGAAGAGCGCAAGCGCCGCGAAATCGATCCCACCCTGCGCGTCCTCTCCGAATGCGTCGCCGAATCCAAAGCCAACGGCGAAGCCGACGCCTACACCCACGAGCGCCTGGTCACCATGCTCGAATTCCTCACCGCCATGACCGGCATGTTCGAGGAAATCATGCGCATGCCCACTCCCGCACTAAAAGGCGTAGTGAAACTTCGCGGAAAGGTCATCACACTTCTGGGGAGCGAGAAAAAGAAAACAGGGTAGGTTTTGGTGGCACAGGCTTCAGCCTGTGAGCTTTTATGCGACCAAGCCCAGGCGCAAACAAACGTCAGCTGCCGTGTGCTAACGCAGACGACGGTTTACGTAGCACAGGCAGTCCTGCCCGTGCAGGTTTCTGAAGCCACAACCCGCGGCCGCGCACATCCGGCAGCGGCGGCGTTGTAAGCAAGGCACAGCAGCAGGCAACCTCAGCAGCAACCAACGAAAGAGGCAAACAAAGTGCTCTCCCTCTCCAACGACTACACCGACACCAAAGGCCGCCACGCCGAAGGTTTCCTCTTCTTCGACGCCCAGTGCCGCTTCTGCACTAGGATCGCCCGCGCCATAGCCCCGATCCTCGAACCGCGTGGCATCGCGTTAGCCCCACTTCAAGATCCCCGGGTAGGCCCGCTTCTAGGCCTAAGCCACGAAAATCTAATGCGCGAAATCCACCTGCTGATGTCCGATGGCCAGCAATACGGCGGCGCAGACGCGGTAATCGCGTTAGCCCGCCGCATCTGGTGGGCCCGCCCTCTCGTCTGGATCGCAAAAATTCCCTATGCGACGAAACTATTCCGCAGTCTCTATCGCCAAGCCGCCGCCAACCGCAACTGCTCCGCCGCCAATTGTCCGGTGCCTGGTGCTGCGGGCCCCTCAGTCTAAAGCTCGGTCACATAAACGCCCCCGCGTTCTCTCGGGCCCAATCGCGAAAGCCTAGTCCCGGTCGCCCCGTGACCTCCTCCACCGTCCGAAGCACTTGCCCGGCCTTACCGTCGCGAATGAATCTCGCAAACGGCAGCAAGGCGTCAATCAAAAATCCGGGCATCCCGGCCTTCTCCATTCCCATCCTCGCCACGTCATCCGTAACCGGCACATACTCAATTTCCCGCCCTGTAACCTCGGCAACAATGTGTACCTGCTCGCGGACATTAATCGCCTCTGGCCCCGTCAGCGGATACTCCTTGCCCTCGTGCCCGTCGGAAGTCAGCGCGCACGCCGCCACCGCCGCAATATCGCGAGGATGCACCGATGGCAACTTCCCCTCGCCATAGTTTGAGAAAACCTTCCCCTGCGCCCGAATTGACCCCCGCCAGTGCATGACCGTGGGCGAAGTGGCCGCCCGCAGCGGCGTGGCCGTATCAGCCCTGCATTTTTATGAAGCAAAAGGTTTGATCAAGAGCTGGCGCAACCCTGGCAATCAGCGCCGCTACGCACGCGAAGTCCTCCGCCGCGTGGCCGTCATCAAGGTCGCGCAGCGCACCGGCATCCCGCTCGCCGCCATCCGCAAAGCCCTGAAATCCTTGCCCGGCGAACGCACTCCCACGGCCTCCGACTGGAAGAAATTATCCGCCGCCTGGCGCTCCTACCTGAGTCACCGCATCGACCGTCTAACCCGCCTCCGCGATCAGCTCAACGGCTGCATCGGCTGCGGCTGCCTCTCGCTCGGCGTCTGCCCCCTGCGCAATCCCAGAGATAAGCTCGCAAAGCAAGGCCCCGGCCCCCGCATCCTCGACCCCGATTAACGATCAAGTGATCGCAATAATGCCCCAGACCATATCCGCGCTTTCTTCGGCGTCCTCTGCTTCAAACTCTTTCTTCACTCCGCGCCGGACACTCCGCAATCGCCTCGCACATCGCCGTAAAGGCCGACTTGGCATGCAAATCCGCATCAAACGGCAGCGGCCGCTTCTTCTGACCATCGCCTCGCGGATGGTACGCATCGAGCCACGTACCGCGGTCCGCCAATCCCCACGTCAGCACCGCCCGCACATGATCGTGTGCCAGAACCGTCCGCAGATAATCCCGATATAGGCC
>PMOV01000114.1 GCA_003161195.1 Acidobacteriota bacterium | reverse complement strand
CGGTCGCAGTTGCGGGAAAAGAATCACGTCGCGGATGGACTGCGAATCGGTCAGTAGCATCGTCAGTCGATCAATCCCGATGCCCTCGCCGGCCGTTGGCGGCATCCCATGTGCCAGCGCGCGAATGTACTCCACATCGAGCTGCTTCGGCACCTCATCCCCGCCCTGCGCAATCTGCGCCAGAAAGCGTCGCTCCTGTTCCGCCGGATCGTTCAACTCAGAAAATCCGTTGGCCACTTCCATGCCCGCAATATAAATCTCAAAGCGCTCTGTCAGCGTTGGATCGTCCGGCTTCTGCTTGGAGAGCGGCGAAATCTCCGTGGGAAAATCGTAAAGGATCGTGGGCTGGATCAAGTTCGCTTCGGCAAACGTCTCAAACAGCAACCCGATCCATTGCCCATCCCCCAGCGAGCCCTTCGCAGCCGCATACGGCGCACCCGCAGGCTTGGCCCAGGCGTTATAGCGTGCACCAATTTTCGCCGGCCCTCCAGGCGTCGCCAGTTCCTCATCATCGGGCCGGTCCCCAGCCGGCACCGGCCAATACTTAATGATAGCCTCGCGCATCGAGAGCCGTTCCATCCTCCCGAAATCCAATTCCTGCTCGCCGTACTTCACGCGCGTCGAACCGGTCACATTCTTCGCCAACTCCGCGAACAGCACCTCATTCAAATCCATCAAATCGCGGTAGTTGCTGTACGCCTCATAAAACTCCAGCATGGTGAATTCCGGATTGTGTCGCGTGGAAATTCCTTCATTGCGAAAATTCCGGTTAATCTCATACACGCGGTCGAGGCCGCCCACCGTCAGCCGCTTCAAATACAGCTCCGGCGCAATCCGCATATATAAATCGATGTCCAGCGTGTTGTGATGCGTCACGAAGGGCCGCGCCGCCGCCCCGCCCGCCAGCGGATGCATCATCGGCGTTTCGACTTCAATGTATCCGCGCGCATCAAAAAATCGCCGCAGCTCCTGGGTGATCCGCGCCCGCGTAACAAAAATCTCGCGCGATTTTTCGTTCGCGAGCAAATCCAGATAACGTTGCCGGTAGCGAATCTCAACATCCGCCAGCCCATGCCATTTTTCCGGCAGCGGCAACAACGCTTTATTCAGAAAGGCAATCTCTTCGACCCACACGGACAGTTCCCCGGTCTTCGTCCGAAACAAATGCCCGGCCACGCCGATCGAATCGCCCAAATCCAGCAAATGCAACAGCGCAAAGCCGGCTTCGCCAACCACATCCCTGCGCACCAATATCTGCAGCCGTTTGCCGCCATTCTGCAGGTGCGCAAATCCCAGCTTGCCCATCAGCCGCAGCGATACGATGCGTCCAGCCACCCGGACCTGCACCTTCTTGGCTTCTAACTCCTCCGCCGTGGCGGATCCGTAGCCAGCCAAAACGTTCGTAGCGGTATGCGTCCAGCGAAATTCGTGCGGATAAGCCACATGCCCCAGCGCCTGGATCTGCTCCAGCTTCTTCAGACGCTGCTCAAACTGGTCCCGCGGCTCGAATTGCAAGTAGGAATCCTTTCGCAAAGATAGCAGGCGAGTATAGCCATCCGCGCGGCAAGCGGGCAAGAACGACCAACGGGTCACCGGGTCCTTCGCGACGCGCGGCGCGGCGTACAACAACGCGCGGCCCGGTTTTGCGCTAACACGGCTGTTATATCATCGTAAACTTTACTAATAATAATTGTCCTGCGTTTCGCTTTTTTGGACTATGCTGTACTAGGAACGTGTCCGGCAGAGCATCACGCGCCGCTCACACCGCAGCTGTGGATCAAGGAGGGTGCCCCCCATGTTCGACCCCTTGTCCCCCCGAGAACCCGCTCCCTCGTCTGTCTTGGCCGGTGCCAATGTCGTTCATTTTTACGATCCCGCGGACTTTCCCGCCGCACGCATCGCCGAGTTTTTCTGCGCGGGCCTCGCCGCCGGCGAAAGCGAGTTGCTCATCGCCACTCCCGCGCATACCGCGCTGATCCGCGCAGCCATGTATGCTCTCGGCGTCGATACCGCTGCCTTGCAGGACGCCGGTCTCCTGGTGTGCCTCGATGCCGCGGCCACCTTGGCCACCTTACCCGCCCAAGGCCCGTTCAGCAAGGCGGCCGTCGATGCCATTCTCGGCTCCTGCCTCCTCCGCGTCTCCGCGCGCGCCGGTAGTCGCAAGTCCCGCGTTTTCGGCGAACTGGTGGATCTGCTGGCCGCCGCCGGTGAACATTCCCGCTGCCTCGACCTCGAGCGCCATTGGAATCGGCTGTTGCAGGGAAATACCTTCCGCCTGCAGTCTGCGTATTCAACGGCCAACTTCAAGGATATTTCCTGTGCCCGCGCCGTTTGCGAGGTCTGTGATCTGCACGACGAGATCGCTCCGTTTCGTGACGCCCGGGCACCCACGGACTGGCTTTCGCTTTTCCTCGAAGGCGCGCGCGCATTGAAAATCGAAGTCCGCCGCAGCCGCGCCAGCGAAAATACCCTGCGCTGCTGGGAGTCGAATTACGGAGCACTCTTCGAGGCTCGATTGGCGCGTTGGCGTAACGAGCTTCAGGAACATCTCCTGATTGGTAATCCCAGCGAACGGTTCGACACTTATCCGCTCCTCGACACCCACGTCGAAGATGTTCTTTTCGATATACTGGTGGCTTCGCAAGAAGCTGGCACTGCCAGACAGTTGGCGGCGGAAGGCACCGCCGAATGGTACAAACGCACCGGCGAGATCCTGGCCTACGGCAGACTCACCCACCTCTTTTGCAGGTTGCGATGCCAGGTTGCTGCCTCCGACGACCAGCCGGACGGTGACGACGCAAACGACGAGCATCGCCGCAGCAGAGTACACAGCAACATTCACTAGAAATCGGGCACGCGAACAGGGCAGCGGAACTGCGCGGGGAGAATCCCTGCTTGTGGGGCAAGCGGGCGAACCGCCCGCGGAGCCGTTCTGGAAAGTTCTGGAACAAACTGGTGCCGACGGGGGGAATCGAACCCACGGCCTAGGGATTATGAGACCCTCGCTCTACCACTGAGCTACGCCGGCATGAACCGATTACGTTATGCTACGGACTCGTTCCCGGAAGTGTCAAGGCCGCTCCGCCAGTGTTCTGCGTCTTGCCTCTGCTGCGTTTCCTTCCACGCAGTCCATCAACTTGCGGCAATTCGGCCGCTAGGCGAGCATTTACACTCTTGGCGCGATGTTTAACTCGCCGTTAACAATCTGTAAGGATTCTTGCGCTACCGTTTATCTTGAGCGGAAGTGTGTCCTTCGCGCTCCGCTCCCTGTTGTGGCTAGTGTCGTTTACGTGCAAGGGGGATTGATGACGACTTCGCCTTCCGTGCTGAGCGATGTGGTGATGTACGACACGCTGGTGAATTACCTGGTTTCGATGGCGCGCACCGTGGAGGGAGCCATGAACCGGGCGCTGGATGCCATCGTCGGCTTCGACAATCCGCGCACCAGCGTCCTGCCGAGCGAAGTATTTCTCCTTGAGCCGCGCATCAACGAGATGGAAATCGTCATCGACGAGCACGCCATTCGGCTGCTGCGCAGCGGTAACTTTTCCGACGACGAATTGCGGCTGATTGTGGCGGCGCTAAAGATTACCAACGACCTCGAGCGCATTGGAGACATTGCGGTGAATCTGGCGCAGCGCGTGATCTCGCTGCGCGAGATGCCTGGCGCGCAAGTCCCCGAGGAACTGGCACCCATGGCTGCGGCGGTACGCGCGATGGTCAGCAAGAGCCTTGGGGCGCTCATTTTCCGCAACGCGGATATGGCCACGCATGTTCTGGAGAGCGACGATCTGGTGGACCGCTACCGCGACCGCATCTTCGAGCAGTTGCTGGAGCGCATGACGCACGATACCCAGGTGGTGAGTCCCGGATTGCAGTTCATCCTGGCAACGCGGCATCTCGAGCGCATCGCGGATCACGCCACCAACATTGCGGAAGACATCATCTACTGGGTGCGCGGCCTGGATGTGCGGCATGGACGCTTGCTACTAAACCCGCAGATGCCTGCGCCGGACACGCTTTCACGCGTATCCGACGCGACGGCAGAATCCGCGGCCGGGAATTCCGCGGCTGCCAGTTCCGCAACTAGTACTGCAGACGGGCGAGAGGGCGTCACGAATAATTCACATGGCCTTTATTCGCGGGTGACGCCAGCCTGAGAAGCTGCCCGCGTTCGATCTTCAGTCATTGTCCTACCTGGGGATCGGAGCACCCCTGGCTCCGGTCCCCATCTCCCCCTTTTTGCTGCTGAGTGCGATGCGGTGCGCTGGGTGGTTAACCCCTAATGGTTTTGTGCAAGTGTTCATTCTAAAGGCAGTTGAAGTCTTTTGTTTTGCTACAGATTTGGAAGTGTTCATTCTGTTGGAGTTATAGGCGGTATCTATTTATATGGTGGTAACTAGCGCGACGAAGAAAGATCGGCGTGGTATCGCAGAGGTTGCCGAGTAAGGATTTCCACTGCTTGGCAGGAACGCCGAGGCAAACTTCTACACCGAGCTATTGTGTACCGATGAGCTTCCGCGCTTGACCGGGGGATGGGGCACCTATTATTGTGGAAGTGGGCTGGAATCTTACCGCGCGGCGCATCCAAGTTATCCAGATGGGCCTATTAAGGTGGGCTATTCAGATGAGCCTATTGATATGCGGTCAATGACGCAGCCCTGAAGACATGCGACGAGAACGCACCACACGTTCCGCAGATCCCTCGGCAAGATATAACCTGCCAAGATGGCAGGTGTGCCTGTGCCTGCTGCTTGTCGCGTTGATCTTATACAACCCGTTTCTGGCGGGTGCGGATTCCGTGGCGGGGCTTTCCGTGCGGCATGCGGCCAGTAATCGCGCCACCGTGGGCGCATCGGAATTGCAACACTTTACGCCCGCGGAGAAAGGCACGGGGTTGCCGTCCGGCGATGCCCTGTTGCTGTTCGCACTACTCACGCCTTCGTTGTACCTCTACGGTCAGCGGATGTGGATCAGCCCCGTTTCGGTGCACCCCGCAGCCGCTCAGCATTTGGCGCCGAGCTTGTGGTTCCGGCCGCCGCCTCCCTTCTAACGAATTCGGTCATCTGATTTAGGACTGGCGCGGGGTTGAACGTGTACCCTTGCGACCGGTTTGGCCATAGGCCTGCCATAAATTCAGCGAGTTGCCCAACCCCGCGAAAAATTTCCTCGCCGGTTCGGAGACTCAGCCCAGGAAACGAGAATGATGCAAAAACGCAATTTGCTAGTTGTGTTGGTGGCGGTGGCGGCGGTCGCGCTGGGCGGCTGGTACTGGCTGGGGCGCGCAAACGAGGCCGCGCAAGCGCGGGCGACGGCGGATGCGGCGCAAGTCTCCGTGCCGGTGGCGCAGGTGCGACGCGGCGACGTGAGCGACACGCTAAAAATTGCGGGCGCGTTCAAACCCTTTCAGGACGTGGAAATACACGCCAAAGTGGCCGGTTACATACGCAACATCTACGTGGACGTAGGCTCGCACGTGAAAGAGGGCCAGGTGCTGGCGGTGCTGGAAGTACCCGAATTGGCCGCGCAGGTGACCGGCGCGGAAGCGGCGCGCCGCGCGGCGCAGCAGCAGATACAGCGGGCGCAAGGCGACCTGGAGCGCGCCCGCTCGGCGCACGCGGCCGCACATTCGGCGTACACACGCTTGAAACAGGCGGCGGATTCACGTGCTGGCCTGGTGGCGCAGCAGGAAGTGGACGATTCGCAAGCCAAGGATCTGGAAGCCGAGGGCCAGATGTCCGCCGCGCAGGCGTCGCTTTCGGCGGCGCAGCAGCAATTTGAGGTAGCGCAGGCGAACGAGAAGCAAGCCAACGCGATGTCCGCGTACACGCGCATTGTGGCGCCGTTTGACGGGGTGGTTACGGTGCGCTCGGCGGATACCGGGACGCTGGTGGCAGCGGGGACATCCGAGAGCACGCAAGCCATTCCGGTGGTACGGCTGGCGCAGTATTCGGTGTTGCGGCTGGTGTTGCCGATTCCCGAGTCCGTGTCCGCGCAGATTCGCGTGGGGCAGGCCATGACGGTGCGCGTGCAAGCGCTGAATCAGGATATTACCGGGAAGGTCTCGCGCTTTGCCGACGCGCTGAACGAGCAGACGCGCACCATGGAGACGGAAGTGGACTTCCCTAACGCGGACAATCACTTGCTGCCCGGCATGTATGCGGAAGCGACGATTACCTACAACCAGCAACACAACGTGCTGACGATTCCACTGGAAGCGGTACAGCACGAGGGCAACGATAGCAGTTCCGACAAGGGCAACGGGAAAAGGGGCAGCGTGCTGGTGGTGAACGCGCAGAACGAGGTAGAACGACGGCAAGTTACGCTGGGGCACGAAGGCGATTCGCGCGTGGTGGTGTTGACGGGGCTCGCTGATGGCGAGCGCGTCATTCTTGGGGCGCGCAGCGATTTGCGGCCCGGGCAGACGGTGGTGCCAAAGGAAGCCGGCTCGATAACGTCTGCGATTCATCGGGAGCGGGCGAATGCCTAAGTTCGCCCTCGCTTATCCTTTTTTCATTTTGATGCTGTGCCTGGTGGTGGCCGTCGTAGGCATTACCACTGTGGCGCGCATGCCGGTGGATCTCTTCCCGGAAATCAAGATTCCCGTGGTGGTGGTGGCGACGTTTTATTCCGGCATGCCGCCGCAGCAGATCGAAGCGGATATCACCGATACCTTCGAGCGATTTTTTACCTTAGGGAGCAACATCGAGCACATCGAATCGCGTTCGCTAACCGGCGTGAGCCTGATCAAGATTTATTTTCAGCCGGGCACCGACGGAAATTCGGCGCTCAGCAATATCTCCAACCTGGCGCTAGCCGATTTGCGGCGGCTGCCGCCGGGGACGCTGCCGCCGGTGGTGCTGAAATTTGACTCCTCGAGCCTGCCGGTGTGCCTGATCACGTTGAAGGGCCAAGGGCTGAACGAAACGCAGCTGAAGGACTTGGCGCAGTTCGCGGTGCGCAACCAGGTGGCAAACGTTCCCGGCTCTTCCGTGCCGCAACCTTTCGGCGGGACGTACCGGCAGATTCAGGTATTTGTGGACCCGGTAAAGCTCGAAGCGCACCAACTGAGCCTGATGGACGTGGTGCATGCGGTGAACGACTCGAATTTAATTCTTCCCGCGGGGGACGTGCGCATCGGCGATCGCGACTACAACATTTACGCGAACAGCCAAGTGCCCACGGCGGACGAGATCAACCAGATTCCGCTGAAGACGGTGGGCCTGGGCTCCGTGTTCGTGGGCGACATCGGGCACGCGGAAGATGCCGCAGCCATCCAGACCAACATCGTGCGCATCGACGGGCAACATTCGGTGTACATCCCGGTGCTCAAACAAGGCGGTGGGAGCAACACCATCGCCATCGTGAACGGCGTGAAAAGCGCGATCCAGCATTTAGTGGATGTGCCGGCGGTGTTGCGCACGGAGGTGGTGTTCGATCAATCCATCTTCGTAAAACTGGCCATCAAGAACCTGATGAAGGAGGGCGGCATTGGGCTGGTGCTGACGGCGATCATGATTCTGCTGTTTCTCGGCAGCCCGCGTGCCACCTTTGCCGTGCTGCTCTCCATTCCGCTTTCCGCGTTGATGTGTTTTCTGGTGATGAACGGATTAGGCGGATCGATCAACACCATGCTGCTGGGCGGCTTGGCGCTGGCGTTTTCGCGGCTGATCGACGATTCGGTGGTGGTGCTTGAAAATATTTTCCGCTTCATGGAGATGGGTGTGCCGCCGCGGGAGGCCGCGGAACAGGGCGGCATGGAGGTGTCGCTGGCGGTGCTGGCGGCCACGTCCACGACCTCCATCGTGTTTTTCCCTGTGACTCTGTTTTACGGCGTGAGCCGGTATCTCTTCGCCGACTTGGCGCTGGGCGTGGTGATCTCCATTTTTGCTTCTTATATTTTTGCCATGACCGTGGTGCCGCTGTACTGCGCGTATTTCATTCGCCTTAAGCCGCATCAGCAGCATGCGACCGGGCAGTTGGCGACGGCGCATACAAACGGGGACGCGCACGAGGCCCACGAAGCACAACCGGCAGAAAAGCACCCGGGATTTTTCGCGCGTATCGTCGAAAAATTCAACGCCGCGTTTCAATCGCTGCTGGTGCACTACGACCGCTGGGTACAGCGGGCGCTTGTAGCGCCGCTGCGCACGGTGAGTATCATTGCGGCGGGAATACTGGTGGTGTTCGTGGCGCTGTTTCCATTTCTGGGGCTATCGTATTTCCCGCGCACGGATCCCGGGCAGTTCGTGATCAATCTGAAAGCGCCCACCGGCACGCGGCTGGAGGTGACGGACAAAGACGTGGCGCAGGTGGAGCGGGTGATCAAGGACGAGGTCTCCGCGAAGGATCTGGACATGATCGTCTCCAACATCGGCATCACGCCGGATCTTTCTTCGATTTATACGAGCAACTCGGCGATGGATACGGCGTTCGTGCAGGTGAGCCTGAAAGAAGACCACAAAATCGGCAGCTACGCGTACATGGAGCGCGTGCGGCGCAAGCTAGCGAGGGATTTGCCGCAGATGAGCGCGTATTTTCAGGCTGGCGGCCTGGTGGATTCGGTGGTCAACCAGGGCTTGCCCGCGCCGCTCGATATCCAGATCAGCGACAACGACATGGACGCATCGTACAAAATCGCCAAAGACCTGGCGCAGCAACTGAGAACTTCGCACAACGTAAGCGACGTGCTGATCCCGCAAAGCCTGGATTACCCGGGCCTGGAGCTGAACATTAATCGCGAGCAGGCCAGCCAGCTCGGTATCACGCCGAAGGAGGTAGTGGACAACGTAATTACCGCGCTGACTTCCGATGGGGTGATCGCGCCCAGCTACTGGATCGATCCGAAGACCGGCAACAACTACATGCTGACGGTGCAGTACTCGAACAAACAGATCGGCAACATGACCATGTCCGACTTTAAGAATATTCCGCTGCGCGCCATGAATTCAGCGTCGTACACCCCGCTTCAGTCGGTGGCCAAGATCGAGCCAATCAATACGCCCACGGAAGTGGACCACCAGCAACTGCGGCGGGTGATTGACATCTACGTGATGCCCAAGACGGAGGATCTATCGGGCGTGACTAAGGACGCGGAGCGGCTGATCAAGCAAATCAAGCTGCCACACAATGCGCGGATTGCGGTGCGCGGGGCGGTGGTGGGTATGCACGAATCGTTTACGCGGTTTGCCATCGGACTGTTGCTTTCCGTGGTGCTGGTGTACTTAATTCTGATGGCGCAGTTTCGCTCGTTTCTGGATCCCCTGATTATTTTGACGGCGATTCCGCCCGGGCTTTCCGGCGTGGTGCTGGTGCTGCTGCTGACGCACACGTCGCTGAACATCATGTCGCTGATGGGGGTAATCATGATGACGGGCATCGTGGTCTCCAACAGCATTCTGATTGTGGAGTTCGCGGGGATTCTACAGGAGCGGGGAAGGAGCATTCGCGAGGCGGTGGTGGAGTCCTGCAAGGTGCGGCTGCGGCCGATCCTGATGACCTCGCTGGCGACGATTCTGGGCATGATTCCGATGGCGCTGGGATTTGAAGCCGGCAGCGAGCAGTACGCGCCGCTGGCCCGGGCGATTATCGGGGGGCTGACCGTTTCGGTAGCGGTGACGGTATTCCTGGTGCCGGCGGTGTACATCCTGGTGCATGAAGGGCCGCGGACTTGGCCGGTGTCGTCCGGGGTGACCCAATGATAGCCGACGCAATGATGCGCGCTACAGTGATGCATGCAATGTCGCGCTGCATCGCCGCGATGTTGTGGCTCCTGCCGGTGGGCGCTTACGCGCAAAGTCCCGGCTCCGCGCAATCGACCGCGCCGCCGCAAAGAACTATGGCAGCACAAATGGCGCCGAGCGGGGTGGGACCGGTGCGCACGCTAACGCGCGAGCAGGCGGAAGCGCTGGCGCTGAAAAATAATCCGCAGATCAGCATCGGGCGGCTGAACGCGCTGGTAGCGCGGCAGTTCGTGCGCGAGCAGCGGTCGGGGTTGCTGCCCACGGTGGCGCTCAACGCCACCGGCGTGGACGCACAGCCCGGTGGACGCATCGCTGCGGGCGGTCTGACCAATTCGGCGCTTTATTCGCGGGCGGCCGCCGGCGCGAACGTCAGTCAATTGGTGACGGATTTCGGGCGCACCCCGAATTTAGTGGCCAGCGCGAATTTGCAGGCCAAAGCGCAGGACGAGACCGCTGCCGCCACCACGGCGGACATTATTCTGGCGGTAGACCAGTCCTTCTTCAACACGCTGGAGACCGAAGCGCTGGTGACCGTGGCGCACCAGACGGTGGATGCGCGGCAAACATTCGTGGACAAAATTCAGGCGCTGACGGACGCGAAGCTGCGCTCGGACATAGATCTGAGCTTTGCGAAGGTGGATGCGGCGCGGGCGCGATTGCTGCTGCTGGAAGCGCGCAACAATTATGAGGCTTCGCTGGCGGCTCTCTCCGCGTTGCTGGGATTCAATGATGAGCAGAATTTTCAGCTGGTGGAAGGGGCCCCGGCGGGCGAGGCGCCACCACCGACGGTCGAGCCGCTGATTGGCGAAGCGTTGGCGCAACGGCCGGAAGTGCTGGCGTTGCGGGACCAAGTGCAGGCGGCGGAAAAATTTGGTCGCGCAGAACACGACCTGAAGCTTCCCGACGTTACCGCGCTAGGCACGGTGGGCCTGGTGCCGGCACGCGACAATCACGTGCCCAGCTGGTGGGGCGCGGTGGGCGCGAACATCAACATTCCGGTGTTCAACGGGTTTTTGTTTGACGCGCGCGCCAAAACCGCGGACCTGCAAACTACCCTGGCGCGTGGGCGGCTCACCGACCTGCAAAACAACATTGCGCGCGACGTGCGGGATGCCTGGCAAGATTCGAATCGGGCCTTTGAACGGCTTTCCGTGACGCGGCAGTTGGAAGAACAAGCCACCTTGGCGCTCGATCTGGCGCAATCGCGCTACAACCTGGGCCTCAGTTCCATCGTGGAGTTCAGCCAGGCCGAATTGCAGAAGACGGAAGCGGACATCTCGGACACCGACGCGCGCTACCAGTACAGGTTGACGCAGATCGTTCTTGCCTACACCATTGCGGCGCCGCGCTAATTTGGCGCTCCTCCACGCGTTCTTCAGCCCAATCTTCTCGCTCCGCTGGAATTTAAGGATCTAATACATTCCCACTATTGCCGTTCTTGCGCCGCGGCAAGAGAATCCCGAAAACAATTTTCGCTCCGAGCTACACCCCAAAAACAGGTGCCAACGGCGATCCGAAAGGCGACGCCGTGCCTTTTTGATCTCCGGAGGTTGCTGTGTTGTTCAATGCTGATGGACCGGCCGAAAAGGGCCCGGTCACGTCTTTCAAAGGCGCACAAATCTATGAAATCTAGCATGCCATTGCAAAAGCTGCTGACGGTCCTGGTCTTCACTTTTGGTTTTTGCACACCGGCGCTGGCGCAGTCGGACCAGCAGCCCATCGAACTTGGCAACGTAACGTTCTCCGGCAATATCCGCGAGCGCTACGAAGCCTGGGACTGGTTCACGCCGGCCGCCGGCCAAAACCTCTACGGCTTTTCCGGCACGCAAATCCAGTTTGGATTTTCCCAGACGCACCAGAACTTCGATTGGAACATTGAGTTTGAGGTTCCGATCTTGCTGGGTCTGCCGGACGGAGCCGTAAAGGGGGCGCCACAGGGGCAGTTAGGCCTCGGGGCTTCCTACTATGCCGCGAACGACAAGCAGCAGAACACCGCGTTTATTTTCCCGAAGCAGGTTTTCATTCGCCCCAAATGGGGGCGCAACAGTCTCCAAATCGGACGGTTCGAATTTACCGACGGCAGCGAAGTTAAGCCCAAGGACGCAACGCTGGCGTCCCTAAAGGCAGACCGCATCGGGCAGCGCTTGATTGGCAACTTCGGATATTCCGACGTGATGCGCAGCCTCGACGGCTTGCACTATGCCTACTCCAACGGACCGTGGAATTTCACGGCCGTCAGCGCAATCCCGGATCGCGGCGTATTCCAGGTGGACGGCTGGGGGTGGGTCAAAACTCCGGTGAGTTATGTGGCGGTTACCCGCGAAGGCGATTACGGCAACACGCAACTGGAATGGCGCGTCTTTGGCATCTTCTACAGTGATGAGCGGGGCGTAGTGAAGGTGGATAACCGCTCGGCTGCCGCCAAGGCCGCAGATTTGGGTGCCATCGATATCGGCACGTACGGCGGCCATTTCATCATGGCGTCGGCGACCGGCGTCGGAACCTTCGATCTCTTGGGCTGGGGCGCGTTGCAAAGCGGAAAGTGGGGCATGCTGACGCAACGCTCGGGTGCTGGCGCGATTGAAGGCGGCTTCCAACCGCACTTTGCGAGGCCGGTTCGCCCATGGTTGCGCGTGGGCTACTTTTACTCGAGCGGTGACGGAAATCCCAACGACGGCACGCACGGAACATTTTTCGCCGTTCTGCCGACCCCGCGTGTGTATGCCCGCTTTCCATTTTTCAACTCCATGAACAACACGGATGTTTTTGGCGAGGTGGTGTTGCGCCCGGCGAAGAGCCTGACCATCCGCAGCGATGTTCACGGCTTGTGGCTATCCAGCAGCACAGACCTCTGGTATTCCGGCGGCGGCGCGTTTCAGCCTTGGACCTTCGGCTTTCAGGGACGGCCGGCTGGCGGCGATACCAAACTTGCGAATCTCTACGACATAAGTGGCGATTGCAAGTTTGGCCATGGACTTTCACTCACGCTGTACTTCGGTTGGGCGCAGGGCGGACAGGTCATCAAGAATATTTATCCCACGGATAGCAACGGAGCGCTGGGGTATAGCGAACTGAACTATCGTTTTTAACGGGGCTGCATTCTTGCGGAGGCGGTTTTGACGGTGCTAGGCGGCACGGGGTTCCACTTGGGTACCAAGCGGGATGTAAAGCAAGGCTGCTTGGTCGAACATCCTGAATCGCGCACGCGCAGGTTGACGTACTTGCCGTTGCGTTATACCATCTGCTCACTGAATGGCACCCCATCGCGGTCGAGAGCGAGACGCGTTTTTTAGTAGCACGCGAAATCAACCAGGCGCCTCGACTGCTGCACGTGTTTGCGCACGGGGCCTCCGGCCAATTTCGTAAACTCCTAAAAACATTGCGTTTAAAGGTAGATTTGGCGCCTCTGTTACAGAATATTCACATTCGATTCATGTAACCGTAAGACGGGCCATTTACCTTCCATGCGGGGCGGTACGCAACAATTTTATTCGGCACGTCGAAACCTTCTACACAAGAGAGAGGCAATGAATAAATTAGCTGCACTTACACTATCGCTGTTCCTGGTTTGCGGGACGGCGCTGGCCGATACACCGAAAGACTCCGATGCACCCGCTGCTAAACCCAAACCCGCCGCCACGGCTAAGCCCACTGCGGAGAAGTCCAGCGCGGAAATCGCCGCCGAGGTGGAAGCATTGCGGCAGGCCCTGCAATCGCAACAGGAGGAATTAAATCTGTTGAAGGAAGAACTCGCCAAGCGCGACCGCCAGATTGACGCAGCTCGTGAAGAAGCGGCCACCGCCAATTCGCGCGCCGCGGAAGCTAGTTCCAAGGCGACCGAAGCCGTGGCAACATCCACCGCCGCCAAAAGCGACACCGTGGCGCTGAATTCCTCGGTGGCCGCGCTCAAGACCAGCAACGACACGCTCGCACTTTCCGTGGCCAACGCCACGGGAAATTCCGGCGAATCGCAGTTGCAGAGTTCCGACGATGGCCCCGCTACCATTCGCTACAAAGGCGTGAACATCACCCCGGGCGGCTTCCTGGCGGCAGAAACGGTGTATCGCAATCGCGCCACGTCCAGCGATATTAACACTCCGCTGACCAGTATTCCTTACACCGCCAGCGACCTCGCACACCTCGGCGAAAACGCCTTCACCGGACGCCAGAGCCGTATCAGCATGTTGGTCCAGGGCAAACTCGCCGCGGCGACCATCGGCGGCTACTACGAAGCGGACTTCCTCGGTGCCGGCACCACTTCCAACAATCGCCAGAGCAACAGCTACGTCTTGCGGCAACGGCAAGCGTTCGCGCAAGCTGCGTTTGACAACGGCTGGATCTTCACCGGCGGCCAACAGTGGAGTCTCGCCACGGAAACCAAGAAGGGGATGTTCAACCGCCAGGAAGACCTGCCGGCCGTGATCGATCCGCAGTACAACGCGGGCTTCACTTGGGCCCGCCAGTACGGCTTCCGCGTCGTGAAGGACTTCGGCGGCAAATTCGCTCTGGGCATGTCCGTGGAAGGCCCGCAGGCCACCATCGGCGGCCGCGGCTTCTCCAGCGTGACCACGATCAATGATGGCGCCGCGCCCGCCACCATCGTCACCTCTGGCGCCACCACTGGCCAGACCGGAAACTTTTTCATCAACGCGCCCGGGGCCGGCGGCGGTCTCTACAACGCTTTCGACGCCAACGGCTATACTGTGAATAAGGCGCCCGACTTGATCTTCAAGGCCGCTGCCGATCCGGGATTCGGACACTATGAACTCTTCGGCATCGTGAGCTTCTTCCGCGACCGCATCTATCCTTGCGGCGTGGTGGGCACCAACGCGGGCGATTCCGATTATATCGCCGGCACCACGACGCTGGTCACCTACAACGGTTACAACGGGGCCTGCGCTTCCACAACAGTGAGCGCCGTAGGCGCCACCAACAGCAGCACAACGGGCGGCGGCCTCGGGGCCAGTGCGCTCTGGTCGCTGTTCGGCAAGAAACTAGATTTCGGCGTCAAGGGCGTTGCTGGCGACGGAATCGGGCGTTACGGATCGGCGCAGCTGGCGGACGCCACCGCGCGTCCGGACGGTACGCTGTCGCTGATCCGGACAGCGCACGGTTTGGGCCGGCTTGAATGGCATCCTAATCGAAAACTCGATGTTTACGGCTACTACGGCTTGGAATACGCGTGGCGCGCAGGCTATCAAGGGTATGAAGCCATTACCATCACCAAGACACCTGCCATTAACTATCTTGTCGGCGGCGTGCTAACCACCGTTCCGGCCACCACTACCACCTCGTTCAAAGCAAACCAGATCGGCGGCTACGGCAACGTTGCCGCCAACAACTTCGCCTGCGCCACGGAAGCCGTGCCCACGAATGACTTCAATCCGGGCTCCAGCTCCTGCGCTGGCGATGTCCGCGTCGTTCAGGAAGGCAGCCTCGGCTTCTGGTACAAGTTCTACCAGGGTTCGAAAGGCCGCATGCAGTTTGGTGTGCAGTACTCCTACCTCTGGAAAGATGCTTATTCCGGTACCGGTGGCGCACCCAGCGGCAGTGCACCCATCTCCATTGGGCCGAAGGCTGTCGATAACATGTTATTCACCTCGTTCCGCTACTACCTCCCATAAATCGGGGTAGCACGGCGGCCGCTATACCGGGCTGACTGAAGCGGGCGGTGCCTCACTGGGCCGCCCGCTTTTTTGTGCGCGCTGGCGTCTCGCGGCCCCTAAGCTGATTACAACAAAACCCTTAGTTTGCGATTGCCGCGGCTAAAAATTTACTATTTCTAACAAGTTCCACCGCGACTGTAACAATGCTGTAACAAACCCGCGCCACACTAGTTGCACTCAAGAAAGACGGAATTCTATGGAGATGCGCATGAAACGATCTGTCGGTTTTGCTTTGGCAGTGTTGGCGGCGGCGGGCGCGGTTTGGGCAGCGGGAATCCTGCAGATCACCGGAGAAGGCGCCACGTTTCCGTATCCCATTTACTCCAAATGGTTCGACGAATATCACAAGAAATTTCCCAACTTGGAGATCAATTACCAGTCGCAAGGTTCCGGCGCAGGCATCAAAGCGGTCACCGATGGCACGGTGGATTTTGGCGCTTCAGACGGCCCCATGAACGACGATCAACTGAAGGCCTACAGCGACAAGCACGGCTCCGGCATTTTGCACTTCCCCACCGTGCTGGGCGCTGTTGTACCTATCTATAACCTTCCGGGAGTAAACGCAGCGCTTACCTTCACTCCGGAAGCGCTCGCCGGTATCTATCTCGGCCGCATCACCAAGTGGAGCGACCCGGCCATCGCCGGCGCCAACAGCGGCGTGAAGCTGCCAGCTACGGACATCGTCGTCGTGCACCGCTCTGACGGCAGCGGCACAACCTATATCTTCACCGATTATCTTTCCAAGGTTAGTCCCGACTGGGCGACCAAGCCCGGCAAGGGCGCGTCCATCAGTTGGCCCGTAGGACTCGGCGGCAAGGGCAACGAAGGCGTCTCCGGCCTGGTAAAGCAGACGCCCGGCTCCATCGGCTACGTTGAATTGATCTACGCGGTGCAAACCAAAATCGAGTACGGCAGCGTGAAAAACGCCGCCGGCGCGGTGATCAAGGCAGACTTCGCCAGCGTGACCGCGGCTGCGGCGGGCGTAACCATGCCCGACGACTTCCGCGTCTCCATCACCAACGCCCCCGGCAAAACCGCCTATCCCATCTCCAGCTTCACGTGGCTGCTGATTCCCGCCAAGTTTTCGGACNNAAGGAAGTGGTGGCCAAGGAACTGAAGGCCATCGACAAGATCCAGTAAGGCGCGGCAGTGAGCCGGCAGCCAGACGGCTAGCCAGGAAACAGGAACGGACAGACCCCTTTGGCGGCAACCACCACAACTCCGAGCGCGGGCCCAATTTCCGGCTCGCGTTCTTTTCTCAGCCGCCTCCGTGATGGCGACGAAATCGCACGCATTATCACCTCGCTGTTCGCGTTCTCCGTCGTCTTGATCACCCTGCTGCTGGTTTTTGAACTTTGGCACGGCTCCGTTCTTTCGCGCCACAAGTTCGGCTTTCACTTTTTCGTAACCTCCATCTGGGATCCCAACGCCGGCGATTTTGGAGCGCTGCCCTTTATCTACGGCACACTGGTCACTGCGTTCGTCTCTTTGGCCATCGCCGTCCCGCTAGGCATCGGCGCCGCCATTTTTCTCGCGGAGCTGGCCCCACAGAATATTTCCGACACCTTGCAGTTTTTTATCGACTTGCTCGCCGCCGTGCCCAGCGTGATTTATGGCCTGCTGGGCGTGTTCATCATCGTGCCCATCATGCGCGAGGACATTCAGCCCTTTCTGAAATCCACGCTGGGATTTCTGCCGCTGTTCACCGGCCCTGCCTACGGCATCGGCTTCCTGACCGCCGGCATCGTGCTGGCCATCATGGTCATTCCGTACATCGTTTCAGTGTC
>PMOV01000021.1 GCA_003161195.1 Acidobacteriota bacterium | reverse complement strand
GCACCGCGCTTCGATCCCGTAGCCGCTCTCGCCACCCTCGAGAAAGACCGCATCACCGTCATGCTCGGCGCGCCCGCCATGTTCTCCCTGCTCCTCGAGTACACAAAAATGAAAGGCATCGCCGAACGACAATTTCCAGCGCTGCGCATCATCTCTTCTTCCGGGGCCCCTCTGCATGCCGCCGTCAAAGCCGACGTGGAAAAATTTTTCGGCATGCCGCTCTACAACGGCTACGGCGTCACCGAAACCTCGCCAAACATTTCTCAAGCCGTGGTGCATCAGCCGCGCACCGACACTTCCGTCGGCCGCCTCCTGCCCGGCGTCGAAGCAAAATTTATCGGTCCCGATGGCCAACCCGTCGCTCCGGGCGAAGTCGGCGAACTTCGCGTCCGCGGACCAAACGTTATGAAGGGTTACTATCGCGCGCCGGAAGAAACCGCTGCCGCCATCGACGCGGAAGGCTGGTTCAACACCCGCGACCTCGCGCGTCTCGACCAGGACGGCTTCCTCTTCATCGTCGGCCGCACCAAGGAACTCATCGTCCGCTTCGGATTCAACGTCTACCCCGCGGAAGTCGAAGCCATTCTCAACAATCATCCGCAGGTAGTGCGCTCCGCGGTCATCGGCCACAACGTGCCAGGCGCCGACGGCGGCGAAGAAGTCATCGCCTTCGTGCAAACCGTCCCAGGCTCCCCACTCACGTCAGCGCAAATGTCCGAACACGCGGCGCAGCATCTGGCGCCCTACAAACGCCCCACGCAAATCCACATCGTCACAGACATGCCGCTGACGCCCACCGGCAAAGTGATGAAGGACCAACTAGCGAAAGCGCTGGCGTAAGCCCGCAACGGAAGCGCGAGCCCGCTACACCAACTACAAGTCCACTTGAATCAACGACGGCCCGGCACCCGTAAACCCCGCTCGCAGCGCCGTCACAAACTCCTCCAGCGATCCCGCCCGCGTCCCCGGCACGCCCATCCCGCGCGCCAGACTCACCCAATCCAAATCCGGCCGCCCAATCTCAAACATGCTCAGCGCCTTCTCTCCCGGCTCGCCAATCCCCAAACCAGAAAACTCGCGCTTCAACACGCCATACACGCGATTCGCATACACCACCACTGTCACATTCAATCCTTCGCGCGCCATCGTCCACAGCGCCTGCATCGTATACATCCCACTCCCATCCGCCGACAAACACAACACCCGCCGCTCCGGACAAGCCACCGCCGCCCCCACCGCCAGCGGCATCGCAATTCCAATCGAGCCCCCAGTATTCGCCAGCCAATCGTGCGGACCAACCCTCGCCGTCGCGTCCATCAAACCGCGCCCCGACGTCATCGACTCATCCACCACAATCGCGTCATCCGGCAACACCGCGCCCACTGCCACCGCCAATCCCGCAATCGAAATCGCCCCACTCGGCGTCCCAGGCCGTTCGACGCGACGCGAGCCAGAATCCGCCAACGCGCCACGCGAATCGGTAGCACCCTCTCGCAACCCAAGCTCCGCCGCCAAAGCAATCAACGCCGACGCATAATCTTCCCCCGGCGACGCCAAAGTAAACACCTCGCACCCCGCCGCCACCGGCACGCTCTCCTTCACGGGATGCGCAAAATAAGACCGCGGTATCTCAGCCCCCACCAATATCATCTGCCGAAACTCTTTCAGCAGCCCCGCAGCCTGCTCAAAAATATATGGAATGCGCTCGACCACCGGAGCCCCACCCCCGCGTCCCATGCGCGCAAAAGGATACGGCGCCAAAAGTTTTGCGCCGGTGGCCGCCACAATCTGCCCGGCCGCCGCAAGCCCGCTTCCCAGCAGCGCATTCCCGCTAAGCAGCAAACAAGTCGGCACCCGCGAACGCAACATCGCCGCCGCTCGCGTCACTGCCCTGGCATCCGTCGCGCGCGCCGCACGCAACTCCGGCGCCTCCGCAACTACGCCGCCGTCTCCCCACGCCACATCCGCCGGAACAATCAGCGTCGCAATCCCGCCCGGCAATGCGCGCGCCGTCGCCATAGCCTCCGCAGCATCTCGCCCCAGCGCCACCGAGTCGCTCGAAGTCCGCAACCAATCCGCATACGGCCGCGCAATTCCCTCAATGTCCGATTTCAGCGGCGTATCAAAATGCAAATGCCCACGCGCGTGCTGCCCAACAATATTCACGATCGGCGTATGCGCACGCGACGCGTTGTGCAAATTCGCCGACCCATTCGCCAACCCCGGCCCCAGATGCAGCAACGTGCACGCCGGCTTCCCCGCCATCCGCGCGTACCCGTCCGCCGCCCCGGTCACCACCCCTTCAAACAATCCCAGCACGCAACGCATTCGCTTTTCGCGATCCAGCGCCGCAACAATGTGCATCTCCGACGTCCCGGGATTCGCAAAGCACGCCGCAACACCCCCACTCGCCAGCGTCCCCACCAAACTCTCCGCCCCATTCATGCGCGCGTCGCTCACCGCGTGGCCTCGCGCAAATACCGCGTCAGCACCGCTCCCAACTCCGCATAATGCGTGGTCATGATCCCAAAGTGATC
>PMOV01000368.1:249-10760 GCA_003161195.1 Acidobacteriota bacterium | reverse complement strand
CATCGTCTACGGTACCGGAAAGTTTGCCGGCGCGTGCAGCGTCAAGCGCGGCGTTTTGCGCGTGGCGCACAATCTCGAATACTTGCTGAACTTTTTGCGGCGGCGCGCCGAGAACGCCGGTGCGGGTGACGTCGGACTCGTAGCCTTCCACCGTGCAGCCGCCGTCGATCAGAATTACGTCGCCGGGTTTGAGGCTGCGCGGTTGCAAGGTGCCGTGCGGCAACGCGGCGGATGCGCCGACCAACGTGAGCGCGCCGCCTTGCAGATTCATTTTGCGGAAGCCAGCTTCGACGAGGCCCGCGATGTCTTCCTGCGAGAGGCCTTCTTTCAGGCTGGCAAATACGGCGGTGAATACGTCGAAGGTAGCATCGCAGGCGAGTCGCATGAGCTCGAGTTCGTGCGCGGATTTATGCGCGCGGCAGGCGATGGTGATGGGGTCGCCGGAAACGCAGGTGAAGCCCGGCGCGGCCTGACGGAAATGATCGTAGAAGGTGAAGCCGGCGGTTTCTTCGATGCCGATTTGCCCGGTGCGCAGGCCGCGGTCCGCGAGCGCGGCGGCGGCAATTTTGGTGGGGCTTTGATCCTCTTGCCACACGCGCACGTCCATCGGGAATTTCAGTTTTTCGCGGCAGCGGCCTTCTTCAAAAGCCGGGACGACCAGGATCGGCTGGCCGGATTTGGGGATCAGCACGGCGAGGAGCCGTTCGCTGAGTCCCCAGCGGATACCGGTGAAATAGTAGAGCCCGGTGCCGGGAGCGAGAAAGAGCGCGTCGAATGCGGGCGAGGAGTCGGCCATGAGCTTTTGCGCTTTGGCGATGCGAGACTGGAATTCGTCCGCGGTGATGGGACGGACGCGCGAGCCGAGCGGGCGGAGACTCGCGAAGGCGGGTGGCAGCGAGGCGGAATCGTCGCGCGCGAAATCCGAGGCGGAGGCGCGCAAGGGCCGCCACAGGAGTGCGGCCGAGGCGGTGGTTGCGGAAGTCAGGAAATTGCGACGCGTGGGATTAGAGAGTGACGGAAATATTTTTGTGCGCATATAGTAGGAAAGAGGTTTATGCGGGGTGTGGCGGAAAGTCAAGTTGTTCGCGTGCGATTTGTTGGAGCGCGAGAATGCGTGGCGGGCCGGTCGTGGCTTGGGACGGGCCGTGGAATTGCCCGCAAAGCGAAGAAAGTCTTTTGACGGATGCAGTGGCGAGTGTCAGTGATGAGTGGCGAGTCAAAACCGCGGCCCAACGCCGAACAAAACGTGACGCTCCTGCAACACAAAAAAAGGCCAAGTTAAATGAGTAGTCCAGGTTATTCTCGGCGGAGGGCCAGGATCTCTTTGCCTTTGATTTCGATTTCGATGCCCAGCGGGGGCCGGAGGTCGGAGCCTTGCACGATGGCCCCGCGGACCCAAATGTTGCCGGGAAGCATGGTCATTTTGGTGGGATCGAATACGGTATGACTGCAGGGGTTGCCGACCATGGGGTGATTGGCGGCGCGATAGCCGTAGTCCGAGCGCAGCTTTGCGAGATCGGTGAGGTACTCGAGGCGGCAGGAACCGTAGGCCGGGTTCATTGAGAGTCCCCAATAGCCGGACGCTTGGGATGCGGAGCCGGTCGGCAGGCGGATAAGCAAGGCGGGGACATTTTCGTTGGAAATAGGATCCTGAAGCATAAAAGACTTGGAACTCCAGGCTTTGGCCATATCGCCGATGGTGGCCACGACCGGTTGCGCGCCGGAGGTGATGGGCAGAAGAGAGTCGGGATCTGGCGCGGGAGTGGGCACCTGGAGTTGCGGGGGCGTCGCCGCGGCGGTCGGTTCAACGGGCTTGGGACGAAGCGCATAGTGCGCGCCAAGGGCGACGACGAAGAGCACGACCAGCAGAACGGTAATGACCGTCAGGTTCGAGGATTTCGGCGAGCCACTGGCGGGAACCGCGACGACGCCCGGTATGCGAGGCATCTCTGGCTTAAAACGCTGGGATTCTGGCTCGTCGCTCATCACGTATTACCGGGGGCACCGGGAGACGGTAGATATTGTAAGGCCGTACGGGGCCGCGGACAATGAGCGCGGCGAGCCGATGTGTCGAATATGGGCAAATGCGGCGAAAGCGGGACTGCAGTGAGGGAATCGGTTGCCTAAACGGCTACATATGGCGAGACGCCGCTTGTCTAATGGCCGGAAGAAAACTACTGTAAGGTTGACAAGAGGAAGAGGCGGCAGAGCGGCCGCCGCAATGTATGAGTCCCGACACACGTGGTGGCGCTCGGACATTCGTCCGCAGCCTGAACATCCTGTTGAAATTCGCGCGCCTGTATGAATTTGGGCATGCACGCACGGCGGCGCAGTTTGACTCGACGTGGAAGGAATTGCGCACCGCGCTCGATGAGAGCGGCGGCGGCGGGTTGCTGCTGGGTGCCTCGGGAAACCAGATTTTGCTGGACGGCGTGCCGTTGGGCACGGCCGCGGGCGAGCGCAGTTTCGCACAGCTCTTGATCACTTCCGGCATTGCCAGCATTCATTTTTCGACGGCATTGACGCAGCCTCAGTTTGCGCGCTTTGTGCGGGCGTTTCCCAGCGGCAACGCCAAACCGTCGTCCTTGGCGGACCAGTTGAAGTCGGCGCTGGCGGGAGAATCGAGCATCAAGGTCAACGAGATCCGCTATGTGGCGGAGGATTCCTCGACCGCGGGGATCAAGATTGCGGCGCAACTGACGGCCAAGGCGCTGGGCGCGCACGGCGACAAATTCAAAGACTTCCTGGAAGACCCGAACAAGATGCTGCAGATGATTCTGGCGGCAGAGAGCCTGCGCAGCGGCGGCGGTGGAGGGGGTGGCGGCGGATTGCCGGGCTTAGGATCGGGCGGTAGCGGCAGTGGGCCGGGATTTGGCGGCAGCGCCGGTGGCTCGGGCAGCGGTGGTGGTTCGGGAAGCGGCGGCAGTGGCGGTGGTTCCGGCAGTGGGGGTGGCTCGGGCACCGGCGGAGGCGGAGGGACACGCGCGAGCGGCGGCGATGGCAGCGCGGGTGCGGCAAGTTTGTGGGAGGCGCGACCGGGAGGCGGCTCTGGCGCAGGTGTAACGACGGGTCCGGGATCGCTCGGAGGATTCAGCGGCGGCCCTGGCGGCGAAGGCGGCACGGGAGTTGGCGGAGGCCCGGGAGGTGGCGGCGGATCTGGTGTGGGTGGCAGCGGCGGCGGAGGCGGCACTGGCCTAGGCGGTGGTGGTGGAACGGGTTTAGGTGGTGGGGGCGGCACCGGGTCCGGCGGTGGAAGCGGTGCCGGTGGCGGCGCAGGGATCGGCACAGGTGGCGGAGGAGGTGGTGGTGTCGGCGACGGAGTTGCCGGGCGCTGGCTGGCTGCATCTTCCATGATTCGCAGCAACTTGCCTCCGGTGCCGGGAGCGAAAGACGGCGATGGCACTGGCGGAGGCGGTGGTCAGTTTGCCGTGGAAGAAGAGAGCATCCGCTCGGTGCTGGGGCTGTTTGCGCAGTTGGGCAAGTCTCGCAAAGACGCCGACGGGCCGCGCATGGACGCACAAATGTTCCAGTCGCGCCTGAGCACCATGCCGGTGCGCACCCAGTACACGCTGCAGCAGGCACTCGCGGGACTAGCGGCGCAGGCGCCGGACCAGAAACCGGACCAGCCGATGCTGCTGAAACTCGCCGAGCACGTGGCCATTCGCTTCGCCCTCGACAGTTACGAGCGCGGGGAACTGCGCGTCAATGCCGTGAAGCAGATGCTGGACCGCATGAACACGGAGATTGAGGCGCTGCGCAAGATTCTGGGCGCGCAGGAACAGATGATGGCGCACGCCGGTTTACAGGTGCAGACCTACACCGAATTGCTGGACCAGGAATTCTGGGAGCAGGTTCCCGAAGAAAACAAGAAAGAAGTGCTGACGTCCGACGAAGCGTGGTGCGTGCCCCCGCGCAACGTGCGCGTGTACCTGGAAGATATGCTGCGGCGCGGGGAACTCAAGACCGTCAACGAAGTGTTGATGAAGTATGCGGCGTGCGTGGAGCTCGACGCGGCGGAAGCGCGGCGCACCACGGCGATCGGCTTATCGGATTTGGCGGAACTTTACGGTAGCGGCGACGGCAGTGCGCTGATGGAAGCGATCCGGCGGCTGGGTAACCAGTTGGCGGTGGAGCGCGAGCCCGAAGTGCAAACCTTGGTCAGCGCGGCGTTCGTGCGCTTGAGCCAGGAGGCGGCGTCCAAACGCTGCTATCCGGCGATGCAGCAGGCGCTGGCTTCGCTGGATAGTATCGAGGCGCAGCGGCCCGGAGCGTCGCTGAGTTTGCGTCCGCGCATTGGCGCGGAAGAGCGCATGCCGGAGTTTATCGAAGAGGCGCTGCGCAGCGGGCATATCGCGGACGGCATGACGGATATTTTGAATTTGATGCCGCTGGCCACGCTGCACTACGTGACCAACCGTTTTGGACATTGCGGGTTTCGCGAGGATTGCGAACTGTTGACGCAAATCGTGGGCGGCTTGGGTCCCGATGCCGCGCACAATCTTGTGGAGATGCTGCAATCGGCGCCCGCGGCGGAGGCCGCGGAAGCGGTGGGCTTGCTGAGCCAGTTGGACATCGAAAGCGTGGAGAAAATCCTGCCGGTGCGGCTGTCGCAGTGGCCGCGCTCGGCTCATGATCGCACCGTGCGCCAACTGTCTTCGGCGCCCGCCGCCAATCGTGCGCGTCTGCTGGTGGCGCTCTACGACGCGCTGGACGTCCTGATTCGCCCGCTGGCCATCGACGAGATGGGCATGAGCGGGCAGCCGTCGGTGATCCCGAAGTTGCTGGCGTTGGCGCAGGCGCCGGCGACGTCGGAATATATCCGGTTGAAAGCCATTGAGGCGCTGGGGCGTTTACGCGCGGCGGCCGCGAGCGAAGTGTTGCAGCATATCCTGGACGCACGGCAAGTGTGGCGCTGGCAATACCCCACCGAGACGCGCATCGCGGCGGCACAGGCGCTGTCGCGCATCGATCCGGCAATGGCTATGGAAAAGGTTTCTGCCAGCGGCCTGGAACGCAAAGATCTGGCGCTCGAGCCCACGGATCCGGAAGGTGCGGCCTCGGCGATCCGGCAGCGGCGTTATGCGCGGCTGAAGCTGGCGCGCAATGTGCAAGCGGTCACCACGAATCTGCGGGAAAACTTCCGGCTGTCCATCCCCGAACTGAATCTGGGCGGCGGCATCGGCTCCGGCGAACGCCACCTGGCGCCCGGCTCGCTGCTATCGCTGAAGATTTCGCAGGGCGTGCGCAGCATTAAAGCTCAAGCGATTGTGCGCGGCGCGCGGCCGCAGGCCATGGCCTTTGAATTTGTGGACATGGACCTTGACGATCGCAACCGGCTGCGCAAGATTCTGCTGGACGTCGGCGGTTTGCCCATCACCGCGGCGGTAACCAACCGCACCAAGCGGCGCGGGCGCATTCAACTCTCCAAACACTAGGACAGCAGGGCCCGCGGGGCAATGGCCTTCCCATTGGTCTACAATGGCCTGCCTGCCGGTCGTTACACTTCAGTTAGCTATACCATAATTCCATAAGCCGTACCGAGGGACAGGGCGCGTACTTGCCCTCATGGCGGTGTGACGACCGCGGCACATAGGCCGTTTGTACCATTGCCCTAAACCTTTGATATTCCTAACGTACTAGCCAGACCGTCCTATTGCGGGACGCACCCAGGTGTTGCGCCTTAATGAAATCTGACCCAAAAATTACGTCGGGACGAGCCTTTGTTCGCAGCCTGAACATTCTGCTGAAGTTCGCGCGGTTGTATGGGTACGATCACACCCGCACCACGGAGCAGCTCGAGACCGCATGGGAAGAACTGCGCGCGTCTATGCCGCCGGGTAGCGAGTCCGGGCTGCTCCTCGGGGCCACGGGTGCGCAATTGCTGCTGGACGGGGTGCCCCTGGAAGGGGCCCCGGCGGAGAAACAGTTTGCGCTGCTGCTTTCTTCGGCTGGGTTGGCCAGCGTGCAGTTCTATCCTTCGGTGACGCAGGACGAGCTGGTGCATTTTGCGCACGCGTTTCCTACGGGCAAGTCCAAACCCGCCGAGTTGGCGCTGCAGTTGAAGAGCGCGCTGGCCGGGGCGCGCGGCATCCGCATCAACGAAATTTGCTTTGTGGCCACGGACGCGCGGCTGAAAGATGCCAGCGTGGCGGCGCAGCTGGCGGCGGCGTCCATGGGCGACAAGCAGGATGATTTTAAGAAGTGGCTGAACGACCCGCAGAAATTGCTCGAGCTGATTGCCGCGGCGCAGGGATCGAAGAGTGGGCAGGAAGGCGCTGGCGGCGGTGCGGGCGAGGGTGCGGGTGGCTCTGGCGCGGGTTACCGCTCCGGCGATGGCGGACCGGTTACGCAGGCACAGGGCGCGGCCATGGGAGCGCCATCCGGATTGCCCATGCGTGGCGGGCAAGGTCCGGGTTCTGGCGGCGGGTTGGCGGGTGCTCCGTCGGGTGCTGTTTCGAGCGGCGGCGCGTATGACGGCGCGGCGCTGACAGACGCGGTGGTGGGCTCCGGAGAATTTATCTCCCCGAACCCCTCGGTGATGCGCAGGATGCGCACGGGGGAGCCCAGCGAGGACGAGCTATACAGCATTCTGAATGCCCTGACGAGTTTTGGCCAGATGGGCGTCAGCGGCGGGATTGCCGCGGCTGGCGCATTTCAGGCGCAGATGGCCGAATTGCCTGGGCGCGCGCAAGACACATTGAAGCAAGCCATTGCTGGGCTGGCGTCCCAGGCGCCGGTGGGAAAGCCCGACGAGGCCGTGTTGGTGCAATTGGCCGAGCATCTGGCGATTCGCTTTGCGCTCGAGCGCTTCGAGCAGGGCGAAGTGAAAGTGAACGCCGTGCGGCAGATGCTGGACCGCATGAACTCGGAAATTGAAAATTTGCGCAAGATTCTGGGCGCGCACGAAGACAAGATGAGCGACGCCGGCCTGATGGTCGAGTCCCATCGCGAGATTCTGGACCGGCAATTCTGGGCTGCCGTGCCGGATAGCGGGAAGCGGGAAGTGCTGCTGAGCGGCGAAGCCTGGTGTATTCCGCCGCGCAACGTGCAGTCCTACGTCGGCGAATTGATCGCGCAGGGTAACGTAGCGGAGGCCATCAGTATTCTGCAGAATTATGCGTCGTGCGCGGACAGCGAGGATACCGACGCGCGCAAGAAGACCGCCCTGGGTCTTTCCGAGATGGCCGATTTGTACGCCAAGGCGGATCCCAAGCTTTTGGCCGAAGCGCTGCGCCATCTGGGGCTGCGCCTGAACATCGAGCAGGACGTTGATTTGCAAGGCATCGTGAGTGCCGCCTTTGTGCGCTTGAGCCAGGAAGCGGCGACCAGCCGGTGTTATCCGGCGATGGAGCAGGCGCTGGATCTGCTGCTGGGCGTCGAAGCGCAGCGGCCGGGTGTGGGGCGCACATTGCGCGCCAAGATGGGTATCGAGGAGCGCGTGCCGGAATTTGTGGATGAGGCGCTGCGCGCGCGGCAGGCGGCTGCTGGTTTGACCAATGTGCTCAGACTGTTGCCGCAGTCGGCCATCGAGCAACTGGCCTCGCGGTTCAATCGCTGCTCTTTGCGCGACGATTCGGAGCATGTGGCGAACCTGGCGCATGACTTGGGCGAAGAGGGTTTGCAATATCTGCGCAGCACGCTGCGCGGCGGTCCGGTGGCCGAAGCCGTGGAAATGGCCGGGCTGCTGACCAAGCTCGATCCCCAGGCGGCGCAAGTATTTCTTCCCGGCCGCATGAAGGATTTTGGGCGCACGGCGCAGGACCGCATCATCCGGCAGATTTCGTCGTCCGGCGCGGTGGGGCGGTGCCGCATTTTGCTGGAACTGCTCGATCATGTGGATCCCCTGGTGATTCCGCTGGTGATTGATGAGATTGGGGTGACGGCGGACCGTGACGCGCTGAGCCGCCTGCTGACCATTGCGGATGGCGACGTGCCGATTGGCGGCGGGGCGTATTTGCGCGTAAAAGCCATTGAAGCGCTGGGGCGCATTGCCGCGCCGGAATCTACATCCATGCTCAAGCGCATCGTCACCGGGCGCAAGGTGTTTGGGTGGACGCACCCCCAGGAATTGCGCATTGCGGCGTTGCAGGCGCTGGAGAAACTGGACCCGGATTGGTTCGCCGAGTTTTCTCCGAAGAGCGGGATTGATGGTGATGAACTTTCGCTCGCCCCGCTGGACATCGCGGCGAATTCCAAATTTGTCCGGCAGCGGCGGCATCCGCGGGTGCGGCTGCGCAAGCCGGTGCGCGCCATCAGCACGAACTTGAAGGAAAATTGCTCGCTGGAGATCAAAACCGCCAGCCTGGTCGGTGGGGTGGCCACCATCAGCCGGCACTTGACGCCGGGCACGCACGTGCAGTTGAAACTACAGCTCGGATTGCGCAGCTTGCAGGCTTCCGCGATGATGCGCGACTACCGCTCGCAGGATATGTCGTTTGAAATTGTGGATATGAACCTCGAAGAACGCAACAAGTACCGCCACTTGCTGATGGATAGTCGTATCAGCGGCGCACTGGATAATGAGATGGATTCCCGCAGCTCGGAGGCGGAAATGCCGGTCGCGCGCTGAGCGCGTTTCCCCTGGTGCTCGTCGCGGACCAAGCTTGTAAGCTTCAGAAAAAGTTTGTTGTGAAAGCCAGGAGCCAGCCCCGGACTTTGCATCCCAACACCCTCAAATTTGGCCCGACTTACAGTGAACCTAACCCCAATAGAATGAACACTTACAAAAATTGACCTTGCAACCCCATTAGAATCAACACTTACAAAATAGCATCGACGGAGTCAATATAAGTATAATGTAATCAATAGATTAGGGAGGACGCCCCCACCCCCCCATGGCCTCAAACTACATCCGCGCTGTCACGTTATCGGAGTTCGCGGTTCGGCTTCCAAGTTCCTGGGTTGGTTTCTAAAATCGCCCCGCCACTTCGGCAGGCGCGCCTTGGCGCTGGCGCGGGCAACCAGTTAGAATAAGATGTTGCGCCAAGTACGGCGGCGCGGTTGTGGCAGTTTGCAAATTGGAACCGTCAGGAGACGGCGAAGCCCTTCATGGAAGCAGCTCAGATACTTGACCGCGTGGTGGCGCGCTTCATCGGCACGAAGCACGAGCGCGACGTAAAAAAACTGCAACCCCTCGTGGCGGCCATCAACGCCGCGGAGCCGGAAGCGCAGGCGCTCAGCGATGAACAGCTGAAGGCGCGTTACGCCGCGTTGCGCGCGGAAGTGCAAGAGCGCCTCGCGGATGCCGATCCCGCGGAAGCGAGCTATCGCGAAGTGCTGCAGGCGGCGCTGCAGCCGGCGATTGTGCCCACGTTTGCACTGGTGCGCGAGGCTGGACGGCGCTTTCTGAAGATGCGGCATTTTGACGTGCAGCTCATCGGCGGCATGGTGTTGCACGACGGCAAAATCGCGGAGATGAAAACCGGCGAAGGCAAGACGCTGGTGGCCACGCTGCCCGCGGTGTTGAACGCGCTGGCCGGGCGCGGCGTGCACATCGTCACCGTAAACGATTACCTGGCGCGGCGCGACGCGGAGTGGATGAGCCCGCTGTATCGCGGGCTGGGATTAAATGTGGGCATTATTGTCCACGACCTGGACGACCTGCAGCGGCGCGCGGCCTACGCCGCCGATTTGACCTACGGCACCAACAACGAGTTTGGCTTCGATTATCTGCGCGACAATATGAAGTACGATCTCGCGCAGTGCGTGCAGCGCGGGCATCACTTCGCCATCGTGGACGAAGTTGACTCAATTCTGATTGACGAAGCGCGCACCCCGCTCATTATTTCCGGGCCGTCCGAAGAGTCCACCGACAAGTACGCCAAAATCGACAAGATTATTCCCAAGCTCATCCAGGACATTGACTACACGCTGGATGAGAAGCACCGCACCGCCACGCTGACGGAAGAAGGATTTGCGAAGTGCGAGCGTTTGCTCGGGCTGACCAACATGTCGGACCCGGCGAACATCGACATCATGCACCACGTGTATCAGGCGATGCGCGCGCACGCGTTGTATCGCAAAGACGTGGACTACGTCATTAAAGACGGTGAAGTGATCATCGTGGATGAATTTACCGGGCGACAGATGCCCGGGCGGCGCTGGTCGGACGGTTTGCACCAGGCGGTGGAAGCCAAGGAAGGCGTGAAGATCGAGCGCGAGAATCAGACGCTGGCCACCATCACGTTTCAGAATTATTTCCGCATGTACAAGAAATTGTCCGGCATGACCGGGACGGCGGAGACGGAAGCTTCGGAGTTTGCCAAAATTTACAACCTGGACGTCGTGGTGATCCCGACCAACCGTTCGCTGATCCGCAAAGAGCATGCCGACGTGGTCTATCGTACCGAGCGCGAAAAATTCGCGGCCGTGGTCAACGGCATTTTGCAGGAAGACGATTCCCTGGCCAACGGCATCCGGCAGTATCACGAGCGTGGGCAGCCGGTGCTGGTGGGGACCATCTCCATCGAAAAATCCGAGTCCATTGCCGAGTTGCTCAAGCAGCACGGCAT
>PMOV01000368.1:0-194 GCA_003161195.1 Acidobacteriota bacterium | reverse complement strand
GGCGCGGCTGGCGCAGATGCGCCGGTGGCCGTGCCCATGGTTTTGTTTCAGCACGAGGGCAAAATTTTTCAGGTGCCGTCCGACCAGTGGAAGCCCATCTACGATGAATTTGCCGCGCAGTGCAAGGCCGAGCACGACGAAGTGGTTGAACTGGGCGGCCTGCACATTCTCGGCACCGAGCGCCATGAAGCGCG
>PMOV01000231.1:2396-6570 GCA_003161195.1 Acidobacteriota bacterium | reverse complement strand
CCCGCCGAACGCGGCTCCTCGCTGTTCGACAAGGTCAAAGACATTTTCGGATAAGAACTCTGGAACGCGGTGTTAGTTGGCCTGCGGTGCGAGGCCGACGAGCTTTTGGAATTCGGGATTGTCGTGCAGGCAATCGAGATCGGAGTCGCGCGCGGCCCAATTGAGGTTGCCGTAGCCGCTGGCGATGGCTTTCTTCAGGGTTTCTAGGGATTCCACTTTTCGTCCCAGCACCCCGTAGGTGCACGCGGCGTTGTAGAGCGTGTTGCCGTCGTTAGGGCGCAGCGCGACNNGCGGTCTGCAGATGCCGAGTGCTTTCCTCCGATTCGCCGCTGGACGCCAGGTTAGTGGCCAACAGAATGCGTGCGCGGACGTCTTCCGGCACCAACTCGAGTTGTTTGCGCAAGACGGCATTCATCTGATCGCGCTGTTCCTCTGCTTCTTTCAGGCGGCCAGAGCGCCTAAGGCAGAGCTGATACGGGATGTAGGTGTTGTAGTCGGAGCCATTGGCGGCGATAGCTTCGGCGGCATATTTCGCGCCTTCTTCATATTTGCCGCTGGAGAGCAGTGCGCGGCCGAGGATATTCCATGAACCATCGCAATCGTGCTGGCGTTCAATGGCGCGGCGGGCCATGAGCTCGGCTTCTTCGAATTTCTTCTGCGCGTAAAAAATTCGCGCGCGCGCGACGAGGACTTCCGGTAAATCCGGCGCGAGAGACATGGCGCGGTCGCATGCGGCGATGCCTTTGGCGATCCACTCGGGGTTCTGCTCGCGGAGTTCGAAAATCAAGCCGCACAAATTGGCGATGCCGGCGTGGGCCAGGGCGAAATTTTTGTCCAGCTGGATGGCCTGCTCGAACATCTGGAAGGCGTAATCGATGTTTTCGCGGCGCGTGTAACTGCGGCCGCGGAGAAAGAAATCGTAAGCCTGGGTGTTTTCCGTAGGCTTGATGCCGATGGTTTTGTCTTCGTGCGGGGTGAGGGTGATGCGCAATGCCTGGGCGATGCTGCGGGCGATTTCGTCTTGGATGGCGAAAACGTCTTCGAGTTGGCGGTCATAGCGCTCCGCCCACACGGAGTGGCGAGTAGAACCTTCGACGAGTTGGGCGGTGATGCGCAGGCGATTGCCGGAACGGCGGATGGTGCCTTCGAGAACATAGGCGGCGCCGAGTTGCTGGCCGACTTCCGGCGCGGAGGTGGTCTTGTCGCGGAAAGGCAGCATTTCGGAGCGCGGGAAAATCTGCAGTTGGGTGATTTTTGAGAGCTCGGTGATGATGTCTTCGGTCATGCCGTCNNGCGGCGGAGGGGCGAGATGCGGAGGAGTCGCTGACCGCGGCCGCAGGCTTGCGATTTGAGTCCAGATCGCGTTTGAGGCGTTTGAGATCGGCGCGCAATTCGCGTGCGGTCTGATAGCGCAGGTCGGGATCTTTCTCGAGAGCCTTGGCGAAGATGTTTTCAAGGGCCAGGGGGAGACGCGAATTCAGCTTGGTGGCGGCCGCCGGCACCGCGTGGAGAATGCCATCGAAAATCAGCGCCGAGGTCGCACCGGAGAAGGGAAGAGTGCCGGTAGACATTTCATAGAGCACAACTCCGAGCGAGAAGAGATCCGACCGGGGATCGAGCTCTTCTCCGCGGGCTTGCTCGGGGGACATGTAGGCGACCGTGCCCACGGAGCTTCCCGGGCTGGTGAGAAAATCGGCAGCGGCTTGCGTGCGGGTTTGCAGCGCGCTGTCGCCCGCCTCGGCAGATTTTTGCGGCACGGCGAGCTTGGCGAGGCCAAAGTCCAGAATTTTCGCCGGGCCGCGCGTGACCAGGAAGATGTTCGCGGGCTTGATGTCGCGATGGACGATGCCTTTGGAGTGCGCGGCGTCCAGGCCATCGGCGATTTGGATGGCCATGTCAAAAAAATCGGCCAGGGCCAGGGGCTTGCCGGAGATGCGGTGTTTCAAGGTCTGGCCTTCGAGCAACTCCATCGCGATGAAGGGGCGCCCTTCAAATTCGCCAACGTCGTAGATGGTGCAGATATTGGGATGGTTCAGCGAGGAAGCGGCGCGAGCTTCGCGGCGGAAGCGCTCGATGGCTTGCGGATCCTGAGAGATATCGTCGGGAAGAAATTTGAGCGCGACACTGCGTCCGAGCCGGGTGTCCTTGGCCTGATAGACTACGCCCATGCCTCCGCCGCCAATCTTTTCGGCAATGGCGTAATGGGAAATGGTGAGGCCGAGCATCGAACTAGGGTCGGGCATGGGCTTGGAGTTTAACCCAGGCTTGGGAAGCCCGGCAAACGAGGGCGGATACGTGCGACGCAGATTTTTTGTGGAACAGTTTGATGGCCTGAAGGCGGTGATGGAGGGCGAGGCGGCGCACCATCTGGGGCGCGTGCTGCGCGCGCAGGCGGGGCAGCAGTATGAGCTGAGCGATGGCGAGCGGGCGTTTCTGGGACGTATCGACGTGGCGACCCGCGACCGCATCGAGTTTGTGCTGGAAGAGGAGCTGCCGGCCCACAAATTGCGCCTCGATATTACGTTGCTGCTGTCCGTGGTGAAATTTGATGCGTTTGAATGGGCGCTGGAGAAGGCTACGGAGCTCGGCGTGAGCACGATTGTGCCGCTGGCGGCGGCGCGCAGCGAGAAAGGATTGCTTGCGGCAGCGGAGAAGCGGGCGGAGCGCTGGCGGAAGATTTTGCTGGAGGCGGCGCAGCAGTCGCGGCGATTGCGCGTGCCGGCACTGGCTGGACTGGTGAAGGTGGAGGGGGCGTTCGCGAAGGCGGCTTCCGGGGCTGGCGTGCGCGTGATGCTCTCGGAATTGGCCTCGGCTGGGACGTTGCGGACGGCGCTCGCGGGGCAGAGCGGGCCGGAAGTTTGGCTGGCGATTGGGCCGGAGGGTGGATGGACGGAGGGGGAGTTTGCGGCGGGAGAGGCGGCGGAGTTTCGACAGGCGTCGCTCGGACGGCTGATTTTGCGGACGGAGACGGCGGTGATTGCGGCGCTGGCGGCGGTGAATTATGCGTTGGGGGAGGATTGAGCGTCCAAGCGCGGTGGCTAAACTGTGCGCCTCGCAGTTACGTTGGCAAAGACGCCCGCCTCTCCGGTTTCACCGGGGGCGGGCAGAAGGCGGCCGCTACAAATGCAGGCAACGTGGAGTGGCAGCTAGCGAATCCTACCTCTTCGGCGGGGGACTGGAACCGCTGCGTTTTCGTGCGCTTCTACACGTCGCGTCCAAGACCCGAATCTGGGACAAAACGAATCTGGCGCACGCTGCGACGGGCGTGCTATAAAGAACGAGGCCGCCCCATGGACAGTAAGGACGAGAAACCGCTCGCGGGAAGCACCCTGCCAGGTGCTGGCTCGGCGTCGTCCGCAAGCGGCGGCGCGGCTGCCGAAAACTCTGACGTGGCCTCTACAGCCAGCTTGGGAAGCCCTGGCGCCAGTGCCACTTACCGTGCCGGTGCGGCGCACCAAGCGGAGGCTGGCGCGTTTTCCCGTCCGATCCTCGAGACTCCAAACGGCAACAGCAATTCGCTGCGCAATGAAGTGCGCGTCTGGACGCGCGACCTGCTGATCGCCATCGGCTTGGCGCTGGTCATCATCGTGTTTCTCTACCAGCCGGTGAAAGTGGAAGGCACCAGCATGGCACCGCTGCTCTCCGACCAGGAACGCATCTTCATCAACAAATTTGTCTATCGCTTCAGCTCCATCGAGCGCGGCGACGTGGTCGTCTTCTGGTATCCTTTAGATCGCTCCAAATCTTTCATCAAGCGCGTGATCGGCCTGCCGGGCGACACGCTGGAGATGCGCCAGGGCACGCTGTACGTGAACGGCAAGGCCACTCCCGAGCCGTACGTGCCGCTGCGCTACGAAGATTTCAGCAATTTCGGTCCGGTGACCGTGCCCAAGGAGAGTTACTTTGTGATGGGCGACCACCGCATCAGCTCGAACGATTCGCGCATGTTTGGCGCGGTGGAAAATAAATTTATCTATGGGCGCGCGGTGTTCGCCTACTGGCCGGTGGACCACTTCGGTTCGCTGGCGATTACGGACGCGCAGTCCAAATGACCGGATTTATGATATTTATGATGTTCCAGAACGGGGGCTACGCTGAACGAAGTTCAACACCGACCTGCGATTCTTGCGCTCGAAGACGGGCGCATATTTAACGGCCGCGCAGCCGGCGCCAT
>PMOV01000231.1:0-2347 GCA_003161195.1 Acidobacteriota bacterium | reverse complement strand
ATCGAAGCGCTGATTGTGCGGGAGTTTTCGCAGATTTCGTCCAACTGGCGCTCGGCGGAAACTGCGCAGCTTTACTTGAATCGCCACAAAATTCCCGCCATCTGGGATATCGACACGCGGGCGCTGGTGCGCCACATCCGCAAAGTCGGCGCGCTGCGTGGCGTGGTGGCCACGGATGGCACGCCCGCCGAACAGCTGATTTTTGAGGCCAAGCAACTGCCCTCCATGGCGGGGCAGGAACTTGCGGGCCGCGTGAGTTGTAAAAAATCCTACAGCTGGGACAAAGGGTCCATCGAACTCGCCACGCCCCCGTGGACCGAGCAGATGAGCGTGGCCGTCCCCGCGGGCGAAACGCGGCGGCATCGCGTGGTGGCCTACGATTACGGTATCAAGCAGAACATTCTGCGCATGCTGGTGGATCATCACTGCGAGGTGATGGTGGTGCCGGCGCAAACGTCGGCCGAAGATGTGCTGGCGATGGGAGGCGACGGTGTGTTTCTATCCAACGGACCCGGCGACCCCGAGCCCATCGAGTATGCGGTGGAAAATATTCGCAAGCTGGCGGGGAAGACGCCCATCTTCGGCATCTGCCTTGGGCACCAGCTCTGTGGACTCGCGCTCGGCGGAAAAACCTACAAACTCAAGTTCGGTCACCACGGCTCAAATCATCCAGTGATGAATCTTCTAAATCAAAAAGTGGAAATCACCGCGCAGAATCACGGTTTCTGCCTTGACCCAGAGTCATTGCCAAGCAGCGATGTGGAAATTACCCACACGAATCTCAACGACGGCACCAACGAAGGCATGCGCCACAAATCGCTGCCGCTTTTCAGCGTGCAGTATCATCCGGAGGCTTCGCCGGGCCCGCACGATTCGCACTATTTGTTCACGCAATTCACGGACATGATGACGGCGTTTCAACGGACGGGAGGCCAGCAATGAAAAAGTTACTCGCGACCTTGCTCATCTCTCTAGTTTGTGCCGCATCCGGGTTTGCCGAATGCTACGCAGAACTGTGGAAACCGCATGCGGAGCCCGCATCGCGAAATATCCGGATAACCACCACTCTTCTGGGCAAGCCGATCGAAAACGCTCGTGTGGATCTGTACTTTACCGGTGCGGCGATCGAGGCGGACTTATCGGGGCGTAAACCGGACTTAACATTGCACACGGACAAAGATGGGATTGCTGTGGCGTCCGCATTGCACGCGGGGCACTACGTGGTCGTCACGACATGGACTGACAAGTTCAAGCGCGCTGCGACATCGCTGTATCTTGAGGTCTCTAAGTCACGCAAAGGAGAGCCCACAGCTTTTATTATGGAATTCTGGCCTGGCATTTATCCGATGACCAACGCCAGAGACCGCGCGGCAGCGGAAGCCTCCCCTGTCAAATTTCACGTGAAGCCAGTCCAAGGACTCGTTCGAGGCGGTTTTGCAGACGCGACAGGCGGCGGAATGAGTGGTGCGGAAATCAAAATTTGGCGAAAAGGTTCGACCGCCACCACGCCTTTGATGGAGACCGAGGCTGACCAACAGGGTCGATTCACGGCGACATTGCCAAACGGCACTTACGTGGGATTCGTGTTTATGGACGGCTATCGGACCAAGTCGTTCGTCTTTGAGGTCACCGACGACGGGGATACCGCGGATATGCAAATCGGGCTAATAGATGTCTGGAGTTGCTGACAATCATGCCTTGCCAATGCTTATTTCGGAGCAAAAATAGCGTAACTCTGAAGCCCGATGCCAAAACGTACTGACCTGAAAAAGATTCTCATCATCGGCTCCGGCCCCATCGTCATCGGGCAAGCCTGCGAGTTCGACTATTCCGGCGCGCAAGCCTGCAAAGCGCTGCGCGCGGAAGGCTACGAAGTGGTGCTGGTGAACTCCAACCCGGCCACCATCATGACCGACCCGGAGTTGGCGCATCGCACCTACATCGAGCCGCTCACCAAAGAATATCTCGAGGAGATTATCGCGCGCGAACGACCGGATGCTGTGCTGCCCACAGTGGGAGGGCAAACGGCGCTGAATCTCGCAGTCGAACTCTCCGAAAGCGGCATCCTCGAAAAATATAAAGTGGAGATGATCGGCGCGTCGCTGCGCGCCATTAAAGTCGCCGAAGACCGCCTGTGGTTCAAGGACGCCTGCAAAAAGCTCGGCCTTGAAGTGCCCAACTCCGCTCTGGTCAACAACGCACAAGATGCGTTGCGCCTCTGCGACCAGCTTGGCTTCCCGCTGGTCATTCGCCCGTCCTTCACCATGGGCGGCGCCGGCGGCTCCATCGCCTACAACAAGGAAGAGTTCGGCGAAGCCATCAATCACGCGCTGGACATGAGCCCGGT
>PMOV01000125.1 GCA_003161195.1 Acidobacteriota bacterium | reverse complement strand
GCTACCGCGGCGCACAAACTTTTTTGTGTTTCACTGGCTAGTGAATTTTCCGATTACAACGATAATTTCTGGGGGATTTCTTCCAGCGATTCCGTGAACGGGTATGTGGCTTGGGGTGGTCCGCCGGCCATGGGGCCGATCGATGGGTCGATTGTGCCTTCAGCTTGCGCGGGGTCGGTGGCGTTTGTGCCCACGGATACGCTGGCGGTGCTGCAGAACCTTTACAACGATTTTGCTGCCAAGGCTTGGACGCAGTATGGTTTTATTGATGCGTTCGATCCGCTGACGGGCTGGGTGGATCCCGACGTAATCGGGATTGATCTGGGGATTGGCATGTTGATGGCGGAGAATTATCGAACGCAGTTGGTGTGGAATACGTTTACTGCGAATGCGGAGATTATTGGTGCGATGACGGCGGTGGGATTTCAGACGACTGGGTAGCGGGGAAAATACCTTCTGTCAAGCGTCCGAGAAAAAGCGGGGCGAACGCGGTCCTCGGTATGACAGGTGCTGTCGTTTTTCCGCAACCTGGGAAGTCTATCCTGCCTGCCCATTCAAGTACCGTTGCGATTCGCGTCTCAGATAGTATTTCGTTACAATTGAAAGGATGTGTCATCATATTGGTAAGCTTGCTGTGGATCTATAGGCGCGCGTCGCGCGGGGGCTGCGACCGGGCGCCTGGTTCTAACGAATAAAGAGTTTAGGGATTCTGAGGAGGATTCATGAAAATTGCCGTGCTCGGTGGCGACGGCTATTGCGGTTGGGCGACAGCCTTGTATTTATCTCAAAAGGGACATACCGTCGCGATTATCGATAACTACCTGCGCCGGCAGTGGGATCACGAATTGGGCGCGCAGACGTTGACGCCGATACGGCCGCTGACGGATCGTCTGCGGGTGTGGCAGAACCTGACGGGGAAGACCATTGAGCTGTTTGTGGGAGATGTGGCGGACTACGATTTTCTGGCGAGCTCGTTCAAGGATTTCGCGCCGGAAGCGGTGGTGCATTTCGCGGAACAGCGTTCGGCTCCGTACTCGATGATTGATCGCAAGCACGCGGTGTTCACGCAGGTGAACAACGTGGTGGGCACGCTGAATGTGCTCTTCGCGATTCGGGAACTGAACACCGATTGCCACCTGATCAAGCTGGGGACGATGGGCGAGTATGGAACGCCGAATATTGACATTGAAGAAGGCTACATCACCATCGAGCACAACGGGCGCAAGGACGTTTTGCCCTTCCCGAAACAGCCGGGCTCGTTCTATCACCTTTCGAAAGTGCATGACTCGCACAACATGATGTTTGCCTGCAAGATCTGGGGTTTGCGGGCCACGGATTTGAATCAGGGCGTGGTGTACGGCACGACGACCGATGAGACGGCGATGGACGAAGCGCTGATCAACCGCTTCGATTACGACGATGTGTTTGGCACGGTGCTGAACCGCTTCTGCGTGCAGGCGGCGATTGGCCAGCCTTTGACGGTGTACGGCAAGGGCGGGCAGACGCGCGGCTTTTTGGACATTCGCGATACCGTGCGCTGCATCGAGATTGCCTGCGAGAATCCGGCGAAGAAGGGCGAGTGCCGCGTTTACAACCAGTTCACGGAACGCTTCAGCGTGCTGGACCTGGCGCACATGGTGGAAGCGGCGGGCAAGAAACTGGGCTTGAGCGTGGAGATCGATCACCTGCCGGATCCGCGCGTGGAAGCCGAAGAGCATTACTACAACGCGAAGCACTCGAAGCTGGTGGATCTGGGCCTCGAGCCGCATTTGCTTTCGGACGCGCTGCTGGATTCGCTGGTGAATATTGCGTTGCAGTATCGCGACCGGATCGATGCATCGCTGATGCTGCCGCAGGTGAATTGGCGCGAGCCGAAGAACGAGCGGCGGATGCAGATGAGCATGCCGACGCGCTCGAATGCGGCGGATGCTCGCGTGGGCAACGAGAAACCGCTGGCCAAGGCGAAGAAGCGTTAACGGATTCGCAGACCAACGCATAGCAAGCCAACTGACGGCAAGCCGCGAATTTCCTGCGCATGAGCGTCAGGCATCGCAGACGCCGCGGCGAAGATGGACGACGCCGCGGTAACCCATGGCACAAACTCCATTGCGGGACTGCGCCTCGCGCTACGCCCCCGTTGTCATTTTTCTTAGAATGAAACTATGAAGGAAGCGGAAGGTTTCCACCTTAAGACGTATTTGATGATCGCGTGCATCGCGATTTTCTCGCCGCTGGGTAATGTGCTGCTGGGCAAAGGGATGAAGGACGTGGGGTCGGCGCGGGAGTGGTCACCGTCGGCGCTGCCGCATGTCTTGGCGCGCATTTGTTCTTCCGGGTATATCTGGCTGGGCGTCGCTTCCCTTCTGACATTCTTTGTGGCGTACATGCTGGTTTTGACGTGGGCGGACTATAGCTATGTGCAACCGTCGTCTTCGCTGGCGTATGCGGTGACCGGCATTCTGAGTTACTTGCTGCTCGGCGAGGTGATTACGCCGCTGCGCTGGTTGGGGATCGCGGTGATTTGCGTGGGCGTCCTTGTGGTGGGGCATACGGCGCCGCGTACCACGGAGCGAGTTTAGATGCTGCGGGAATTTCTGTTGTTGACGCTGCTGGTGGTGTCCGGGACGGGTGGGGAGTTGTGCGTCTCACACGCCATGAAACAGATTGGCGAGGTGCATGATTTTCGGCCGCTGGCGCTGGTGAAATTTGTGCTGCAGGCTTTGCGCGTGGCGTGGATGTGGGTGGGCGTGGCGATGATGGCGCTGGCGTTTTTTTCGTTGCTGGCTATGTTGTCGTTTGAGAATGTGAGTTTCGTGGTGCCGGTGACAGCGCTGAGTTATGCGGCGGGGACAGTTGGAGCGGCGGTTTTTTTGCGCGAGCGCATAAATACGCAGCGATGGGTGGGCGTGGCGATTGTGTGTCTGGGCGTGACGATTGTGTGGCTGAGCCACCGGTAGCTGACGCGGGCAGGCTTGGAGCTGGTGTAGGTACATCCGACACTTACATCAAGCATTATTTCCCGGTCCCTCTTCAGCATCGCGGACTTCACGGACATTGGTAAATCGGACCAAGTAAGCGCACGCCGGTGGCCGGGTCATTTCGGCGGCGATGTCACAAACAAACCGTTCATCGTCCACACAGCGCACCAACAGATTCTGTGTCTTGCCATCCGCGTCAACAATGGTAACGGTCTTGTCCACGTTGGCTCTGATAAGCCCCTCTATTTCAGCTGTATCCAAGAGGTCCGTTTCCAAATCTATTGGAAGTCTGAACAGTTTTTCCAACTCCAGGTAAACCGACTGTCCCGCCCAACTCACACGCTTATTGCCGCGGCTTATCCGGGTCCGTTGTGGGGTGGGCTTCGCCGATCTTGATGGTGGAACCGAAGCGCTTGTAGTTGGCGTAACGCACGGTCATGTGGATGCGCACGTCGCCGGTGGTGAAGTGCAGGGTGTCGTTGGAGCGCGTGTACGTGGGGAACCAATAGTGGCCTTCGATATTTTCGCGGAAAGTTTCGAAACGCGGGAAAACGTTTTCGCTGCCGTGCTTTTTAATGTCCGGGACGGCTTTGCCATCGGTTTTGACGATGCCGTATTCCTTATCTTCCACCCAGATGCGGCCCTGAAAATAACGCTGATTTTTCTCGATGACCTTCGGTCCAACGTCAAACACATAGGTATTTAGTTCGTCGACTTGCTGGCGGCCAACGTATTTTACGTCGTACTTGGGCAGCTCCTGCGTGGTGAGGACGAAGGGTTGCACGTGCTCGAGGTCGTCGAGGTCCTGCTGGGAGACGGAGATGCGCTGGAGCGATGGGGGCGGCGCATCGGTGACGTGCTCATAGCGCTTGCCGCCGGGGTTGAAGAGGATGTCGCTGGTCATGCGATATTCGCCGTCGGGCTGGCCGTCGGCGTCGATGGTCTGCATGACGAAGGTTTGCGTGTAGGTGTAATTGTCGCGCTCGGTCTTGAATTCGGCTTCGCGGGCGGCGAATTTCTGGATGATCTGGTCGATGGGGATGGCGGGAGGCGTATCGTCCACGTGAGAGCCGACCTGCGGGGTGACGATGGGGGCGCGTTCCTGTGGATGGACCGGGGGCGCAGCAGCGGGGGCGGAGGAAGACGGCGGCGTCGGGAGGGGCCCCACTTCCTGGGCGCGGGCGGCCACAGCGCCTAACAGGAACAACGCCCCGGTAAATGCCACGACGAGTCCGCTCAACATTACCGATGAGTTCGCACGAAGATTACGACTGCTCATTTCACGCTCCTTGCTCCGACCACGATTTTCCTTTTCCTCCATTCTAGCCCTGAATGCACCGTGGCGTCGCAAACCGGCGGCAATTTTTTAGGATGCGAGGCGGAGGCGAGAGGTTTTGTGGCGGGTGGATGGTCGGCGTGGACCACGAGGGGCGCTCGCCTCCCCGGTCGCACCGGGGCAGGCAGCAGGCGGCCGCAACAAAGTCAAAAGAACCAGCGTCTGCCGCAAGCTACGGCTAGAACGAAAACTTCAGGGCCAGCTGTACCAGGCGCGGTGGCGCGGCGGCGATCACCTGGCCATAGGTGGAGCTGAGCAGGTTGCCGTCAACGGCGTTGGGCCCGAAGAATTGGGCGTGGTTGAAGGCGTTAAAAGCCTCCAGGCGGAATTGCAGGTTGGCAGTCTCGGAGATGCGTGTGTCCTTGAGCAGCGCCAGGTCAAAATTATTTTCGCCGGGGCCAGAGAAGAAACGGCGCGGCACGTTACCGGGAGTGCCCAAAGGCTGCACGCCGATCACATTGGTATTGAAATAGTAGCGGCATTGCTGCGTCGGGTCGCTGGCGCATGGTTCGGTGCTGCGCGGACTGTTGGCGGCGACGGCGAGATTGCCGGCAGTTTCGTACGGCAGGTCCGCGGTGAAGGAGTTCACGCCGTCCGGCTCGGTGCCAAGCAACGAATTGTCCGTGGGATTCTGGAACGTGACCGGGAAGCCGGAGCTGAAGCGCGTGATGCCGGAGATGGTCCAGCCCTGCGTGAGGCGATTATTGGCGTGGAAGAGGCTTTCAAAGGGCAGCTGGTAGCGGTAGCTGGCGACGAAATTGTTGCGCAGGTCGAAGGCGGAGTAGCCGTAGCTCAAGTGCGGGAAGCCCGGCACCAATTGGTCGGAGAGGCTGCTCGAATTATCGAGAGACTTCGAGTAGGTGTAGCCGAACAGGAACTCCGCGCGGCGGGTGGTGTGGCGCACGCTCACTTCCAAGGCGTTGTAATTGGAATTGCCGATGGTGCTGAGCCAATCGACGCTGCCGAAATTCGAGCCCAGCGTGGAGCGCGTGCCGTTGATGGGCACGGTGGGATTGGCCGCGCTATAGAACGTGGCGCTCTCCTGGAAAGGTCCGCAGGTGGCGCTGCCCGGAGCGACCTGGTTGGCTTGGCTGAGGCTGAGGCAAAGGGCCGGATTGCCGGGGTTGGCCTCTTCCAAGACGATCAGGTGATGCGCCTGGCTGCCGACGTAGGCGATGGTGAGGAGCGAATTGCTGCCGAATTGCCGCTGGATAGAAAGCGTGTATTGTTCGGTGTACGGGCTGACGTTGGAAGGCTGATAGCCGGGGAGTCCGTTGATCGGCAGATAGTTTGACCAGTTCACGCTGTTGTTGGGGTTGCTGGCGGTGGCGTTGAGCGGCGGGTATTGCAAGGGGAAGCGCTGGCCGTTGTCGAAACCGTTGGCCGCGGTGATGTACGGGTCGTTGAAGAGCGGCGAGCCGGGGCTGGTGTAGGTCTGGCCGTAGGGCGCGTCGCCGGCCATGACGCCGGCGGTGAATCCTTCGACGGCGGAGAAAAAGCGGCCGAAACCGGCGCGGATGCTGGTCTTATCGGAACCGCCAAGAATTTTGCCCAGCAAGCCCTCGTGGTAACCGGGCGCGTAGGCGATGCCGAGGCGCGGCGAGAAATTGTTCCAGCGGGTGGGCGCCAGGCTGCGGGCGACGCCAGGGTCCGTGGGGAAAACCAGGCCTTCGGGCGCGCCGGGGAAAACAACAGATTGTTCGCCCGGGATGATGGTCTGGATCTGGTTGTACTTCTCATACCACGGCTGGATGACGTCCCAGCGCAAGCCGTAGTTTAGGGTAATGCGCCGCGTAACGCGCCAGCTATCTTCGGCGAAGAGCGCGCCGTACTTGTTGCGCATGTAGAAGGCTTGGGCGTCGCCCTGCGTGAAGCGGCTGGGAATGCCGAGCAGGAAATCGGCAAAGTCGCTGCCCGTCTCGGTGCCGGCGAAGGTGAAGGTGCCGTTGGATTGCACGTCAGGATAGGCGTTGACCTGGCTGTAGAGGTATTCGCCGCCAAGCTTCACGGTGTGCGCGCCGATGACGCGCGAATAATTGTCGCGAAACTCCCAGGTATTGTCGTACTGATTGAGGCCGGTGATGTCCACGCCGATGGTGTAGCTATTGAAGATGGTATTTTCGATGCCCTGATATTGCGGGCGATTGGCGACGATACTCTGCGTGCCGGCCGGCGTGACGAATCCCTGATCCGCCAGCGAAGTACCCACGCCGCCCGCGGGAGAGCCGAGGATGTTGACGTCGCGCACGAAGGAGAAGTGAAATTCATTGACGCTGCGCGAATTGATGGTCTTTGAATCGCCCAGGGTCAGCAACTGCGAGCGGCCGATGTTCATGGCGTTGAAGCCGGGAACGTTTGCGCCGCCCTGCTGCGTGGGATAAGGATTGTTGAGCGCGTAATCGTCGATGAAGTAGTAGCTCGACAGCATGCCGAAGCGCGTGTTGCCGTCCAGGCGGATGGAGCCTTTCTTGTCGTGCAATAACAGATCCTCTGACGAGGTCTCGAAGGTGTCGTTGCCGACGTTGGGCGTCGGGATGTACTGCAACAATTTTTGTGCGGGCACGGACCAGGCGTTCATGGGGATGACCGCGCCGGGGAAAACGCACCCCGTGGGACTGGTGGCAATGGTGGTGTTACACGCCGGGGTGTAGTACGGCTCGCCCGCATTGACGGCGTATCCGAGTCGCTGCGCGAGAATGTTCGCGAAATTCTGGCCGCTCACGCTGGTGGGAACGACGTTGCCCAGCGCATCCGTGGTAACGAAGGAGCTGGCCAGGTCGCTGAGATTGCCGGTGCGATCCTGCGCCGTAGGCACCGCGATGTCTCCGGTGTCCACGCCCTGCTTGAGACTGGTGCCCTGGTAGTCGACGTAAAAGAAGATTTTATTCTTTGCCACCGGGCCGCCGAAGGTGCCGCCGTACTGATTTTGCTGAAAGGCGCCGCGGTCGGACGAAAAGAAATTTTTGGCGTCGAAGTCGGTGTTGCGCAGGAATTCGAACGCGCTGCCGTGAAATTCATTCGCGCCGGACTTGGTGACGACGTTGATGCGACCGCCGCTATAGTTGCCGTACTCGGCGTTGAAATTGCCAGTCAGGACGCGAAATTCGGAGATGGAGTCGAGATTCGGAATGACCGCGGCGCCCATGGTAAAACGCTCGACGACGTCGGCATCGTTGACGGAGAAGCCGTTAGCGTACTCGCGCTGGCCGTTGATGGAAATGGTGCCAGGATTCAGATATCCGGAAGGGTTAATGGTGCTGGCGCCGGCTGCCTGTACGGACGAACCGGTGATGGTGGTTTCCGGAGCGACGCCGGGCTGTAGCGCCAATAGATCGGTGAAGCTGCGGCCGTTCAGGGGAACGGCGTCGATGGTGCTCCCGGCGATAACCTCGCCGAGTTGCGTGTTTGCGGTGTCCACGCTGATGGGGCTCTGCGTGACGGTGATGGTGTCTGCCTGGCTGCCGATGAGCAGCTTTACGTCGACAATTATCGCGGCGTTGGCATCCACCACGATGTTAACGCGGCGGTATGGGCGGAAACCCGCGCTTTCCACTTGCAGTTCGTAGGTACCGACAGCCAGAGCGCGAAAGGAATACACGCCGTTGTCGTCCGTAACCACGCTTTGTTGCACGTTGGTGGCGGTGTTCAGCAGGGTGACGGTGGCGTTCGGCACCAGGAAGCTTTGCGCGTCAAGCACGGTGCCGGAGACGCTGGCGCCGACGCCAGCCCAAACGGATACGGCGGCAGCAAATAAAGCGATCACCGCAATAAAGAGCGCGCGACGCATGCTGGTACTCCCCCCCTGTAGGCCTCTAAAAACTGAACCGCAAAGCCAACTGAATCTGTCTGGGCGCCATAGCCTGACCAATTTTGCCGAAGGTGGCGTCTTCCAAGACGTTATCCGGCTGCATGAAATTGGCGCGATTGAACAGGTTGAAAGCCTGCGCTTCAAAAGCCATGTGCAAGTGTTCGGTCAAATTGAAGTTGCGCAGTGCCGAAAGGTCGACGGAGCCGTATCCCGGCCCCCGGATGATATTTCGGCCGGCGTTGCCGTAGGTGTTCGGCGCACCGACCACGAAGGCCGAAGTGTTGAACCAGCAATTAGGCGTGCCCACCGGGAAAGGCGCGCCGCCGCTGGGATTGGGGCAGGAACCGGTGGTCCAACTACCAACCACGTCAGGGCGGTCGGTGCCCGCTTCGTTGGCGGTTCCGGCGTTGCCCGTGTTGCTGTTGTCAAAATCCAGCTGCGGCGTAAAGGGTTGACCGGTTTGCGCGGTGATGATGCCGCGAATTTCCGTGTTGCGGGTAAAGAGGTTGCCCTGCGGCAGATCGACGACATACGCGGCCACGAAACGGTGGCGCATATCGAAGCTGGAATCCGCTCGTTCAGCAGCGAAATCGTGGCTGTTCTGCGGGAAATTGGGGTCCACGCCGATGCCCAGGAAGGCCGACTGATCGTCAATCGAATGCGAGTAGGTGTACGCCAGTCGCATCGAAAAATGCGAGTTCATGCGCTTCAGGTAGCTGACCTGCAGCGAATTGAAACTGGAATTGGCGCCGCTCTCGACGTCGAAAATGCTGTCGTACGCGGGGTACGGGCGGCGGGTCTGNNCCCTTGGAACCGGCGTAGGCCGTCGTCAAGGTGCCCCAATTGCCGAAGCTGCGCTCGACCGTAAGATTCCATTGCTGGATATACGGGGTGACCATATCGGAGTTCAGAATCGACAGCGTCGGCGGCGGGATATATCCCACAGCGGTAGGAAACGGATTTTCGAGCGAGATGGGCAGAACCGGATTCTGGAAATAAAGCGCCAAGTTGAATTCCGGCGGATTGAAGTACAACGACGACGGCACAACGAACATGCCGGAGTCGTAGAAGATTCCGTAGCCCGTACGGATGACCCAGTTCTGCGCCGGGCTCCAGGCAACGCCCAGTCGCGGCGCAAAATTGTTGTAATCCGGATGGATGCCGGAGCGGGTGATGCCGTCGGACCCGACCGGCACAACTTGCCCAGTCTGAAAATCAAGATCAGACATGCCGTTCTCAGGGTCAACGGCGGGCGTATTGTATTCATAGCGCACGCCGAGATTCAGCGTCACGTTCCGCAAAATGCGCCAGTCATCCTCGAGATAACCATCGTAAGCCTGTGAGCGCAGGTGAATGGGGTTATTGGCCTGCGATTGAATGCTGTAGGTGGGGGCGTCGAGCAGCAAGTCGTCGATGCCACTGCCCGTGATAGCGCCTGTGAAGCTCAGGGAGCCGCGATTGAACAGGTCCAGAATGCTGTTCAACTGCAGCTTGCGGATGTCCACGCCAAATTTGAAGACGTGCGCGCCGCGTTCGAGCGTGACGCTATCGCCGAGTTCATAAGTGTTGGTGTGACGTAGAATCGGCAGGGTCGAAGTATCGCCCACCGAAGAAAATCCGCCCACGCTGATGTTCGGGTAGCCTTGTGCCGCTGTCGGCACGTTGAGCCAGTTCACACCCCAGAGCTGACCCACGTTCACGTTGTAATTCTGCGGCAGCAAATCCCGCGAAAAACGGCCGTAGCCGATGCGCAGGCTATTGGTGGCGCGCGAGTTCAGCACCTTGGCATACTGCGCGGAAAAATTCTGGATGTGGTCCTTCAGGTAATCGCCATAGCCCGGCACCGTGACCGTCGAGCCCTCCAGATAGGGCTCAAACAAATCCACATCCGCAAAGCTGTAACGGAAGGTCAGCACATCCGTCGACGAAAGGTGATGGTCCACGCGGTAACTGCCCTGCTCGGTATTTTCCGTTCCCACCGCGTTGCCAAAATAGTTGCCATTCGCGCCGGTGTAGTTCGGCAGCGGATACAGATTCAGCACGTCCTGCACCAGCGCGGGAATCTGTCCCGAGGCCACGATGCCGTCGCCCGCGCGTTGCGCCAGCGTGGGCACTTCCGTGATCTGGCTGATGCCTTCGCGATCGCGGTAAAAGTCCGTGGAGGCAAAGAAAAACGTCTTCTGCTTGACGATCGGGCCGCCAAANNGCGGCGCTGCGCCCATATTCGGCGCTGTAATCGTTGGTGGCCACCTTGAATTCCTGGATGCTGTCCACCGGCGGTTCCACGCCATAGCGATTCACGTACGGGTCGTTGTTGTCCACCCCATCCAGCAGAAAATTATTAAACTCTTCGCGCCCGCCGCCCGCGTGCATCGAGAACGATCCGCGCGTCGAGAGCTCCGAACCTTGCACCGGCGGCATCACCCCGGGCACCAGCAGCGCCAGAAACAAAAAGTCCCGCCGGTTCAGCGGCAGATCCTCGATCTCCGTCTGGTTAATCACTTCACCGAGTTCCGCCGATTCCGTCTGCAGCGGGTTGGCCACGGCTTGCACCTCGATCGAGCGCTTTACGCCGGCAATCGCCAGGTGAAAATCCGTGCGCAGCTCCGTTTCCACCTCCAACCTCACGTTTTCCTGCGTCACCTCGGCAAAGCTCGGCGCCACGGCGCTAACCGTGTACACCGCCGGCGGCAGCCCCGACACCAGGTATGCCCCGGCTGCATCCGTCGTGGTATGGCGCACCAGCCCGTGGCGCGCGTCCGCAACGGTAACTTCCGCATTGGGAATCGCCGCGCCGCTCGGGTCAAAAACGTATCCCAGCAGCGAACTGGAATTCACCTGGGCAAAGGCAGGAGCCCCAACAAGCAACAAACCAAAGAGCACGAAGAGCGATACACGCAACCAGCCGACGCCAGACCAACGCCGGCTCGACGCAACTACATTTTCAGCAGTGAGGATAGACATCCAAGGGCCTTTCACACTAGGGTTCGACTACGCCTCGACGACAGCTTTGTGGGGGTATCCGCCGTTCTTCGGCGGAGCTGTCTCGGCGGGCACTCCGTTGCACATCGCTACAATTTCACGGGTCAAGCGCGCTGCGATACGCTCACACCTTGACTATCCAGGAAATCCGCCAAAACCTACCCGCCTTTGCCGCCTCATGCTGCAATCCTGTCGCCAACCTGTCACGAATCAACGCAAAGAAAATAAAGAACTTATATCGATTTAGCGCACCCCGGAGGCAACAGTGGGCAATTCCTTTCCGCTTCTTGCCAAAGCGCGCTTCTTATGCGTCAATGTCGCGGCGCATCCGCAACTCCGCTACCCCTTCGCGGGCCCTGCGGTGGGCGGTACACACTATTTCTGCGGCACGAATCCGGCTACTTGGCAGCCACCGCTGCGTTGCTCAACGGGGCTGGTTTCACCGTCCACATCGCCCCCATTTCACCCATGATGCGCGTCTTGGGCATCAGCTGCGCTTGCCCGGGGAACATATAATTCATCTTCACGCCAATCTTCTGATCCCCCGGGGGCGCCTCCAGCGCCTTCAGCATCAACAGCAGGAACTGCGCCGCGTTCATCCCCACGTTATCCACCTTCACCTCATTCGGGATGGTGTTGTTCGGAATCGGCGAGCCGCCTTTTGTGTCATGCAAAGTGTCCATCAGTCCGGCGCAAAAATGGGTGATCGACGCCACGCTTACCTCGCCCACATTCGGCCCGTGTCCAGTCACCGTGTACACCGGCCCATACACCGGCGCCACTGTGACGCTCTCCGGTAGCTTGCCCGTGCGGTCCAAGGTGCCCAGGGCATCGGTCAACACCTGAAACAGGTCCGCCAGCGAGAGATAGTGCCCTCCCGCGTGGAAGTACGTCGGCGGGTAGGTGCTCTTCGTCCACTGCTCGAGCTGGTCCTTCAGGTCCGCCTGCAGCGCCGCCACGGAAATGCTGAAGCCCGTGCTGGGCTCGGTCATGCTCTTCAAATCGGCATTCGAAACAAACCGGCTCCCCGGATTCGCCGGCAGCCATTCGCCCGTGAGCCACTGCAGCGCGGCCTCCTCCTTGGCGTACCAGGCGTCCACTTCCTTCGTGCCCAATAACTGCTCCGCGGGCAGCTTTGGTTTGTCCACGTGCGCATATGCATACTGCAGCGGATACTCCGATTCCTTGGCGAATTCGTGCTTCAGATAATAGCGGTCGTCCGCCAACTCCACGTGCACCACATGAATTTTTGCGCGGTTTAAGTTCTTGAAGTCGTCTTTCAGGCCGTCCAACCCGTCATAGCCGTGGTCGCGCTCTTCGGCCGCTTCCGATGGATTGCTCTCTTCCGAAGTCCGCAGCACGTTGTCCTGCCAATAGATTTCCGGCGCCGTTGTGGGAATCGGGCTCACCGCCGCGCCAAACCCTTGTAGCGCCCCGCCATAGCCTGGCAGCGAGGCAGGATTATCTTCCGCCAGCCCATACATCACGGCAGTAGTGTTAAGGCGCCGAAGCACCGATAGCGTCTCAGAATCCCCGCCAAGTTCCGGCACGATCATCGGCAGTGGCGTCTGGGGCGTCGGAACCTTAGGCGGGATAGATCCCGGGCCCGTCTTGACCGCGGGAGCCACGCTCACCCTCGGCGCCACTCCGGTAATGCACGTCGCCGCGCCAAAAACTTCTTGCATCCGCGCAAGCCCGCCAGTTTTCCCGGGCAATGGCGCGCCGGTAACCGGATTGCGCGCCTCCGTCAATATCTCTTCTGCCGCCTTCGCGCGCACTTCCCAGCGATCGCCCACACTCTTCGCGGTGGCAAAATCCAGCATCGGACGCGTATCATAAGTCGGCTCGCTGCTCCCGTCATAGCCCGCTTCCACGCTGCCATGCTGGATTGCCGCTTTCACCATATCCACGATGTGCGTCTTGCCGTTGCGCTGCGCCAAGGCATCGCTCGAGGCGCCGGAAAAAAACAGCACCGCGGAGACGTGCGCCTCCGGATGCGCCTTGCGAAATTTTTCAATCTCCGGCAGCAGGCGTCGGAGCCGGTCTTCCGTCATCTCGATATTGACCTGGTCCAGCAGTCGCGCATTCAGGTAGATGTACACCACCTGCTGTTGCTTCGCTGGCGGGGTCGTCTGCGCGTTCACCCGGCCACCCATCAAGCCGCTCAACAGGAACACTTGCAATAGAACACACAGTCGCTTACCCAACTTAGCCTCCAGCCGGAAAAATGGATGTAGTCGCGGTTTCGAACTGCTCCAAGATAGTCCAAACCAGGTTGTTCGTTCACCAAGAAAAAGGCCCTCGGGTGCGACTTTCGTCGACTCGAGGGCCCGGTAGTCGGGTTCGCTGAACCAGCGCCTCCCCGCGTTTTAAGGTATGGTGACCGGTTCCTGGTTCGACTGGCAGATTTCGTTCGAACCGTTGACCGGCTGCACCACGTAGTAGTACGTGTCTCCGTTGACCAAGCCGCTCGTGTCCGAGTAACCGGTGATCGTGGAAGTTCCGACTTGTGTATACGGGCCGCCGTTTGTGGTACTGCGCAGTATGTGATACGAGGTGGCGTTCGTCTGGCCGGACCACGTCAGGTCGATGCGCGCAGGCTTGAGGGTTCCATGCCCAGCGGTTCCTTGGCCGTACAGGTTGTTAATGCAGGTCACGAACACCGTCTTGCGCAGCATGATGATTGCCCACGCAGTTTCAAAGTTATTCTGCGGGTCATCGTAGTTATTGCCATACCAGTGCCCATCAAAGCTGCCGTCGGGCGGGGCCTGCTGGTAGCTAACCAGGGTTTGCGCGACTCCGTCGCAAACGTCGGTGCCGCCGTTGGCCGGAGAAACCGCCGCGTACCAGTCAATGGTGTTCACGGGAGCCGGGGGAGTCGTGCTGGCGTTTCCGGGCAGCACGCCGGGCGTCTGCGTCCGCAGAAACTGAATCGGAGACAGCGAGCCGCTCGGATCGTGCAGCAGCATGGCTTTGGTGAAGGAGTACATGCCGTAGGCATATTCCTTCGGATTGTAGTATGCGCTGGTCGAGGAATTGCAGAAGTTGTCTGCGTAGAACGTCTCGGTGTTGTTCCAGCGCTGGTCGAAAGCGCTGCTGGCATCGCCAAACGCTGTATTGGTCGTGCGGCCGATGCCGTCCATGGCCATTTGCACCAAGCCGGAAGGCGTAACCGCGAATGCGCCCCACGCGTTGGAATAAGCGAATGAGCCGCGGTAGCCGTAGGCTCCAAGGTCGTCGCCAACATTATACGGATCCGCGCCCGTGGGCGCCGGATCGGTCACGTCCTGCGCGTTGGTAATCCACACGTTGTTGAAATCGGTGATCGCCTTTGGCGTGTTGATGCCAAACCCGCGAGCGCCGGAAATGTATCCAATGGCCGCCCACTGGGACGTCGAATTGTCGTCGCCCTGCTGCGGACCATACAGCCAGGCGCCGCCTTGGTCGCTGCCTGCGTAGCCCCGCGTGTAGCCCTGCGAGACGTCATAGTCGTATCCGTACTGGGAGTAGCCGTAAAAGTCCAGAATGTCCTGCACAATGTTCTGGTAGGTTGCGCCCAAAATGCCCGGGCCACCCGTCACGGCCTTCGCATTCGGCGTTCCGCTGGCGATCAGGGCATCGAGGAACGGCGACGTGGTGTACGTATATTCACCGGACCCGTCGTTGCTGTAGGTCATCAGGCTGTTGGAGTTGCCGTCGTAGGTCACGCTGCACGGCGGCGCAGTGCACGAAGTGGCGCCAGCGTTGTACTGATGTTGCCCTCCGTGTCCGGTGCACGCACCCAAATCGGTCGTCTGCGGCACGCTGCCGTCGGCGCACGTGTAACTCGCCGTCGCCGGATTGTATTGATATACGATCGGCGAAGTGGCTTCGCTCGCCAGGAACACGGTCATGCGCGCGAGCCCACGCGCCACATCGTCCGTGAACGGGTCGCTGGCAGGTCCATTCGCCAAGTGGCCGCTCACCTCAAACGCCTGCACGTTGCTTGCGTTGATCACGCCGTAGTAGTCGCAGTCCCAAGCGTTGCCGTTTATCGTCGGGCAGCTGTACGTCTGGGTGTCCCACCCGCCCCAATTCACGTTCGTCGTGCCCACCGTCGTCGTGTTGCGCCACATCGTCTGGTGCATGTACCACAGGCCCCAATCGATCGCTACGTTTACCCGCGAATTGAGGTTGTTCAGTTCCTGCGTCACATAATAAGTCGCGCTGCCGCTGGTGCTCGTGGTGGTGTCTTTCACCGTGATCGTGGCTTGCCACGCCGTTCCCGGAGCCGCCGAAGCCGGATACTGATGCGTCGCCGAAATGTCATAAGGGTTGGTCACTGGAGCGGCTGCCTGCGACGTGCCGTCGCCGAAAGTCCAGCTATACGTAAACGAATCACTCGAACCCACCGCGCTGGGAACCGTCGCGCCCAGCACAATCGACGCTTCCGTCGTGCCCGAGGTGGCGTACGCCGTGTGCGGGAACGTCGGATTCAGAGGATCCACGGAAACCACCAGCACCGTCACCGTGGCAGCCGGTAGCGAGTGCGGCAGAGCTAGGAAGAGTGCTGCTACGGCCAAAATACACCACGTGCGCTTGCTCAAAATTAATTTCATTCTCCCCCTCCAGCGCTCGCCACTTTCCGTGGGAGCGGTCTTACGGTCACGCAGTTTCTTCGAATCGAGGGAGCGTGGGGGCTCCCTCGCCAAACCCGTTCGTACTTACAGGAATTAATTCGCGAACTTCTTTGCGACGCCCAAGAGTCCGAGTGCGGTTCCGAGCAGCACGAGCGAACCAGGTTCCGGCATGCCGGGCGGTGGCGGCGGCCCGCAGTTCACCGTGCACCCAGGCGCCACTACGGATTCCGCAGCGGCGAAGTACGCTACTGTTTGTGCGTTGTTCTCCCCGTCGACCGGGTGAACCTGCTCGATGTTAAACCCTCCGGGATTCGTCGTGGTGATGGCAAACGTCACCGTCTCCACGTCGCCCGCAACCAGGACCTCGCTGAAATTCATGGCAAAGGACACGTCACCGTTGGTGCCTTTGCCAACCTCGTTATCCGTCCCCTGGGGAATGCCATTCACGTTGGTCAGCGCATTGGCCAACGTGTCGGCAACGATGGTCGAAGTTTGCGGATCGCCCACTTCGTAGCTCTGGCCCGAGGCTGCGGAGCCGTTGACGGCCGCATATTCGTTAAAGTACGGCAGTGTCAACTCTGCGTCAAAGTAACCCGCGATCTTGTACGTCCCCGAGACCGCAGCCGTCAGCTTCACGGTATACGTCCCGTAGGTGCTGCTGCTAAAGCCCGAGCCGTTGTCGAAGCCCGTCGAGCTGTAGCTGTAGCCGGTGCCCGATCCTGAGGGCGACAGCTCGCTACTCGCCCCGAGGATGCTTCCCCCCGGGCCGCTGATCGAAATGTAGCTGTCCTGTAGTTCGGTCGTGTCCGCCAGCACCGCCGGGCCTGCAACCAAGCTAAGCGCCAAAACCAATCCTGCTGCAAATGCCAGGTTTCTCACGCTGGCCTCCTTTATTTCGTAAACGTTAGACCGATCCGGAACATGGATCGCACCTTGATAAGTCGTATCGGCAGGGGACATGCCCGCCATTTGAAAGAAAACTCGTACTTTGGAAGTGAAATTCAAATTGCTCCCACTTCTTTCGCTGTGTGCGCCGCGTTCATTCTGCCTTGCCCCAAACTCACCGCCGCAAGGCACAAATTCCCGCAATACCGCAACCGCTACACAGTCTGTGTTGACTTCTATACAGCATTTCCCGTACCACAGCCAAACAGCCGCTAAGTTATTGATTTTATTGCGTGGAGTCCATCCCGCTTGGTGGCATTGGAAAATGTTTTGCACACTACGGGCGTGCAAAATCCCAACTCTTTGCGAACTCGTCCCTCTGCCAGTTCACCCTGCTGCCCACGATTTGGGATGGAATATGCTTACCGCTTGGGACGGAATTTAATCGTCAAATCGGCTTCCGTTTGTATCGCATCCTTGCCCAGCGTGCTCGCCCCGAACTTCCACTCGCGCACCGCCTCCATCACGCTCGGCATCAGCATCATCGGCCCGCTGACCGGATCCACGTACGACACGTGTCCGTCGCCCTCGATCGTGACCCGCACGCTCACCACCTGCTCGCCCCCCGCCGCGGCGGCGACGGCCTCCGGCCTCGGCTGCGGCGTAACCCGCTCCAGTAGCGGACCCACCACCAACCGCTCCTCGCGTATCTTATGGTGCGGTAAGGCTTTCGCCCCCGGCACCAGCGCCAACCGTCGCAACGCCATCTCCATCGACGGCGTGCTCATTAACACTTCCGCAGGCAGCGCGACGCGCAGCGGTTCGTCGCCCTCTTTCGGCGTGACCAGCATTTCCACCCCGGCCGCCGGCCCTGCCTCGGCCGACGTCGCCGTTACATCCTTCTTAATGGCCGTGCCACGAGTGGTGCCCAGCTCCCTGCCCGATGCCCTGCCTGCTTCCTGAACATGTGTCGTGTCCACTCCCGTCGCAACAGCGACTGTCGCATCGCCGCCGTTTGCACCGACGCCCNNCGACGCCCTTTGCATCGACGCCCTTTGCATCGACGATAGTCGAGTCTGCACTCGCCGTGTTCCTTGCGCTTATTGCCGGGGAAACCGCCTCATGGCTCGCGGCCGCTTCCCGTGCATTCGTCTTTTCCGTTGTCCAGGACGTGCCGCCGACCGGCGGCGCGACCTCGGGTGGCGTCGTCGCTGAACGCCAATGGATGTGTTGTCCCATCCCTCCAAGGACGTTCCGCCCAATGAACGTTCCCAGTGCAAAGCTCCCAGCCACCACCACAGCGATCCCCAGGATCAACCATTTACGCTCATACAGCTGACTCCCCGGTTCGTGCTCAGCATTCGGCGCATGGCTAGCTTCCGGGGATTTCTTTGGGCTGGCTACCCCGTCGTCGCGCTCTTCGCCGCGGCCCGAATCAGCCTTGAACACGTCAGCGCGCGGCGCACCGCGGCCGGTTGCAGCGGCCTTGGTTGCAGCGCCGCGCGTTGCAGCGGATTTTGACATCTCGGCCTTGAGCAAACCAGCGCGGTCGGCCGCTTCCAACCCTACCGCCCTTTCCGGTGCAGGCTTTTCGCCAACCACACTCTCTTTCCCTGCGACCAGTTCCAACGATCTCTTCGGCGCGCTCTCCGCCGTCGTTCGCGTAGCCGATGCGCTTCCCGCGCTCGTCGCCGGCATCTGCACATGCGGCACCGCCTGCTCGGCCCGAACCGCGTTCTCTGCCTCAACCAGGGCCCACCGCCCGCCGTCAGGAACCGCGTGCGGAAGCAGCGTCGGTGTCGGCAGCGCCACTGGAACCGGTAAAGGTGGTGTTTTGACCGCCGCGGGAACCGGCGCCTGGGCCGGAGCTACCGACTGCTCGTTACCCTCCGCCGCCCCGCGCTGTGCTAGCAATGCAGCCGTCCACAATTCCCAGGCAGTTCGTGCGTCGCCCGCAACCTCAATCAGCTCAATCCCCAGGCGCCGCCGAGACTCGGAGATCCACGTTACCCGCCCGGTCACTTCCATGGCGTCATGCGTCGCGTCGGCGGCGATCGAGAGCTGCAGCACCGACGCGGGAGGCACGGCCAGCGCCGTCACCACCGCCAACCCTCGCTCGCTCACATCCAACACCATCCCGCCATTGCTGCCGCCAAACGAGGCGTACGTCAGCAAGTCCGGCGCGATTCGCGCAACCCTGCGTCGTTCATGCTGCCCAAGCTGGTGCCGGTAGGTGGCCATTTTCGTTCTGCGAACCCTCTCGCTCCTACGAAGTGCAAACCCCGGATCGTCCACAAGGTTCCAGCGACCCGCATCCTTCTTACAGCAGCTAGAACAATCCGAAGACTCCATGCGGCGCCAGTTTCCGCCGAATTGCTAACCGCCCCTAAGTCATGAACATATACGAACTAGGATAGCAATGAGATGCCCGCGAAGTACCGAATTCTTCTCTATCCCGCGAAATATAAAAATGGCCACCAGCACCCGCGCTTACGCCTACCCGCCAGCTTCCTCCGCCCAGCCCCATCTCGTTTCTTCGCCACTACTTACGCCGACCGCCGCCGTTGCTTCCGCTTCCGTTTTTACGCCGCGCCTGTTGCGCCCTCCGCAAACTCCTTGCCCTTTTCCGCATCCTTTGCCTACACTCGGAGGGGTAAGTCTAACCGCGTTCCCAGCTCTTGATGACGCCTAAGAAAACCGATTTACTAAACGCTTTGTCGCGCCCGTCGGCTGTCCTTTCCCGTCGCGCCGCGCTCCGCCAGCTCCTGGGCGCCGGAGCCGCCTTCTCTCTCCCCTACCCGTTGCTCGCCCTCGGCTCCGCTCCGCAAAGACAAGGTCCGCCCATACTACCGCCGCTGCCGCCCGCGGCCCCAGCGACCGCTTCCTCCACCAGCGCCGCCACCCGCTACCGCTTCTCTCCGCAAGAAGATGCCTTCCTCGAAGACATCCAGCGCACCACCTTCCAATTTTTCTGGGATTCCGTGGACCCCGCCGTCGGCCTCGTGAAAGACCGCAGTCTCGCCCGCCAGCAGGACGCCCGCAACGTGGCCAGCATCGCCGCCACCGGCTTCGGCCTCACCGCGCTGTGCATCGCCGCGCAGCGCAACTGGCAGCCGCGCGATTTCATCTTGCAGCGCGTCCTCGCTACCTTGCACTTCGCCCTCGAAAAACTCCCCAACGAGCACGGATTTTTCTACCACTTTCTGAAGATGGACAACGGTGAACGCATCTTCAAATCCGAACTTTCCGATATCGACACCGCCATCTTTCTGTGCGGCGCGCTCACCTGCCGCGGCTACTTCGCCAACGACGAAGTCTCTTCGCTGGTGGCCAAGCTCTACGATCGCATCGACTGGGGCTGGTTTCTCGAGGGGCAATCCACATTGTCCATGGGCTGGACTCCGGAAAAGGGTTTCATTAAAACGCGCTGGGACTCGTACAGCGAACTGATGATGCTCTATCTCTTAGGCATGGGGTCCAACACCAAACCGCTGGCCGCTTCCGCCTGGGAGGCCTGGAGTCGCCCGCACTTTGAATTTAACGGCATTCGCTACATCGGCGCGTATGCTCCGCTTTTCGTCCACCAGTATTCCCACGCGTGGTTTGATTTTCGCGGGCGCCACGACAAGTACGCCGACTACTTCACCAACTCCGCCATCGCCACGGAGGTGCACAAATTGTGGTGCATCGAGATGTCGCACCAATTTCCGGACTACACCGAAGACCTTTGGGGCATCACCGCGAGCGATTCGCAAAAAGGCTACACCGCGTGGGGCGGTCCCCCGATGATGGGCCATCCCGATGGCAGCGTGGTGCCCTGCGCGTCGGCTGGCTCCCTGCCCTTTCTGCCGCAGGAAACGCTGCGCGTCCTCAAGACGGTGCGCGAGAAATATTCGCAAGTGGCCTGGGCCACTTACGGATTCGTGGACGCGTTCAACCCGCTTACCAACTGGGCCAGCCCGGATGTGATCGGCATCGACGCCGGGATCACCATCCTGATGGCGGAGAATGCGCGCACCGGCTTCGTGTGGGAATATTTTATGAAAAATCCCGAAGTGCGCCGCGCCATGGAGAAAGCCAACTTCCAAAAGAATACCTAGAGCAAGTACAGACTCCGCAGCGCACATCGAATTCGCCAGCGAAAAACGATGGTCGCGAAACTTGCAGATGCGCCGATGGACATTACCGCGCGTGCGTGGCGGCGTCTTCGATTAACGCGGCGACCTCCTTGGGGTGGGAGATGTATACGCAGTGGCTGGCGCCCGCGATTTCCACTTTGTGGCTGTTGGCGCGCGCGGCGTACCAGCGCTCGAGGTCTGGGTTGATGGTGCGGTCTTTGGCGGCGACGGCCATCCAGCTTGGTTTCTTGCGCCAAGCCGCGTCGGTGATGACACCGGCGAAATTCGCTCCGAAGTTCAGCACTTGCGCGCGAGCTAGAAATGCGGCGTCGGCGTCCGGCAAATCGGCGGCGAAAAATTCGTGGAATTGCGCCGGATCGAGATAGGTGAAGCCGTCCGGGGTCTTCTTGATCGCCGTGGACTTGGCCAGGTCGCTGGGAAACTTTTTGCCGTCGGCGGATTCGTTTTCGCCGGTGTCCGGCATGTGCGCCGCAATGTACACGAGGCCGACGACGTTGGGAGCGGTGCCAGCTTCGGTAATCACCGCGCCGCCGTAACTGTGGGCCACGAGGATGGTCGGTCCATCCTGCAATGCCAGGATGCGCCTGGTGGCCGCCACATCGTCAGCGAAGGTGGTCTCCGGCTCCTGCACCATGGTGACGTTGTAACCGTCTTTCGCCAAAATGTCGTACACGCCGCGCCAGCCTGAACCATCGGCCCACGCGCCGTGCACCAGCACAATGTTATGCACGCGCGATGCATCGTTCTGTGAAGAGGGTCGTGACGAGGGCTGCGCATCGTTATTCGACAAGAGCTTTGACACGGGCTTCGACAAGGGACGCGCAAAGCTCTTGGCAAACAGCCCGCCGCCAACAGCCAGCAACGCCAACACACCGATGCCCAACACGCTTCTCCGCAGGACTCGCGCCGTGTTTCTCGTCGCCATTTTTTCAGCCTTCATCATCAACCCTCCTTCGCGCCACCGCAGTCTCGGCGGCCCTCGGTGGCTTCGTGGCCGCCGTGGGTTCGTGGGCTTCGCTGGCCTGAGTGGCATTTCTTGGAGACGACTGGTTGGATGTGCGCGCGACGCATACGGCGATAAGGATCGCTTAGCCTGGACGTTTTGGTTGGGTAAAGGACGAAAAACAGCTGGCAAGGGGGTGCGAATGTGTGATCAAGGGTACCAATCGGCGCCCTTGAAAACAAAGGAGTTATGGAGTGGTTGGAGCAGCGATGGGGTGTACGGTAGGGCATTTCATATCGTTGTGAGCCATAAGGGTTTACGCGGGGAGCAATGCGTATCGTTATCATTCTAAAGGGGCAAAATTGGACGACACGAGATGGGGCAAGGTGGGTTGAAGAAGAAGGGTGGAGCGACGATGCGAGGGCGAAGTTCGCCAGCATACGGCACGCTAGCATAAGGCTTAGCTATTGTCAAGACATTTTATCGAGCGGTATATCGTTCGAATGGGATGAGACGGTTCCAGGACGGATAGGAATCAGGGAAACATCCAGTCGGTCCCCGCCGGTTCCCCAGTTTCGTCCCCTGGTTTCCCCTGCTGAAGACCGGGGCCGTGGGCCTGGCGCAACCCTCCTTCCCCGTCCACCGCCCACGCCGACAAATTCTGCACAATATTTCGCGGCGGGATTCGTCTAGCTTAGTGGATGGATGAGCCGGTGAGCATGGCAGCGATGATGCAGCAGGACGAGAAAATCTCCGAGGTCATGGCCACGGAAGGGTCGCGGCTGCGCAATTTTATTCGCAGGCGGGTCGCTAACCCCGCCGATGTCGAAGAGTTGTTTCAGGACGTCTTCACCGAACTGGTGGAGGCTAACCGCTTGCTGATGCCCATCGATTATGTGACCGGCTGGCTGTTTCGCGTAGCGCGCAATCGAATCACCGACCTTTTTCGCAAGAAGCGCCCGGCGAACTGGAGCGACGCCGCAGCCAGGGATGAAGAAGGGGAGCTGCTGCGCATCGAGGACTGGCTGCCTTCGCCTGATGCCGGCCCGGAAGCGCTTTTTGCGCGCGACGCCTTGCTGTACGAATTGCGCGGTGCGCTTGCGAAACTGCCTGCCGAGCAGCGTGAAGTCTTCGTGGCCCACGAAATCGAGGGCCGCAGCTTCGCGGAGCTGGCGCAGGAAACCGGCGTGAATGTGAATACTTTGCTGGCGCGCAAACGCTACGCCGTGCTGCATCTGCGCGAGCGTTTACAAGCCCTACACGACGAATTTTTTAGTAAGTGAGGAGACGGACATGAGAAAAAAATGGCTAATCGCGTTGCTGGCGGCGCCGGCGCTGGTGTTATTCGTGTTTATCGGCGGAGAAGTGGTCATGCGGCTGTGGAACTGGTTGCTACCCACGCTCTTCGGCTGGCACGCCCTGACGTTCTGGCAAGCTCTCGGCTTGCTGGCGCTTTGCCGCATTCTATTTGGCAGCCACGGGCGCGGCAACGGCAGCTCTCGATGGCGTCTCGGCAAGGACGGGAGCTGGGGGCGCATGACGCCTGAGGAGCGGGAAAAGTTTCGGGAGAAGATGCGCGCGAGGTGCGGGAGTTTTGGCGAGGAGAGCAAGGAAGGCGCTTAATTAATGTTTGGTTACGGCCGGGGCCGTGCCACTTCTTAAAACGGCTCGTGGGAACCATGGGAACAAACGCGACGTGTTTACTTAATCTGTCGCGCAAATGTAATGCCAAGAAACGAAAAGCGCACAGGCTGAAAGCCTGTGCTACTAGAGAAGAGCGGGCGCGGCAGGCAAACAAGGCGGACCTAAGGTCCGCCTTGTTTGCTTCTGTAATGAAGGGTTTTTTGCGCGGTTTGCGGCCCGACTGAAGTCGGGCCCTCCCGACAGGATAGAGGAAAGAGGGCACGATTTATCGTGCCCCTACGCCTGACACGGACGGGAACGGTCCCGGGGTCGCGGGATGCCCCTACGCGGATCGATCATTTGTCTATGGGGGAGACAAAGTGAATCTGCGAAGAGGCGCCGTGGCGCTGGAATTTCCGGCAAGGTTGCTATAGGCTGGCGGCTCATTCCGGCGCCGGGAGCCTCCAGACCATTGATGCAGCGTGCGAACGAAGACTCGTCTCTTTCCACTGATCTTTTCTCTGACTTATCCGTTTCTGCCGATCCATCGCTGTATAACGACGATTTGGCGCCGATTCCTGCGAATCGGCGGTCGTGGACGACGTACAACTATGCTTCGCTGTGGGTGGCGATGAGCGTGTGCATACCGACGTACATGCTGGCGTCGGGGTTGATTGCCGGGGGGATGAATTGGGCGCAGGCGGTGGGGACGATTTTTCTGGGGAACGTGATGGTGCTGATTCCCATGCTGCTGAATGCGCATGCGGGGGCGAAATACGGGATACCGTTTCCGGTGTTTGTGCGGGCGTCGTTTGGGGTGCGCGGCGCGAATGTGCCGGCGGTGTTACGGGCACTGGTGGCGTGCGGATGGTTTGGCATTCAGTGCTGGATTGGCGGGGCGGCGATTTTTTCCATGCTGAAAATTGTGTGGCCGGCGGCGGGCGAGTCGGCGGGGGCGGCGTGGGTGTGCTTTCTGGTGTTCTGGGCGATCAACATGGCGGTGGTGTGGCGCGGGATTGAGACGATCAAATTTTTGCAGGGAATTGGCGCGCCGTTCATGCTGGCGATTGGGTTGTTGCTGCTGTTCTGGATCACGCGGAAGGCGGGCGGATTTGGTCCAGTGCTGAGCGCGCCGAGCAAATTTCGCACCACCGCGGAGTCGATGCATTTTTTTGTGCCGGCGTTGACGGGCATGGTGGGGTTCTGGTCGACGGTGGCGCTGAACATTCCGGACTTTACGCGCTACGCCAAATCGCAACGCGCGCAAATGGTGGGGCAGGCGCTGGGATTGCCGACGGCGATGACACTGTATGCGTTTATCGGGGTGGCGGTGACGTCGGCTTCGGCGATTTTGTTTGGCGAGGCGATTTGGGATCCGGTGGCGCTGCTGAGCCGGTTTCATGAGCCGGCGGTGGCATGCGTGGCGCTGATTGCGTTGCTGCTGGCGACGCTGAACACCAATGTGGCGGCGAATGTGGTGTCGCCTTCGAACGATTTTTCTAATTTGCGGCCGTCGCTGATTTCGTTTCGCATCGGGGGGATTATCACCGGCGTGGTGGGGATTTGCATGATGCCGTGGAAGTTGCTGGCGGATTTCAGCGCGTATATTTTCGGCTGGCTGGTGGGATGCTCGGCGCTGCTGGGGCCGATTGCCGGGATTATGATTTGCGATTACCACGTTTTGCGCGGGAGGAGACTGGCGATCGCGGATTTGTACCGGCGCGGCGGGCGGTATGAGTATCGCGGCGGATTTAATTTTCGCGCGCTGGTGGCGCTGGCGGCGGGGATTGGCGTGGCGCTGGCGGGGCTGCTGGTGCCGGCGGTACGGTTCTTGTATGACTATGCGTGGTTTGTGGGATTTGTGGTGGCGGGGGCGATTTATTTTGCGTTGATGCGGGGGGCGAGGAGCGAGCAGCACAGCGGTTAGATCTGTGGCGACTTACAGCGCGCGGCCGGCTGTTCGGACGCCATCCGCGACCGGTACACCTTTTGCTGAGTATTAAAAGATGGAGTAGACTACGGCTCTCTCCCAATCTTTCGGCGGCCGCGCGGTGGTGTTTATGAATTACCTTCCGATGAACAAGTTGGGGGCCCTGGAAATATCCAGCAAGGTCTTGCAATTCGGAATTTTTCTGCCGGGCGTGGACCCCGCGCAGGGATATGCGGTTTCCGTTAAAATCATCCATGAGACGGACCAGTATCTTCAGACCGCGCAGCCGGCGGTTGTGCCGCAAGCGCATTCCGTCGATCCGACCTACGGCGATTATTGGTCCGGCCAGATCGATCTAAGCACCGCGCCGCCGCCGCCGGGATCTTCTTCCTTCGGGCAACCCGGGCGTTACGTTTATCGCTATCTTGTGCACAGTCCCACGCGCGGCGATATCGACTTCATCATCGACCCGTTCTCCCGCGAAGTGGGCGTCGGACGCTTGTCGGCGATAACCGTCGGGGCCACGCCGTACGCATTCTCCCCCAATGAAACCGTCTGGAAAACGCCGCCGCTCAAAAACGCCATTATCTACGAGTTGATGATCAGCGAATTTCGCGACGACCTCGAGCGCACCATCAAGCAACTTCCCTACCTCGCCGATCTGGGCATCAACTGCATCGAAGTGATGCCCGTCTCCAACGTGCTGGCCACCATCGACTGGGGCTACGATCCCATTGGTTATTTCTGCGTCGCCGAACGATTTGGCAAAACGTCTGACTTTCAGAATTTCGTCGATCTTTGTCACCAGCAGAAAATCGCCGTGGTTGTGGACTCCGTCTACGGCCACACCGGCGGCGATTTCGCGTACACGCAGTTGTATGGCGCGCTGCAGAACGATCTCCCCAATCCTTTCAATGGCGGCAGCGGTGATTACGGCACGTTGAACGATTTTTCCAAGCGGCTCACACAGGACTACTACTATTCCGTGAATCAGTTTTGGCTGGACACGTTTCACGTGGACGGATTCCGCTTTGACGATGTGCCGGAGTATTGGGACGGTTCGACGGGCGCGGGCTACGCCAACCTGGTCTACAGCACGTATCAATACGTCAAATCCAAGTCAGGAGCGAGGGATCACTACCAGCGATTTTTTGACGCGGCCGGCAACATCAATCTGATGCAGATTGCCGAATATCTGCCAAATCCTCCGGATATTCTGAACGCC
>PMOV01000334.1 GCA_003161195.1 Acidobacteriota bacterium | reverse complement strand
CTGGCCATCGTCGGCCCAACCGGCAGCGGCAAATCCACATTGGCATCACTCGTCGCTCGGCTGTGGGAAGCTCCCGACGGCGCGCTGCTCATCGACGGCCATCCCATCCGCGAATGGCCACTCGATTCCCTCCGCCGCGCCATCGGCTACGTCCCGCAAGACACCTACCTCTTCGGCGAAACCATCGGCGAAAATATTGCTTTTGGCCTGCCGCAATACGATGAGCCGCGGGTCCGCGAAGCCGCCACCGTCGCCAGCTTCGACGCTGAAGTCCAGGACTTCCCCGAAAAGTATCAAACCATGGTCGGCGAGCGCGGCATCACCCTCTCCGGCGGGCAAAAACAGCGCACCGCCATCGCCCGCGCCGTCGTCCGCGACCCGCGCATCCTCATCCTCGACGATTCCCTCTCCAGTGTGGACACACAAACCGAAGAGCGCATCCTCACCGGCCTGCGCGGCATCATGGCCGGCCGCACCACCATCATGATCTCGCACCGCACTTCCACCGTCCGCAACGCCGACCAGATCGTCACCCTGCGCGACGGCCGCATCGCCGAATGCGGCACGCACGACGAACTCCTTGCCCGCGGCGGCTATTACGCCGAGTTGTATCACAAGCAGTTGCTCGAAGAAGAGTTGGAACGCGCATGAGCAATCTTCACGAAGAAGAAGCCCTCGGTAAAGCCTACGATTCGCACCTGATGCGGCGTTTGCTCGCGTACATGCGCCCCTATCGTTGGAGTGTTGTCCTCGCCCTCGGCCTCGTCGCCATCGTCACCCCCCTCGAACTTGCCCCGCCCATGATTTTCCGCACCGCCATCGACCGCTATTTCACCCCCGCGGTCAACGGTGCCATCGCTGAATCCGCCGCCTGGGCCGGGGTCAAGTGGATCAGCCTGATCTTCCTCGGCGTTTTAATCTTCGACTTCCTCGCCCAATACATCCAGATCCGCATCATGCAGCGCGTTGGCCAGGAAACCATGTACGACATGCGCACGGAAATTTTCCGCCACATCCAGCGCCTGCCCATGAACTACTTCGACCGCAACCCCGTCGGCCGCCTGCTCACCCGCGTCACCACCGACGTCGACGCCCTCAACGACCTCTTCGCCGCCGGTGTCGTCACCATGATCAACGATTTTTTCCTCCTCGTGGTCATGGCCGTCTGGCTTTTCTCCATCGACCGCCGCCTGGCCCTTGACGCCTTCGCCGTCCTGCCCTTCATCCTTTGCGTCACCTATTTCTTCCGCAAATTCGTGCGCGACGCCAACCGCCGCATCCGCACGGCCATCGCCCGCATCAACGCTTTCCTCCAGGAGTACATCTCCGGGATGGGCGTCGTACAACTCTTCAATCGCGAACCCAAAGCCCAGCAGGAGTTCGAGCGCCGCAATCGCGACAACATGCTCGCCTGGCGCGACGCCATTCTGGCCTTCGCCCTGTTCTATCCCGGCGTTGAATTTCTCAGCATCGCCACCATCGCCCTGATCTACTGGTCCGGCGGCAACCGCATCCTCGGCGGCGGACTCTCCCTCGGCGTCCTCGCCGCCTTCACCATGTACGCCACGCGCTTTTTTCGCCCCATTCAAGATCTCAGCGAAAAATTCAACATTCTCCAGTCCGCCATGGCTGCCAGCGAGCGCATCTTCCGCCTGCTCGACGAGCCCGTCACCATCGACTCCAATCCCGACGCGGCCCGTCTCGTCAACCCGCGCGGCGAAATCGAATTTCGCAATGTCTGGTTCAGCTACAAACAAGTTCCCGAAACCACGCTCAACGACGCCGACTGGGTCCTGCGCGACGTCAGCTTCGTCATCCGCCCCGGACAAACCGTCGCCATCGTCGGCCACACCGGCGCCGGAAAAACCACCCTCATCTCTCTGCTCCTCCGCTTCTACGACGTGCAACGCGGCCAAATCCTCCTCGATGGCGTGGATATTCGCCTGATGAATCTCCAGGATCTGCGGCGCCAGTTCGGCATCGTCTTGCAAGACCCTTTCCTCTTCACCGGCTCCATCGAATCCAACATCCGCCTCGGCACGCCCGGCATTGATCGCCTCACGGTAGAAAAAGCCGTCGACGAAATCGGCCTCGGCGATTTTGTCCGCGCCTTACCCGAAGGCGTAGCCACCCAAGTCAATGAACGCGGCTCCACGCTCTCCGTCGGCCAGCGCCAGCTCATCAGTTTCGCCCGCGCCCTCGCTCACAATCCCCGCTTCCTCATCCTCGACGAAGCCACCTCCAGCGTCGACACCAAAACCGAACTGCAAATCCGCGAAGCCCTGGACCGTCTCCTCTCCGGACGCACCGCCATGGTCATCGCCCATCGCCTCAGCACCATCCAATATGCCGACCGCATCCTCGTCTTCCACAAAGGCCGCCTCCGCGAACAAGGCGCCCATCAGGAACTCCTCGCCGTCCGCGGCATCTACTACCGCCTCTACCAGCTCCAATACAAAGAGCAGGAACTAGGCCTCCCCGCCGTTGAAAATTCCCCACTAACCGGCGTCACAACAGCGCTGCCGACGCCGATGCCCGCGCATGACTGACGCGCAAACTCTTACTCGCCGGCCTCTGCGCCGCTGCCCTGAAAATGCCGTTTCGTCTCCCCACAAAATAAGCTCGACTCGCCACTCATCACTCGCCACTCGCCACTTCTTCTTTATGAAACAGATTTTAGGCCTGCCGCGAGCCTCTATTTTCATCTACTACGACTGCCAACTCGGTATCACGACTCACCGCGTCATCTTCTCCCCGCGCTTTTCCTCTTTCTTCCTCTGCGCATCTCCGTGCCCTCTGCGCCTCTGCGCTATCTTTTCTCCTCGCCTCCCTTCTTTCCTCTCTCTTCGCGCAACCTCTCCGTTCGCGCATTCCCATCCATAAATGCCCCCGACGCTCCTACTCTCAGCCGGCGAAGCTAGCGGCGACATGTACGCCGCCCGCCTGGCCACAGAAATAAAATCTCGCCTCGACGTCGAAATCTTCGGCATGGGCGGCGACCAAATGCGTTCCGCTGGCGTAGACGTAATCACCGACTATTCCGAAGTCTCCGTCCTCGGCATCACCGAAATCCTCGCCCACCTCCCGCAACTAATCCGCGCCATGCGCAAACTGGTAAGCGCAGCGCGCACGCGCAAGCCCGCCCTCGCCATCCTTACAGACTTCCCCGGCTTCCACCTCCGCCTAGCCCGCAAGCTAAAGCCTCTAGGCATCCGCAACGTCTATTACGTCTGCCCGCAATTCTGGGCCTGGCGCCCTTGGCGCGTCCGCGTAGTTCGCCGCCGCTTCGCCAAAGCCCTCTGCATCTTCCCCTTCGAAGAAAAGTTCTACGCCAACGCCGGCGTCCCCACAAAATTCATCGGCCACCCATTAGTCGACGCCGTCCACGCCACGCAATCCCGCGCCGAATTCACCCAGCAACACGGGCTCGACCCCGCGCGCCCCATCGTCACGCTCCTCCCCGGCAGCCGCGTGGGCGAAATCGCGCGCCACCTGCCCACCATGCTAGCCGCCTGCGCGGAGCTTAAAAAAACGCACCCCGAACTTTCCTTTCTAATAGCCGTAGTCCCCGGCGCAGATCTCTCCCATATCCATCGCCTCGTCTCCGTCAGCAATATCTGCGCCACGGTCGTCCAGGACCAAACCTACAACGCCCTAGCCTGCGCCGACGCCGCCCTAATCTGCAGCGGCACCGCCACCATCGAAGCCGCCCTCCTGGACGTCCCCATGGTGGTGGTCTACAAAGTAACCCCCATCACCGCCGCGCTAGCCAAACCGCTGGTCCGCACAAAATTTTTCAGCATGGTCAACCTAATCGCCGGTCGCCAAGTCGTCACCGAACTCATCCAGAACAATTTCACCCCGCACAACGCCGCCCGCGAACTCCATAGCCTGCTCACCAACTCCGACGCCCGCCAATCCCTCCGCGCCGACCTAGCCGAAGTCCGCGAAAAACTCGGCCCTCCCGGCGCCGTGGCCCGCGCCGCCGAAGAAATCGTCGCCCTCTTGCGTTGACCATTCTCGCCTTTTGCCGTTGTAGCGGCCGCCTTCTGCCTGCCCCGGTGTAACCGGGGAGGCGGGCGCTTTCGCCTTGCTAATGCAGCCGTGAGCAAGTTGCGGCAACCGCCCGCGCGGCGCTACTCTTACAACCATGGTGCTCACCCCGGGTTGCGTGCCTCCCCGCTCTTTCCGCCTGCTTGGCAACGCTAAAGACGCTCCCGGTATCCTATTACCCAGTCCCGACGTGCACACCGACGCGCCGCTCCCGAAAGGTATCTGATGGCCTGCCGCCGAACGCTGCTCCCCACGCTACTGGGCATCCTGACCTGCGCCGCCACCGCCTCGCTGCAGCCCGCCGCCACGCACGCCCAAGCCCCACGCGGCGGCGTAGTCGCCTTCCTCGCGCAAAATTACGACGTCAGCGCCACCCTCGACGGCGTCAGCCAGGTTCTCACCGCCACCGCCAAAGTCGACTTCCGCGCCCTCGAAGCCTCCAACACCCTCCGCGTTGAGCTTCATCCCAACCTGGAAGTCCGCGAAGTCAAAGACGAGTCCGGCAAGCCGCTCACCTTCGAGCGCGACAATCAGAACAGCCTCTACGTCACCGTTTCTCTCCCGCGCAGCGTCCCCCGCGAAAGCAAAGTCTCCCTCACCTTCTCTTACGTCGGCCTCCTCGCCAACGCCGAAAACAGTCCCGTGCCCGGTATCAAGGTGGCCTTCATCGACCGCGACGCGGCCTACTTGCTCCTCCCCGCGCGCTGGTTCCCGCTCACCAATTACCCCTCGAATCGCTACACTGGCACCTTCCGCCTCAATGTGCCCGATAGCTGGGCCGTGGCTGGCACCGGCAAAGCCGCCGCGCCGCAGCCCATGCCACCCACCGGCGCCCTCGCCGGGGGGCGACTCCAATACACCTTCGAGTGCAAGACGCCTGCGCCCAACGGCAGCTTTGTCGCCGGCAATCTCCAGTTCAATCCCAAGGAAGCCGAAGGCATCAAGGTCGCCGTCTTCGCGCCCCGCGAACAGTCCGGCAACGCCGCCGACTTCGCCGCCAGCGTCGCCCGCAGCATGACCATCTTCACCGATATGTTCGGCGCGCTTCCCGATTCCGACATGCAGATCATCCAGATGCCCGATAGCACGCTGCGCGATTTCGCCGGCCCGGGGGTTGTCTTCCTCAGCCAGCGCGCCTGGAATCCCCACACTGGCGACAAAACCATCGCCCGCAACGTCGCCGCGCAGTGGTGGGGCAACCAAGTTCTTCCCGCCAGCACCAACGACGTCTGGATCAGCGATGGCCTCGCGCAATATTCCGAAGCTCTTTACGCCGAAGAAAACGCCGGCAAGGAAGCCGGCCTGCGCACCATCGACGAATTCGCCGTCGGCGCCTTGATGTACGAAGACGCCGCGCCCATCGCGCAATCCGCCCGCCTCGCTCCCTATTCGCCCGACTATCGCTCCGTCGTCATGAACAAGGGTGCCATGATCTTTCACATGGTGCGCGCGCAAATGGGCGACGTTCCCTTCCACGCCTTGCTGCGCGATTTCTACGAACGCTTTGCCGGCAAGAGCGCCACCATCGAACAATTCGAGGCCATGGCCGTGCAAAAAGTGCAAAAAACCGCCATGAAGGGCGGCGAAACCCCCGACCAGTTGCGCGGCTTCTTCGTCCAGTGGCTCAATTCCACCGGAGTTCCCGAGTTCACCGTCGAATACGTCGTCTATCGCACCCCCAAGGGCTTCCGCATCGCCGGAAAAATCAAGCAGCCACTCGACACCTTCCGCATGCCCGTCGACCTCCGCGTGGACACCGAAGGCAATCCCGAAATCAAAACCATCGACGTCACCGGCACGGAATCCGCCTTCACCATCGAAACCTTTGGCCGCCCCAAACCCGGCGGCATCCGGATCGATCCCGGCAACTTAATTTTGAAAGGTAGCGGCACGCTGCGCGCCCGCGCCGCCATCGCCCGCGGCGAAGAACTCGCCGAGCAGGGCCGCTATTACGACGCCGTCGGCCAATATCAGAAAGCCCTCTCCATTCAACCCAATCGCCCGCTCGCCAATTTCCGCATGGGCGAAGCCTTCTTCGCCCAGAAAAATTACCAGGCCTCCGCCAACGCCTTCCGCGAAGCGCTGCAGACCGTCCCCGATCCCGGCGAAAAATGGACCGAAGTCTGGAGCCACATCTACTTGGGCAAAATTTTCGATTTGCTTGGCCAGCGCGAACGCGCCGTAAACGAATACAGCAAAGCTCGTCAGACCAACGACGATACCGCCAGCGCCCAACAAGTCGCCGAAGGCTATCTGAAAAAACCCTACTCCGAAGGCTCCATCAGCGCCGCCGCACCGGCAACCGGCGCCGCCCCGCAAGCCACACCCGGCTCAGACATCCCCGCCCCCGCCTCCGGCAAGCCCACCCTAAAGCGCCCCAACAATGTCCTGGAAAACAATTCCGCCGGCACCCGCTAGCCAGAACCTGTCATCCCCAGCGCAGCCAGAACCCCGAGCGCAGCCAGAACTGGTCATCC
>PMOV01000252.1:4185-4774 GCA_003161195.1 Acidobacteriota bacterium | reverse complement strand
AAGACGATGGCGGTGGGCAAGTGCTGATTGATATGGCCGGCCAGCCACGGACCCAGCGCGCCGCCGATGTTCACCAGCGTGTAGTAGATGGAGTAGCCGATGGAGCGCACGTTCTCTCGCGAGGCGCGGGCAGTGGTGCCCACCACACAGGGCTTGACCAGGGCCACGCCAAGCGGCGGCAAGACGAGGAGGAACGTTGCCAGCGTAACTAGCGGCACAGCGCTGCGCACGGGCGCAAACCACGGCGAGCCGATGGAGCCGAGCAGGAAGTAGGAGCTGGCGAGAATCAGGTAGGCGAGAGAGAGTGCGCGACGGAAGCCGATACGGTCGGCGATGGCGCCGCCAAAGATGGCGAGGAACCAGACCAAGCCGCCGAAGAGACCGGTGAGATTGGCGGCGCGTTCGGTGGGAAACGCTAGAACCTCGTGGAGGTAACGAACGAGCGAGGCGAAGACCGCGTAGTACGAAAGGCGCTCGAAAAGCTCGCTGACGTTGGCGACCCAGAAAGGGCGGTCAAAGCCAGCGCGAATTTCTTCCAGCCTAGAACCGAAGCTCATCGAGCCTCCAAGGTGCGAGGCGGGATGATAGT
>PMOV01000252.1:0-4163 GCA_003161195.1 Acidobacteriota bacterium | reverse complement strand
TTTTTGGATAGTTATATTGAAATAGTTATATATAACTAGAACATGGACATATCCTCGTCTTTTAAGCAGGTGATATGTCCGCTGGTGATCGTTTCCTTCTGCCGGTGTTTGGTCTCTGGTAGGAGGAAATCCCGCGGGAGTGCGGGATTCTCCTACTGGAAAGTTGGCGTTGGCCGGCGCGCGCTGCGCTGTGCCGTCGGCACGATAGCGGCCCAATAATTGCGCACCGAAACGCATACTCCAGGTGCCGTCAGGGTATTGGCTCACGATGACGTACCGTGGGCGGAAGCAAAGGCGCTCTCAGGCTGCGCCGGAGGCACCGCAAACTTGCGGTTCAGCTCGGCGATGTACGTTTCACGGAAAAACGCCGACCATCGGACGGCGATGCTTGCTGCGCTGCAGCGTAGCATCCACCACGCCGGCGCGCTGCAGCAGCAACTTCACCTAGGTGTAGCTGTACGCGATGCCGTGCTTCTCGCGCAGCTTTTCGTAAAAGCGCCCACGCTGAAGTCGAAATATTTTTCGCGATACAACACGAACATCTGTTCGACCACCGCCAGCGGCACGCTCCTGGCGCTGGGCCGCCCGGTGCGCCGGCCGCACAGCCCGTCAAAACCACAGCGCCGGTAACGCTGCAGGTGCCGCGGACTGTAGCGCAGAATATGCGCCGCTTGTCAAAACGTGATCTGCTTGCTGATCGCTCGCAACAGGACTTCTTCCATATTCATCGTCCGCTCCCGGGGGAGCGCGGGATAGACTGTCATGGTCGGCCCTCCCAGCGTGCTATCTACCTCATGTCGCGCTAGTTAAAGCGGACATTTCATGTGCCACCAACGGCTAAATTTGCGATATTTTTTGTATGGCCGACCGCGATTGGGCAGCGTTTGCCTGGATGATTGCATAAGCTGATTCATTTGAATGGGATATGGGGGACGAACTATGAAGGATTGCCGGAAGTTTTTTATTGATGGGAAATGGGTGGCGCCGGTGGGGCAGGTGCGGGAGCTTGGAGTGGTGAATCCGGCGACCGAGGAGCAGGTTGGGGTGATTTCGCTGGGTGGTCCGGCTGATGTGGACCTGGCGGTGGGGGCGGCTACGCGGGCGTTTGCTAGCTATGGGGAGAGCAGCGTGGAGGCGCGGCTGGCGCTGCTACGGCGGATTATTGAGCTGTACTCGGCGAAGATGGACGTGATGGCGGAGACGATTTCGTTGGAGATGGGCGCGCCGGGTTGGCTGGCGAAGGCCGCGCAGGCGCCAGCGGGGCTGGCGCATTTTGTGGAGATTGAGAAGGTGCTGGAGAAGTATGAGTTTGAGAAGTTGCAGGGGACGACGCTGATGCGGAAGGAGCCGGTGGGGGTGTGCGGGCTGATCACGCCGTGGAACTGGCCGATGAATCAGATCGGGTGCAAGGTGGCGCCGGCGCTGGCGGCGGGGTGCACTGTGGTGCTGAAGCCGAGCGAGATTGCGCCGCTTTCGGCGTATTTCTTTGCGGAGATTCTGGAGGAGGCGGGAGTTCCGGCGGGGGTGTTTAATTTGGTGAATGGTGACGGGCCGACGGTGGGCGCGGCGCTGGCGGGGCATAAGGATCTGGCGATGGTGTCGTTTACCGGGTCGACGCGCGCGGGGGTGTCGGTGGCGACAGCGGCGGCACCTTCGGTGAAGCGGGTGACGCAGGAACTGGGAGGGAAGTCGGCGAATATTATTTTGGAGGATGCGGATCTGGCGGCGGCGGTGAAAGAAGGGGTCCAGGCTTGTTTTCGCAATACCGGGCAATCGTGCGATGCGCCGACGCGGATGCTGGTGCCGCAGAGCCGGATGAAGGAGGCGGCGGAGGCGGCGAAGGAGGCGGCGGAGGCAACGCGCGTGGCGGATGCCTCGGCGAAAGGGAGTATTGGGCCGCTCTCGAATGCGGCGCAGTATGAGAAGGTGCAGCGGATGATTGCCGCAGGGGTGGCGGAAGGGGCGAAGTTGGTGACCGGGGGAGTGGGACGGCCGGAAGGGCTGGCGAAGGGTTATTTTGTGCGGCCGACGGTGTTTGCGGAGGTGCGCAACGACATGACGATTGCGCGGGAGGAGATTTTTGGGCCGGTGCTGAGCATCATTGGATATGAGGATGAAGAGGATGCGGTGCGGATTGCGAACGATACGGTGTATGGATTGTCGGGCTATGTGACGGCTGGAGATGTGGAGCGGGCGCGGCGGGTGGCGAGGCGCATTCGCGCGGGGAATGTGCATGTGAATGGGGCGCGCATTGATTTTGCGGGGTGTTTTGGGGGGTATAAGCAATCGGGGAATGGTCGGGAGTGGGGTGCGGCGGGGCTAGAGGAGTTTTTGGAATTGAAGGCGATTTTTGGGTGGGCGGCAGGGAGGATGACGCCCTAACGGGCGTCGCTACAAAGGCGCAGAAGACGGCGAATCCCCGTTGGGAGTTGTCAGGATGGGGGATGGTAGTTCCAATGGGAGAGTTGGTAATCGTGGCCTTCGGCGACCAGGGCGGCGGCGTAGCCCGCGCCGGGAGTTAGGGCGCGAAGAGTCCAGCGAGAGGCGTCGGGGCTGGTGAGTAACCCTGGTTGGCCGGGGGTTAGGGATACGCGGAAGGTAGTTAGGGGGATTTGCAGGCCTTCGCCGCGGGCTTTGATGTAGGCCTCTTTGCGGGTCCAGCAGAGGAAGAAGGCTTCGGGGCGCTGCTCGGCGGGGAGGGCGAGGAGTTCGGCGACTTCTTCGGGAGCGAAGTAGCGGGTGGCGATTTCTTCGCCGGAGATATCGGGGCGGATGAATTCGAGATCGATGCCGAGTTCGCGGCCTACGGCGAAAGCGTAGAGGGCCAAGCCGTGGGAGTGGGAGAGGTTGAAGGTGATGGGTGCGGGGGCGTTTTGCGCGGGCAGATAGGGTTTGCCTTGCGGGCCTGTGGCGAAGTTTAGCTTGGCGGGAGGGATGTGGGCGTATCCAGCGAGCAACTGGCGGAGAATGCCGCGGGCAGCGATGAAGCTGTCGCGGTCGCGTGGAAAGTGGAAGCGGGCGGCGCGGATTTTTTCGTCGGAGGAAAGAGTGGCTTCCAGGGCGGCGAGAGCGTACGGGGAACAGGTGAGTGGGGCACGCCATACGTGAATTTCCGGATAGGAAATGGCTTGGGGATGGAGGAGAGTGGCGGAGTCATCCCAGAGCAACATGGCAGGATTCTAATGCATTGGGGAGAGAAAGCGTGATTGGCGGATGCGACACGGAATGCGGAGAGCGGTAGGAACGGCGAATTAGTGCGAACGGGTGGGATGTTAAGGGAAACAGCATACCCAAAAGGTAGAACATTCGGGAAGGCAGACAGGGTGATATAATGTAAGTCCGTCGGGCCCAGCGGTTTAAGGGTCAACTTCGTGGCCATTGGATTGCACCCAGCAGATGCAGCGGCCGAACGGATTATCGTAACGTTCGCGTAGTTTTCTGCCTGCCTAGGTGTTAAAAGAAACAGAGGAACTTGGGATCCTCTACGCGATGAGTACCACTAACCCCACAGCCATTGGTGGAGATAGGCGTCTGGTGGCATCGACCGGAGACGCCATTTCTGCGAACGGCATTTCTTCAAGCACCAACCATACCACGCAGCGCACAGCGCAACAACTGACGCGCATCTGGCAGGAACTGCTGGGTGTGGACACGATTGCGAGCGATCAGAATTACTTTGACTTGGGGGGAGACTCGTCGCTGGCGGTGCACTTGTTTGTGCGGATTGAGAACGAGTTTGGCGTGAAGTTGCCGCTGTCGACGTTGTTTGAGGCGCCAACGATTGAAGAGCAGGCGCGGGTGCTGGAGGAGCGGAAGGCGGAGATGCAGGCGGCGACGGCCAGCGCGCCTGCGACGACAACCACAACGGCAAGGACGGCAACATTAACCCCTGAGGTATCAGGGGCGGCTTCGGGGTGGTCGCCACTGGTGACGATACAAGCGCCGGCTGCGGACGGGGCGCCGGGCACGCGGCCGGCGTTTTTCTGTATGCATGGAGCCGGCGGAAACGTATTGATCTATCGCGATCTGGCGAAGAATGTAGGCGCGGATCAGCCGTTTTACGGATTGCAGGCGCAAGGACTGGACGGCGCGAGCGCGCCTCTGACGACAATCGAAGCGATGGCGGGGTTGTACGCGAAAGAGATCCGGCGGGCGCAGGCGCA